>CAXBPH010000166.1:0-15285 GCA_963977445.1 uncultured bacterium | reverse complement strand
CATTGAGATCGTCCCGCAATTCATTGGCGAAGGCGGTGAAGGCGGCCACCTCTTTGGTGTTTTTGGGGTTCTCGATGATGGTGCGGATGCGGGTGATATGGGTTTTGGCGATGCGCGCAATGTCCCCTGCCCACTTCTCCCAGTGGTCACGAGTACCGCATTTCTTCACCACCTTGGCATAAAGGGCCCGCTCGATTTCGCCCATCTGAAATTGAATTTGAGTTTGCTCGGGGATGGGGGTGTTATCTTGCCCCGCCGCGCCGATGCTGTGTTGGCCTTTGCCGGTTTCTTTCTGACCCTTCTTTTTCTCGCCTTTCTTGGTCAATTTGTCGGTGATGGCGATGACTTCCATTTTCTTCGCGTCTTTGCCGATGAGATCGAGCTTATTGATCAGGGCATCGAAGCGGTCATCGTGGGAACGGAGGGCCTGGAGGACTTCCCACACCACCTTGTAGACTTTGTTGTCATTCAGGGCTTCGCTGGGCTTCATGCCTTCGGGAATCACCACGGGGAGGATGACGTAGCCCCGTTTCTTGCCGGGGGCGTTGCGCATGACCCGGCCCACCGACTGGACCACGTCCACCTGGGAATTGCGGGGGGTGAGAAAGAGGACGGCGTCCAGCGCGGGCACATCGACGCCTTCGGAAAGACAGCGGACGTTGCTCAGGATGCGGCAGGTGTCCTCGGGGGCTTCGGCCTTGAGCCAGTCGAGTTTGGCTTCCTTCTCGGTAGCGTTCATGCTGCCGTCCACATGCTCGGCTTCACAGTGGAGGCTGGCGTGATCGGGTTCCTGCTCCTGATAGGCTTCGACGACGGCCTGGAACATGCTCGCGATATTCTTCGAGCTGACCTTACCGGTTTTTGCCCCCAGCTTCGCCTCAATGACCTGGCAGAAGGCCACGGCCCGGCGCATGGGCTCGGCATCATCCACCAGCGCGCCTTCTTGGTCTTGCTTGCTCAGGGCCTTCCAGCAGCCCACAATTTTCGCCGCATCGTCCACATTAATCTGGTTGTTCGTGTCTTTGAGCAAGTCTTGCAGCCGGGCGCTGATGTGGGCCTCGTCTACCGTTAAGACGATGACCTTGTAATCCACCAGCAAACCACGGGCCACGGCCTCGGAGAAGTTGATGACGTGCAATTCCTGGCCATAGAGTTCTTCGTCGTCCATGGAGCACAACACCACGTCATCTTGGATGGCCGTGGCCTTGGCGATGTCGGCGTAGATGCGGGGCGTGGCCGTCATGTAGATGCGCTTGTCCGCCCGGATAAAGTCGTTCTGGTGGACCTTTACAAAACTGCTTTCGATGCCGTCGGCGTGGGTCGCTCCGGTGGTGCGGTGGGCTTCGTCGCAAACGATGAGGGCGAAGTCATCCAGTCCAAATTTCTTCTGCGCTTTGCTGATGACGTCGATGGAATGGTAAGTGGAAAAGACCACGCTCATGTGCTGGGCGTCGTGCCGCTTTTTCATCTCCACGGCGAGGCTTTTGGCGTGGGTGGTGGCCGGGTAGCGCAGTTCATGGGCGAAGGTGGTGACGATATCTTCGTTGGCGACCCGCTTCTTGCCCACGTCGCTATCGGAGCACACGGCGAAGCTGTGGAGGGGCGTGACGCTTTCCTGGGTCCATTCGGTGAGGGTCTGGGACAAGAGGGAAAGGCTCGGCACCAGAAACAGGACCCGTTTGCCCTTGCCCGCGACCTTTTCGGCGACCTTGAGGCTGGTGTAGGTCTTTCCCGTGCCACAGGCCATGATGAGCTTGCCCCGGTCGGCGGTCTGGAGTCCGGTAGTGACCCGCTCGAGGGCCTCTTCCTGATGGGGCCGGAGGCTTTTCTTGGCCTTGAGCACCGGCGTTTTCTGGTGCTTGTATGCGCTCCAGTCAATCTGACTGTTTTCGAGATCCACCAAGTCGATGCGGGTCACGGCGGGCTGCTGGTCGATTAAGGCCGCCTCGGCATGTATGCCCCAATGGTCGGTGGTGGTCACAATGATGCGGTGGGTAAAGGGCTTTTTCCCCGAGGCGGTAAAGAAGCTATCAATATCCGACTTCTGGATCTTGTGGTCCGGGTCATAAAACTTACATTGAATGGCGTGGTATTCTTCCGTGCCGCTGGTTTTGGCCACCAAATCGATGCCCGTATCGTGCCCCGCCATGCCCTGAGATTTTGCCCAATCCGAATAGAGCCACACATCGCTGTAGAGATCTTTAAAAGTGGCCTCATAGCGAAAATAGCACCGTATAAGCTCTTCGAAGTAGGTGCCTTTTTCGCTTTCCGATTGGGACGTCGTCCGGAAGTGTTCCAGTAATTCTGCCAATGCCGTCATTATATGAATCGCCCTCTGTTTTATGACCATGTTGTGAGAACGTAGATATTAGCATGCCCCCTCAACGACAGGATAGCTTGGAAATGCCCGATGTCATGCTTGTCGAATCCAACACCATGATCGTGGATGGTGTTGATGAAACGGTTGATGTGCGTCTCCTTAGTTAGTTTCTGTGGCGGATAGTTGAGTTGACAAAATGACAAACAAATGGCCTACTCCTCTTGCACAAAACACCTGTGACACCAATCACAGAAAGGAGCAGGCCATGAGAACCAAATCAGTGAGTCAAATGTACTTGGATTTCATACTCCCGTCAAGCCCGACGAAGGTCGTTGCCGCCTACCGGCAGAAGTACGGCACCATCAACGACCTTCTAGTGGCGAACCCAGCGGTGTTGGATCTGGTCCACGGGGACTTCTGTCAATGGCTGTCGCGTTCGAAGTCGGGCCGGGAAAGCCGGTACACGTCCGAGGAGATTCTGCGGTCGCTGGTGGTAATGTTTGTGGAAGGAGACAGTTACCGGGATGTGGTGATACGTATCGAGAATAGCGATTTCCTGCGGAGCTTCGTGGGGCTGGGTTTTGCCAAACCGATGATGGACTTCTCGTTCGTGGGCAAGGCGTTCGCGGCGCTGTCGGAGGAGACGTGGAAGGCGGTGAATCTGGCCCTGGCGCGGTACGCGAAGGAGGAGGCATGGATCTGCGGCGAGAAGCTGCGCACGGACACGACGGCCTATGAGGCCAACATTCATTACCCCACGGATTCCTCGCTGCTGTGGGATAGCTTCCGCGTTCTTTGCCGCATTCTCCGGCAGGCGCAACAGGCGTGGCCGGAACTGGGCTTGAAGCACCGCTACCACGACAAGAAGGTAAAGAAGCTGGCCTTCTACATCGCCCGCAACGCCAAGAGCTCAAGCAAGGCCACGCAACGCAAGGTAAAGCGCAGCTACGGCACGTTGATTGAGCGTGTCTGCTGGATTGTAGGCGTGAGCAAGGACGTGCAACAGCGGCTTCCCCCGCCTCCCTGGAGGCACCGGAACTCGCGCTGTACACACCGACCGTGGAGCGCATCATCGACCAGGCGCAACGGCGCATCTTCGAGGGCGAGGTGGTGCCCGCAGGCGAGAAGGTCTACAGCCTCTTCGAGGAGCACACCGAGCTCTTGAAGCGGGGCAAGGCCGGCAAGCCGATCGAGTTTGGGCACAAGGTTCTCATCGCGCAGACGGGCGAGAAATTCATCACCCACTACCGCACAATGCCCGAACGCGAAGACGACAAGGACCTGTTGAGCGAGACGCTCGACGCTCATCGCAGTCTTTTCGGTCGCCCTCCCGAAACGCTGGCGGCCGACAAGGGCTTTTATGAAAGCGTACGGCAGCTTGCGGAACTCGAACAGGAAATAGAAACCGTATCCATCTGCAAAAAGGGCCGCCGCACCCAGAAGGAGGCAGACCGAGAGCACGCGGAGGCGTTTCGGGCCGGACAAAGTTTCCGCGCTGGGGTCGAAGGCACCATCTCCGTGCTAAAACGCGCGTTCAAACTCAAGCGGTGCCTTTTCAAGGGATATAAGAATTTTGCCTCCAGCGTCGGCTGCGCGGTGTTCTGCCACAACCTGGTGTTGCTCGCCCAGCCGTAGCGAATCGAACCCAAAATTGAAGCAAAACCCGAGGGGTAACGGGCCGACGTGCCCAAACACCACTTGAATCTAGCGATAAGCACCCGAATTCGCCCGATTGCGGAGAATCTCGACTCTTTTTGAGGGGATAGACCTTATGTGGTTCGATAGGGGAGAAAAAAAAGGCTATCCGCCACAGAAACTAGTTAACTCTCAAGGCAGCGACTTGATCGCCAAATGTGCCGTTTGACGCAGGGAACAAGAATGCTCTAAGGTGAACCACCATTGGGTCATTGGTGCCCTTGGGGTTTTGGGAACAAGATGGGTGCCGGGGGTAGTTTGCCGGGGCCGCAAACTTAAGGAGCGATTGACCATGGGCAAGAAACTCGTATTTCGATTTAGTTGGAAACGTGCACTTGGGAACTGGGTTCAGGCATTGGTTGTTGTTGCAGTGTGCATCGGGCTGGCGGGATGTCCCGAAAGTGCCAACCATCCGATTGTCGGCAACTGGAGACTGTTCATTGAATCATTTGATGATGGTGAATTTGTAGGCACCGATACCGCTGTCGTGAACTTTACCGGCTGGGGTACTTGGACGATGCCCACGGCTGATGGTAACGATGAAATCGCTGGCACTTGGCGCGAAACATCGCCAAACTCGGTTCTTTCTGATATTTCAGATCAGAGGACAATAGATGGCGTCTTATTGAGACAGGATCTTACGTATAATCTGATTGTCGATGAAGATAGCTTGAGCGGTGATGGCATCGTTAATTTTTGTTTTGACTTCGATTGCATTAGCGGCGAACAAACGATAACTGGGGTGCGACTATAAACTTTACTTATGATTTACCCGCGCCTAGCGATTCGTGCGCAAGGATGTTATGTTGAAGTCAGCCCAAATTCGGGGGATTGGCTCTCGGAGGGGGGCGTGACAAGAGGAGAAAGCTGTTATGGGTGGATTTGTTTGTGATCATCCCGGCACGTTTGAGTGCTTCATGGCGGGGGTGGCGTACTTCTTCGTTATCGCACCGCTGGAGATACTGTTCGGGCTCTTCGGTATTACGTTTAATTGGAGGCTGGATGGCTGGCTCTAACGAGTAGGCACAGAAAAGCACGGAGGCTGATAGCTTCCGTGCTTTTGTTGTGTGTGGGGGTAGGCTCCCGTTCACCAGTAGCAGCGTAAGCTGAACTGGCCGACATGCACGCCACGTCTGGGCCGACACAACCTGCGGACCTTACAGTACGTTGATACGATTGCTAATCGGCGACACCCCAACATAGTGATTTTCAGAGGTTCTGACGCATTGATGGCGGGATTCAATCACAATTACTATAGAAGTAATTGGTACTGTAGAGCGCAAGAAGTAGTTTGGGCGCAATGGTCTGGAAAACTGCGGGCAAAAAATCCCAGAAATTTAGTAATTGAGGTGCTGTTTCTGCCCTGGGGGGAAGGTTTTCCCCCCTGGGGGTACCCTTCGTTCCTACTCGAACGTCCGCTTGTTTCGACGAAGTCGAGGCGTGTCGTAGCGAAGCGGAGTCGTGCCGCAGACGAGGACTCTTCTCTTAAAGCGAGGATTGGCGCAGCCAGTCCGCAGCGTCCCGTTGGGTCAAACCTTCGTGAGCTTAGCGAGCATCCTTTCTCTCGCAATGATGGTTCTTGTTGGTTTTTCTTCCTCTTCTCGCCCGCTTGAAGCCCATTCGAAGCCTCCTCGAAGGACTGGAAGACAAGCTAAACGTGACCGATGGGCTTGGATGAAGGAAATCGAGGACATTGGACCGTGCAACCTGGGCAATTGCACTGCATTCGGGGCCTATTACGGGGTGTATTACGGTCTAGATGAGCGGCAGGCCCCGTACGCGGTGTCCCATCGCGATGGAATGGATCACCCGGACCATGTTCACTCAATGAAGGAACACTCCCGAAGCGCATCGGGCTGGCTTCCCGCTTACCCACCGCGTCCATTGGTGGCACAACCGCGAGCATGCTGGCTTTCATCGGACCGGTCACGTTCACATGCAAGGCATCAGGCCTAAGAGTAGGCACGCACTGAGAGACCCTCTCAGAAGCCCCAGGATGCCCTGTGAGGCGCTTTTGTCGCTTATTACCAAGGGAATAAGGTGCCTATCGTCAATGGCTTACAGGCAAACAGGGACATGCGGCGTTGGTGAGGTTGCCTGTTTGTTCCAGAGCGAAGGCATGTCTACCTCTCAATACGCCAGCACCACGGCAAAGAGCCTCATCAATACGGACTCTCCAAGATTTCCCGAGGATGCCCGAGGACCGCTAAAAGGCTGCGCTCCGACACGGCGCAATCGCGGTTACCTTGGTCACCTCTTGCACGAATTCTCCAGTCAGGTCGCAGAATCTCAAGGTATAGACGGGACGGGATAAAGCGATTCTTGGCACCCCAAGGAAGTCCAAGGAGACCGGGGGCACACGAGCGGGAAAAACACTTGAGAAAAAGGTGTGGAAAGGCGCTATTTCCGCAAATCAGAGATAACGGGGCGATAACGAAGCCCAGATATAGAAAAACCACCAAACGACCATTTACGTAAGTCGTTTCGTGGTAGATAGTTACTGGGGCTGGAACGGGGAATCGAACCCCGGACCTCTTCATTACGAGTGAAGCGCTCTACCGACTGAGCTATTCCAGCGCAAAGAGGTAAAAAAATGAAAATGGTGCCAGGAGGCAGATTCGAACTGCCGACACGCGGATTTTCAGTCCGCTGCTCTACCAACTGAGCTATCCCGGCACCGGGACGCATAGTGTATAAAATTGTGGGGAGCCATTTCAACCATAAATCGTAAAAAGTTCTGTAATCCGATAAAAATTCTAACGCGGCCCTGATTTTTCGAGGCTGGGTTCAGGGCAGGGCCCGGTAGAGGTTGTAGGGCTGGCTGGTGAGTACCCGGGGCAAATCGAGTTCCATCTCCGCCGGTGCGAGCACGTAACGGAACCCGTAGGCCGTGGCGAGGGCGTTCCAGGTGGCCTGGCTGCGGGTGGGCCAGGCGGCCAGGGGCGGCCCGTTCAAATCCCGGTCGACCGGGAAACCATAGACGTCTTCGTGCATCTTTTTCAGCGCCGGGGCCAGGCTGCGCATGTAGGTCATGTGGTGGGCCGCCTGGTAGTCGGCGAAAATCGGGTGGCGCGTCTTGGCCAGCCAGGCCACGTCCCAGTAGGGCGGCACGAGCATGGCGTCGGGCTCGTTCTGGTCCGCGAGGTAGTCCACCACCTCCTGTTGCACGGGGTGTATGGGCAGCTGCTCCCGGTGGGCCCATTGATTCACCTGCAGCGATACAAAGAGGGTGACCAAGGCAATCGTCTGGTAGGCGTTTATCGGCCCGGCCAGCTGGCACAGGGACTCATAGCGCAGGAGCAAGAGACCAAGGACCAACCCCGCACCACAGGCTGCCAGGGCAAAGGGGGAAAGCCACCCGAGGACAATGGTGCCCAGGGCCAACAAGACCAGCGCCAGGCGAAGCGCCCCTCCCCGCGTGCGGTGGGCGTAACCCGTTGCCGCCAGCGCGCCGCCGCTCAGGAGCCACAGGGCGCCTTCGGGATTGCCTGCGTAGCGGTTGTAGAGGACTTCCGGCAAGACCAGATGCCAGAGGGGCGTCAGGGCCAACCAGCCAAGAACCGCAAAGACAAGGAGTCGTGGTGCAAAAAGGGGCCACGATTTGTCGGTGGGGCTTTGGGCCAATACACCGAGGGCAAGGGGCACGAGCAGTATGGCCAGGTGGTTGGTCAGTCGATAGGGCATCCAGCCGAGGAGCAGGAAGGGAATCTGACCGCCCATGGCCTGGTGTATGAGCCAGATGGTGCCAACAACGCTCGCCAGGATAGCGGCATAGAGCGTGACCCAGCGGTGGTCTTGTTGTTCCTTGGGTGCCGAGCGTTCACGCCACGCCCGGAATCCGGCGAGTGCCAGCACCAGCACAACACCAATCCAGCTTTTCCAGAACGGATTAAGCCGTGCGAAGCCCCGGTGCAGGTCGTAGCGCTCCGTGTAGGCCGCCCAGATGGCCTGAATATCGCCGGTGGCGGCATAGGCCCCTTCGGTGGGCAGGGGCACGTGGAGGCGGGTCTTGATGATATAGAAAATCACGCAGGGCACGAGGCCAGGGGCAAAATAGCCGATAGCCTGCAACACACGCCTATGCTTGCCCTGGCGCAGGTAAATCAACCACTGGATACCCGCGACGAGGCCGATGACGGGCAATTGCCCAACGTGGATGGCCACCATGAGTCCAAGGAGAAACCAGACGGTACGCCAGCACCCATAGAGCAACAGCGCCAGGACCAACAGGGCGTAGCCGGTGCCGATTTGGCCGATGGCATACATGTGGGGCCACGACTCGATGGGGTAGTAACTCTGCAAGCCCTGGTGGATGCCTGCGAGGACCAGGACGACGGAAATATGCCCATAAAACGGTCGACCGGAAAAACGGGCACCCAGGAGGAAAACAGGCACGGTGCAAAAAGCCAGTTGAAGGACGTTGCGGTAGCCGTTGACCAGGAGGGGCGAATCGATGCAATGGAGAAGGAGGGCAGAAAGATAACTCTGGCCGCTGAATACGTTCCGACAATATTGGTAGCAGGGATGGCCTTCGGGATAGGGAACAAGCCCCGTGATGATGAGGGCGTGTTCGTAGGTCTCTTCCCAGCGCACGCCCCGAATCAACACCGCAATGACGGAAAAGAGCAGCCAGCCCATGCCCCCATATATCAGGGGGCGAATCTCGTTACGGGGTGCGTGGTCGGGTTCCATGGGCAGGAATATCGGCTCCGTGATTATGTTGCTTCAATAGGGTGATGACGATCACGGAGCGATGGTAACAGACTACGGACCCCGTGGGGAAACACCGCCCTTGATGCGCCCATCGGTTTCGAGCTATGTCGTGGCTATGCTATAGTGCGACTCGACGTTTTCAAGAAGGATTTACCATGAGCGCCCCGGAAGCAGCAACGGCAACATCGCGTTTCACCCATACCCTCCGGGGATGGATTCACTCATGCTGGCCCGAGGGCAGCCGCGTCCTCGCCTTGTTTTTTTCCGCCTTCCTCATTGGCGTGATCTATGTGAGCACCTGGGGTGGTCCACCGGAGTTCTGGCAGCAGATTTTTGGCCCTTCCGTGATGGTGGCCTGTGGCGAAGGCTTTAACAATCCCCATCTCGACGACGTGCCCGGCCTCGAAGATTTTCTCTACCTTCGTGCGGATAGCTTTGACTGCGGAAACATTCCGGAAGACGCGCGCTTCTTGCCGGAAGACCACGGTGACCTGAGCTACGACGAGGTGCAGGCCTTTCACCCCGAACCCCAATTCCCCGGCTGGACCCAGTGGCAGCGTTTTCATCGCTATTTACTGATGTCCGTGGCCCTCTCCTTCTACCTTTTCGGGGTGGCGTGGCAATCTCTCACACCCCTCTATGGCCTGCTCTATGGGCTCACCAACGCCCTCGGCTATGGTATTTTCCGGTTGGGCATGGGACGTTGGACCGCCACCCTTTTCAGCATCCTGCTCATGACCTCCCCGGTACACCTTCAACAGTTGCCCCAATTGCGCGATTACAGCAAGGCACCCTTTTTCTTTCTCATCCTGCTGGTGCTCGGCTGGCTCTTGAAACGGCCACTGCCCTTGAAGATTCAATTGCCTCTGGCGGCACTCGCAGGATTCTTCGGAGGGTTGGGACTGGGCTTTCGGCAGGATGTCAGCTTCGCAATCATGGTGTTTTGCGTCCTGGTGGCCTGTTTGTCTCCAGGACACCTCAAGCAAACGTGGTGGCGACGAGCCCTGATTCTTGCCGTCTTTGTGGGGGCCGTTGCCATCCTCGCTACTCCCATTCTTCGGGTGCTGGCGGGCGTCAACAATTCCACCCACGACACCATCATCGGATTCACCGCCTATTGCGACCAACGTCTCGGGGTAAGCGCCCCGTCCTACGATTTTGGCGACCCCTTCCTCGATGAATACGTCCGTGGCATTCTGATGGACCACGCCCATCGCACCACGGGCCGCACGGAAGTCTTTCGCCATTATTCTGCCGAATACGACCAGGCGGGAAAAGCCTACTTCCGGGAAATGGTCCATACCTTCCCTGCCGACATGATAATTCGGGGCTATGCGTCGGTCTTGCGCATCGTCGACGAACTCCAGATAAGTTCGGCCAATGGCGCGCCCCGAGGCATCACGAACCAATTCATAGTGCGCCTCTACCAATGGCGGCAGGCCCTGATCAATGGCATACCCGGCGGCGGACGGTATTATGTAGCGGCAATGCTCCTGGTGCTGGGCGCGGTGAACCCCCGTCTCGCGCTGGCCCTTTTCCTCGGCATGATGGTGCTGGCGGGCTACCCGGCCCTTCGCTTCAGCGAGCGCCACGCCTTCCACATGGAAATACTCACCCTGTTTGCCATGGGCTTCCTCCTCCATGGGGCCTATCGCGCCTGCACGACGCTATGGCGAGATCGCCAGGGTAGCCCATGGAAGACGGGCCTCCAGGCAGCCATGGGCTATCTCAAGCGGGGCACCCTGGTGGCTGCAGCGATGGTGGCCCTACTGTTGCTCCCACTCTACTCAGCACGGGCGTGGCAATCCCGCCAGGTACCTGCCCTGCTCACGGCCTATGACACGGCAGAGCGCACCCTCCTGCGCACCGAGCGACGGGAGTTGGACGACGGAAGCACACTCGTCGCCTTGCCATCACTTACCGACGTGTCGGATAGACAGCCCACCTTGCCCATGTATTGCGACGTGCTGGTCTTGGAATTTGAGCCGGCCCCCGAAGCAATCCCGGTAGACTTTGTGTTTGAGGCCGACCATCCGAATTTTTTGTTCAATCGCACCATGACGGTCCCGGCGAAGGTCGACGGTGAGGCGGGAAACACCCGTATTTTCTATCCGGCGTACCATGGAGACGATGCCCGTATTCAGGGCTTCCGTCTGAATGAGGCCGGATTGGGCCAACTTCGGGGTGTCTACCAGTTGGTGCAATCCCCGCAGCAGGATATTCTGCTCAACGCCGTCTTGACACCCTCCTGGAAACAGGGGCCTTTCTATCAATCCTTGAGCCGTTGAGGATCCCGTGGGGTTTGCCAAGGCGGTACGCTGTAGACCACAATGAGACTTCGTACACCACCCAGTTTTTATGTTGGAGAGATCATATGAATTTCGCAATACGCGGCGGGGCTGTAGCCCTCGCTCTTCTGGTTACCGGAATCGCCCCGACGGCGGAGTCCGTCATCGAACGCTGGCACCTGAATTCCTTCTGGGAATCGGAAACGATGCACGGCGAAAGTCTGTTTTTCCTCGAGCCCGAGGCCGGTGCACTTGCGACGGCCCCCCTCCTCTTTGCCCCCATCGAAATTAAGTCCCTGGTGCACACCCCCACGGGCGCTACCTTCGAACAGGGAAAAGACTACACCGTAGACGTGGAAAAACAAACGATCACGCTCACCGCCGACTCGGCCATCCCCTTCACCACGCGGGCGGATTTTGAGCCACCCCTCGGCAAGACGGGCCAGCGCTATAAAGACGACACCCGGGACATCTTCTTTGCCGGTGGCCCCCTATTTCACAATCTTCAGGTAGAAATCACCTATACCCACGCGGCCGATGCCTGGACGGCGCTGGGAGGCCCACAGCCAAAGCCCACGGAACACTTACCGGCCTTTCGTGAGAAACTCGCAGCAAAGGCTCCCGTAACAATTTGTCTCCTGGGTGACAGCATCTCGGCGGGCCTGGATGCCTCATCCACATCCGATACCGCGCCCCTCACCCCACCCTATGGCACACTCTTTTCCCGTGCCCTGGAAGAGCGCTTCGGCAGTCCGGTTAGCTACACGAATTATTCCGTAAGTGGCATGGCCACCCCCTGGGGTATTGAGCAGGCCCCCGCCGTCGCCGAGAAAAAGCCCGACCTCGTCATAATCGCCTTTGGAATGAACGACGCCTCTGGCCGGATGACCCCCGAACAGTATGGCGCGAATACGGTGGCGATGATGGAGGCCGTCCGGGCTATACACCCCGCCACATCCTTTGTGCTGGTGGCCACCATGTTGGGCAACGACGACTGGATTCATGCCGCCTCAGCGCTCTACCCCCAATATCGGGATACCCTGTTGACGCTGGAAGGGCCCGGAGTCGCTGTCGCCGATATGACGACGCTGTGGACGACCTTGCTGGAACACAAACGGTTCGCCGACATCACGGGCAACGGTGTGAACCACCCCAACGACTTTGGTCATCGGGCCTATGCCCAGACACTTCTCGCCCTCTTTGGAAATAACCCAACGGAGTAGGTGTTGGCCGCATCACACGACAAACACGCCGATCTACCCGCCATCGCCTTTCGCGCGCTGGGCGAGCTTGGTGTTGGCATCGTCATTACCCTTGACGATGTGGTGGTCTATTCCAACGACTCCTTTGCCTCCATGACCGGCCTCGATACAGATGTCGTGCAGGGAAAGGCCCATCCCTTTCTCTCTGGCCCTATCGTTTCCGATGGGATCATTGGTCAACTGCGCTCATCCCTGGAAAACCCCGAACCCCATTCCCCCATTCGCGTGGACTACACACGGGCAGACGGATTGCCCGCGTGGAACGAAGTACAGATTCGCAAGGAAGGCCCGTACGCTACGTGGCTGCACCGCGATGTCACCCAGCAAATTGCTACCCACGAGCTCTGGCAACGATATGAGTTCATTCTGGATACCTCCCATCAATACATGGCCCTGGTCAATCAGGAGTATTCGTATGAGCTGGTAAATCGTGCCTTCGCTGCCGCCTTCGGCACGACCCCCGAGGAAGTCATTGGCTCCGGTGCCGCGACGGTCTGGGGAAAATCTATGTTTACCGCCGTGGTGAAGCCCCATCTCAAAACCTCCTTCCAGGGCGAGGCGGTACAGGCGAAACACTGGGTCGAACTTCCGGTGGGCGGACGTCGTTGTCTGGATATGTTCTACACGCCCTACGCAAATCGCGACGGCGAGGTCATTCACACGGTCTTTGTGGCCTGGGATGTCACCAAGGAAGAACTTGCCGCCGACAACGTCCGGGATGCAAATCGACAATTGGAACAGCGTGTAAGCGATCGGACCAAGGAGTTGCAGGACACCCTGCGGGAATTGGAAGCCTTTAACTACACCATTGCCCACGACCTCCGCACCCCACTTCGCTTTTTGAAATCCTTTACCCAGATGCTGGGCGATGGCAGTGGTGGCGAATTGACAGATAGCGGGCACGAGTACCTGGGAATGATCTCCCAGGGTGTGGCAGAGATGCAGCAGATGATCGATCATTTGCTCAATTTTTCACGACTGGGTCGCCAACCCATGGCATTGACGCCCTGTGATCTCAATACCATTGTGGACGAGGCGCAACACGCCATGTTGTCTGGTTCTTTGACGTCGGTGACACGAGACGACTTACCGACGTGTATGGGCGATGAAGCCTTGCTCAAGCAGGTCTTCGTGAACCTGCTTCAAAATGCTGAAAAATTCAGTGCCCACAAAGAACATCCGGAGATCGTGATTGAACGGGCAGATGCCGATGAGGGGATGGTCTGCGTATGCGTTCGGGACAACGGAATCGGCTTTGATATGAATCATGCGGAGACCATATTTTCCCCTTTCAAGCAAATCCATGAGCAGGGCGATCATCCCGGTAGCGGCCTTGGACTCGCCATTGTGCGGCGTATCGTCGAGCGCCATGGCGGCCGGGTCTGGGCAGAGAGTGAAGACGGCGAAGGCGCACGGCTCTACGTCGAACTGCGCGGCGCTTGAAGACCGGTATTATCGATGTAGATAGTCGGCATTGATTTCGTTACAATGATGTTAGCGATACACGTGAACGACAGGTCCGATGGTCAGGTACACAGCAATACTTTCGTACGCCAACGACCGGATGTTTACAAAAAGCAGGTCTATTAAATGCCCCGGTGCCGTGCAGGAATTATACGGGAACGGGAACGGGAACGGGGGAGATTGTTAGCTATCTTGACCTTCAGGTCAATTTGGTCGGGAACTTCAGAGGTTTCAATTACAGGGATGAGGGGCCTCCTATGCGGACAGAACGAATATTAGTTGTAGAAGACGATAGTGACGCATTGGCACGAACGTGTCAGGTGCTTGAAGACGATGGGTATACCGTATCCAAGGCGACCAACGGCCAGGATGCACTCATGCAGATTGCCGAGTGCCAACCGGACCTCGTGGTGTTGGATATCAATCTCGATTCGGGTAGCCATAGCGCGCCCTCTATGGACGGTATCGAGGTGCTTCGGGAGATGCGAAAAGAGTCCGACGCTTGTGTGCTGATGCTCACGACGACCTCTATCAGTTACGTGAAGGTTGCTGCATTGACCATGGGGGCCGATGACTATCTCACCAAGCCCTTTGACCCAAAAGAACTGACGGCCCGCGTGCAAGCCATACTTCGCCGCGCCAAAGGCACCGCCCGAAGTGGCGGGGTTCTCAAATTCACCGGGCTCAGCATCGATCCCGGGGCGCGCATCGTCATGAAGAGCGACCAGGAAGTAAAACTGACGCCCATTGAGTTTGATCTATTGCTGGCCCTCGCCCGCCGTCGTGGTCAGGTTATCGGGCGCAGTCAACTCATCAGCCAGGCCTGGGACTTCAAATACACCGGGGACGAACGGCTGGTAGATGTGCATATGGGTCGGCTCCGCAAAAAGCTGGAAGATGACCCGTCGGCGCCTCGGCTGATTCAGACGGTGTGGGGCAAAGGCTATCGCTTTGAAGGCGAAGACGTCTAGCGAAACTATTTCGAGAGGTACACGCGTATGATAACTCGTCCCCAGGTAGAAAATGGCATCGCGATCGTCGCCTTCACCCAGGACAGCCTGGACGCCAGCAATGCAAAGGTCTTCAAGGAAGAAGTGCAGCCGGTCTTGAACGAGCATACGTGTGTGTTACTCGACCTGGAGGCGCTGCAATTCGTAGACAGCTCGGGATTGGGTGCCCTCTTATCTTGCCTTCGGGCTATGGGCGATCGTAAAGGTGCCCTGGCCCTTTGCAACATGAGCAAACCCGTGCGCACCCTTTTCGAACTCGTGCGGATGTCTCGCATATTCGATATCTATGCGTCGCGCTACGAGGCGGTCAAAGCGATGGATTGCCCTGACGCTAGCCGCCCGTTGCCAAAGGCGCGCGAAAGCGAGAACGAGCATTCTTGACCGAAATCAAGGCGCGAGTCCACCGGAAATACGGGTATTTTCAAGGGCTCGCAACGCGGAGTTCGGTGAAGAAGGCCGTTCGTAGCCCAGAGCAATCGCATTAAAGCATGCACGTACACAAGATCCGTTAAACGGGCCCCTATTTTTCGATG
>CAXBPH010000165.1:0-15342 GCA_963977445.1 uncultured bacterium | reverse complement strand
ATCATTCTACCTCCTTCAAACCAACACGCATCTATGCATGCTAACAGTCACGCCCATCGGTGAGTCCTTTGTTTACGGCAGCGGTATTCTTGGCCATGTAGACCCTTTCGCGTGACTCACGAGGGGCTGGGGCGATACTGTCCCCCGCGCTGGGGACAGGCTCGTGCATGGTGTTGGTGTGATTTCTTTGTTTCGTCAGGATAGAGATGATTTTTCTTTTGCGCAGGCAATTTGTATCGCGTGCCTGTACCCGATGACGACTGCTTTGGGTGCTTTTGGGTACAGTCACGCCCGTCGGTGAGACCTTTGTATGCGGTAGCGACGTTGTTGGCTCCGTGGTCGCTTTCGTGTGACCCGCGAAGGCCATGGCGATACTGTCCTCGTGGTGCGTCAGTTCACCACGGTGAATTCAAAGACGACACGTCGATTGAGAGCACGATTCATTCTGGAATCATTGGGCACGGCTGGTTCCTTCTCGCCCATACTCTTGGCGGTAAGTCGACCCGCCGCAATGCCCTGGGAAATTAAATAATCCACGGCCGCCTGGGCACGACGGTATCCCAAATGCTTGTTGTAGTCTTCCGGGCCCACATCGTCGGTGTGACCGACACAAAGAACGGTGTCCTTTGGATACTTTTTCATCTCGGCACTCACTTTCGAGAGTTCGGCTTTGGCCTCGGGCCGCAACTCTGTGCCGTCGAAAGTGAAGAGTATGTTGTTCAATACAAGGGCGTAACACGTGATAATTTGGGCGGGTTGGTCTGGCGGAGTCGGCGGCCCAGGACAGCTGATGATGACCGGCGTCTCCGGTTCGGACTTGTCCCATCGGCTGAATACCTTGCCTCGATTGCCCAAGGCGGCATTGTCGCTCTTCTCTACTGCGGGCCACCACCACGAGCCCCCACGGCCCTTGCTATCTGGCTCGGGGGAAGTCAATTCCGGATTATTGCCCCAGGAAAGTTCGTCGACCGTCTCCGCCTCAACCACCGGGATCACGATTGCAAGCAAAATCAGGGGCCAGAGCTTCGTGATACGATTCAGCCCGTATTGTCGATAGTTCATCATCTGTCTCTCCCTCGTTCGAGTGCCTGAAGACTTTATGCTCCATGAGCGCAAAAAGTTGCATGCCTTCCTTTTTTCGGCGTCAGCGTAGAGCGCTTTTGGGTACAGTCATGCCCGTCGGTGTGTCCTTTGTCTGCAGTAGTGGCATTGTTGGACACATGGCCATTTGCGTGTGACCTGAGCGGGCTTGGGGCGATACTGTCCCCGCCGCAACCACCGGGGTGTTACACTGAAGCGAAGCGAAGACGTTGTTTTCATCAGCCTTTTCCCACGGGGATAAATTTGGCGCGACGTCTCGGAAAGGAATTCGTATATGCCTGAAGCTCCCGAGGTCGAAGAAATAACGTCGGTCTGGACTTGTTTCGTCTTGCGGTCTGGCGATAAGAAACTAAGTCATGCTGAGCGGGAAGAAGTGCCCCAGCTCTTGGCGGATGGTGCCCGCATGTGGATCGACATTGAGGCACCGACGGAGGCCGACACGGAATGGCTGGCGGATACCTTCGGCTTTCACGACCTGTCCCTCATCGACGTGCTCAACGACGACGTGCGGCCCAAACAGGAATCCTACGATGACGTCCTGTTTACCGTGCTGGGCGCGGTCAATCTGAACCCCGGTGAGGACGCCCTCAAAACCATTAACCTCAATATTTTCCTCACCGCCGATTATGTCGTCAGTACCCATTCAAAGCCCCTCAAGACCACCCGGAGGGTAAGCCAGGCCCTGAAACGCCGGGGAGCCTGGCTGACGCTGGGCACGGATCATCTCTACTACCGACTCCTCGATGGCGTGGTCAATCGGTACCTCGATATCCTCGATGAGATGGAAGATCACTTCGACGAAATCGAACACAAAGTTTTTAAGACCGATGATCGGTCGGTGCAGGAATCCATCTTTCGCGAAAAACGGCGCTGCGCCTACCTGAAGCGATCCATCGGCCCCACACGGGATGCCGTCCGCGAATTGGTCTATGGGTCATTCGCCCAGATTAAGCCGGAGACCCAGACCCTCCTGCGGGATGTGCTCGACCACGTCATGCGCATCAGCGACGGGATTGAGTCCTACAGGGAATTGGCCGGCGGTCTGATGGACTCCTACATGTCGCAGATTTCCAACCGCATGAACGAAGTGATGAAGCTCATGAGTATTATCGCTACGGTCATGCTTCCCCTGAGTTTTCTCACCGGTATATTCGGAATGAACTTTGATGTCATCCCCGGTATTCACTTTGAGCATGGGTTCTGGGTGCTCTGCATTTTCATGATTGGGCTCATCGGCATGCTCCTCTGGTATTTCCGGCGAAGCCGAATTTTGTAGGGACGAATCGCTGCTGCAGGCACGTCGTGCTGGCGAAGTGTGTTCGGTTGCCCGTGTCAGACACTTCGGTATACACCGCAGGCTACAGGGCGGCGGCATGTCCCCGTGGAGCAGGGACGGTGGCGCTGGCCCATGGGCCAGCACCACGGGTCCCAATTACGCGGACGCCGCTTCCTTCATAATCTTGACGATCGTGTCCTCCACTTCCTGAGCGACCACTTCAAGCTCCGGCACGTTAAACATTCCCAGCAGGGCCGTTGGCTTCAATGTGGCCAGCCGAGTCTTTCCGCCCTCTTCATACACTGAAATACGGCATGGCAATGCGGTGGAAATGCTCATGTTTTGATCGAGCACCTTTTTAGCCTGTTGCGGTTGACACACCTCAAAAATAAGGCACTCGTGGTCAAAATCGACGCCTTTCTTATCCATCGTCTCTTTGAGATTGTGGATATGCATTACGCCAAAGTGATTCTTCTGAACGGCGCTTTCCAGCGCCGCCGCTGCGTCTTGTACCGTCTTGTTCGTAGATAATTGGATTAACATAATTTTCCTTTCAGCAAACGTTGTCTATCGTCTTCCCGAATAGCATTTTGACCGACTAGGGCGGATTCCGGGCAGAGACCCGGTAAAGTTTCAGCAAAAAGACGCCGATCTTCTCGCCTTGTAGTAAAGACCGGACACAAGGGCGGCGGCATGTCCCCGTGGAGCAGGGGAAGTGCTGTCGGTCCAACAAGCGGGCCCTCGAAAACACCGACGGGGACAGGCCCACGCCCCGAAGTATCTTTTCCTGCCGACGTAAACCTGCTTACCACGAACGCAACCGCCACAATTCCGAATCGGTGGAGCGCGGGTCCGTCCCGGGACGTCCCGCCGCCTGATTCAGCTCTATCCCCTGGGGAGGGCTTACGTTCTCTCGTCATGGATCGTCGCACTAGCAAGCAGTAAAATGGAACCAACCAATAGCACCGCCCAACCCCACTCGATTTGGACGATATCCGCCATCGCACTTGCCATATCGGCAAGGAAAGGGTCGTCTTGCGTCTCCGATTTGAACTGATCCTTATCATGGTAAAACTTAAGAAATTCTCGGAGCGTCATCGCCAAGCCACCGAGGCCGGTGAGCCACAACGTCTCGTATTTCTTTACAAGTACGATGCCCAGCGAAGTAACCCCAATCAAGAGGACAATGCCTCCCACCTCCTGACTGTTGGCAAACAAATTCCGGGAACCTACCAAAGGGGCACTGAACAAGGGTGCAAAAACGCCCATACACAGCGCAATGGAACCAGCGATGCCCAAGAGGAATCGTTTGTCCATATCGTCTCTATCCTGTTGCTTTGGACGCCTGCGGTAGTAGCGAACAGGTACTTCGACTTCCTCTTTGAATCGGCTTGTTTCGACCAGGGCTGGATAGACCACGGGTGAAACAGCGGGTGGCTGGACCGAGAGGGGAATCCCCGTCGGTGTGTCTGTCGGAAGAATTGGGACGGGTGGTTGCTCGCTCCAGTTTTCTTCTTCCCCCAAATCGGAAACGGGAACATGGAGCCGCTCACCGCATTTCTTGCACGTCCCAAACTGGCCCGCATACTTCTCAGGAACCCGTAGATCGGTATTGCACCGCGGACACGCCACGATTATCATCAAGCTCCCTCCCAACAGACTAAATAACAGCAGCGCTACCGTAGCAGCACCACATCCCCATCCAAGATCCATTTATTCAACCAAAACAGTAACCTCTTTGTCCAAAATTTATTCCAGGAACGCTCATGGCCTATACCTCAATGTTCACAATTCCTTTGCACCGGGGAAAGTTGGAGCAGCCCCAGAAACGACTGCCAGCGTTCGCCCCTTTCCGCGCCGTTCGCAAGACCATCACACACCGGCACTGTGGACACAGTGGCGTAGGTGGGGCCAGCACGACAGCAGGTGGCGTGGTGCGTGTGTTTGAGTTTGCTTGGACTTCACGAATTAATTCCGAAAGCACAGAACCATCGACAAGGCGAATGGCGCATGTATTGGCAAAGTCTTCGGCCTCTCGGGTGAAGGCGCCGGATGTAACCACAATGCCACTATCTGCGCCTTGGCTCGTCACCACCCCCATCAGTTCCCGGACTACTTTTACGCCGACCTTCCGATCTCGCCAGTGTTTGCATTGCACGAGTGTGGTAGCGCCTCCCCGATGAAGGCGCAGGTCAACGCCGCCATCCGGCCCGTTCCCCCCGACGTGTTCTACCTGATAGTTTTTACGACGGTAAGCTTCCGCCAGCAACCGCTCGAAGTCACTCCAGCTCAAGTTCCGAAAGTTTTCCGCGCCCGTCTCTGCGTCAAACAATTGGCGATTCACTTGTCGTTTTACCAGTGCAACGACGCCCATGAAGAGAATAAGGAGTGATACCCACGGCGCGGTACCTACCGAAACGCTGGAGAAAACGTCGCTCGCTACGGCAGCAACAGGAGAAGCGGCGGCGGCGGCCGTGAGAAGGGAGGGAAGCACCACGGCGAAAAGCAGGTACGCGATTCCTGCGAACAATGGGCCGCCCCACCAGGGTAGCACTAACAACGCTGCAAACAAGTCGTTAAGCAAGGCGTCATCTTTGCGTCGATTTCGTCGCGCCATTCTATTTCGCTCTCCGTGTAGTTCTGTGTACCAACCGCGTAAAGCGCGGGCATTCCGTCTTCGTCAATTACGGTCAAGCTGTACATGCCCACATCAACCGAGAGCAGGAAAAGCCTTACTAGAAATGGCATCGAAATTTGAAGTACATAGAACGCCAAAAAAAGGGCCATAGATCCGACAACAGGAGGTAGAGGAGAATGTCATCGCTTAGTTCTTATCCAGTACTTATCGCTGTTAATAATTATAGTAACGATATAGTAGAGCATCATCAATAGGGCGAATGTCCAACGAAAAACATCCAATAGCACGGGGTTCATGACTACACGTCCCCGTGGAGCAGGGGAAGTGCTGTCGGTCCAACAAGGGGGCCCTCGAAAACACCAACGGGGACAGGCCCACGCCCTTGGGAACCTTTCCCTGCCCACGCAAACTTGCTTGCCACGAACGGAACCGCCACAAGTCCGAATGGGTGGAGCGCGGGTCCGTCCCGGGACGTCCCGCCGCCCCGGATATGGCGTGGTAGCGAAGTGCACTGCGGCGCCCGTGGCAGATGCCGAGGTATACACCGCACGCCACAGGGCGGCGGCGTGTCCCCGTGGAGCAGGGGAAGTGCTGTCGGTCCAACAAGGGGGCCCTCGAAAACACCAACGGGGACAGGCCCACGCCCTTGGGAACCTTTCCCTGCCCACGCAAACTTGCTTGCCACGAACGGAACCGCCACAAGTCCGAATGGGTGGAGCGCGGGTCCGTCCCGGGACGTCCCGCCGCCCCGGATATGGCGTGGTAGCGAAGTGCACGCAGTCGCTCGTGGCAGATGCCGAGGTATACACCGCACGCTACAGGGCGGCGGCATGTCCCCGTGGAGCAGGGGAAGTGCTGTCGGTCCAACAAGGGGGCGCCCCCAATTTGCCACTCATAAATCCAGATCCTCACATTAGAACACCGCAACTATGTGTTCTCCAGGGATATCGCATCGGTTCATTGGCGTTTTCGTCTGAAACCCCGGATTCAGCATGGTGGAGCCGGGTGTTCCACGGTAATCTTGCGGTAATATGTACTATGCCAAACTTCTCTTACTGGCACAGGGATAGCAGATACCAGGCCCTCGCCACGTAGAAAGAGGGACCCTCTTTCTGTAGACATTTGGAAAGCGACGTCGGAAGAAAGTCCTATCTTCGGGCACGTCGTGAAACCGCCAGGAGGCCGTGAGCGTCGTATCGTTGGTGCAGGACACGCCAAGTTAGCGGGTTATTCTCAACGTCCTTACAGGAGCACTGATGAGGTGCTCCCAGGTCAAAAAATAAAGGAGAACTTGAAATGAAAAAATTACATTGGATACTAATTTCGACAATACCTCTTGCCATCTTCGTAGCCGCAATGGGTGCATCAAACGCCTTTGCAGGCAAGGATGTGTCCCTCCAGGAAGTGCCCGACGGGGTGCGTACGACCATCGAAAAGTACGTTGGAGCGGGAAAATTAACGGAAATAGAGCGCTCGAACGAGCGAGGCCAACTGGTCTATGAAGTTCAGGTTAAGCTAGACGGCAAGAAATCAGAGTTTCGGGTGTCAAGCACGGGTGAATACCTCGGTGCTTCGGGTGACGACGATGACGATGAAGGGGATAATGTCGAAGAACAATCCGTAACATGGGAACAGCTGCCCACGTCGGTTCAAAAAACCATCGGCGATGCACTTGGTGGTGTGAAGCCAACGGGGCTAACTAAAGAAGCCGAGGACGGCTATGTGCTCTACGAGGCAGCCTATGGCGCAAAAGGTGCCATACATGAGATAAAACTTACGGACAAGGGCGAGATCATTGAATCAGAGCACCAGATTGCCCACGAAAGCCTCCCACCCGATGTGTTGGCGGCTCTTGCGAGCCGGTTCCCGAACGCAGCAGTCGGCGGGGCCGAATTTGTGGAAATCAGCTTCTACGAATTAGAGTTGAAAGTTAATGGCGAAGTCCGTGAGGTGAAAATTCTTGCCAATGGACATGTGCTTGAGGATGAAGAAGCAGACGAAGAGTAGTCGTTTCGAAGAGCAGCGCGCGATTTAAATTGAGGGGCTCGGGCTCCAGACCCGAGCCCCTTCGCGCCTATCGAATGAGGAATGAGGAATGATTGTGCGATGCGCATCTTGCTGATTGAGGATTCTAAACGTCTACAGACCTACCTGGCCAAGGGTCTCCGGCAAGTTGGATATGCGGTCGACGTGGCCGGTGAGGGGGAGCATGGACTTTGGGCTGCCATGGAGAACGAGTATGATGTCGTAATTCTGGACTTGATGCTACCCAAATTGGACGGCATCTCGGTATTGCAACGTCTTCGGTCGGAGGGTTGTGATACCCATGTCTTAATAATCACGGCAAAAGATACGGTTCCCGAGCGCGTTTATGGGTTTGAGCAGGGTGCCGACGACTATCTTGTCAAACCGTTCGCCTTTGAGGAGTTTTTGGCGCGGGTACAGGCGCTGGTCAGGAGAAGCTATGGAATTAAGCATCAGCGCATGTCCTTCGGAGACTTGAGCATTGATATGGCAAGCCAGACCGTGATGCGGCAGGGTGAAGAATTGGAACTAAGGCCCCGCGAATTTGCACTACTCGAGTTACTGGCGCTACGCTCGGGGCAGGTCGTTTCCCGAACGGAAATAGAGCAGCATATTTACGATGAGCGGGCCGAACCGATGAGTAACGTAGTGGATAGTGCCATGTGTATTCTTCGTAAGAAAATAGACCAATCTGGACGCCCCTCGATCATTCATACGATACGTGGAGCAGGGTATATGCTCAGGGTTCCTCAGCAATGAAGTCACTCCGAAATCAGATGACCAGCACGCTGCTGATTGGCCAGTTCGTAGTCCTTGTCAGTTGTGGCTCTGTTCTTTATCTATACGTGCACCATACGCTAGTGATGCGGTTTGACGACAATCTCCTTGTTACCGCCCGCACCTTTGCCGCAATGAGCGAGAAAGGGGATGAAGAAGACGAAGATGGTTTTCCCGAAAGGGCGTCAACCATCGCCGAAACGGGCGAGCACGTAACCGATACCGGTGACTTCGATTCTGAGTTCAGTGAAGCCAAACTCGCTGAATTTCAACCATCGCCGCATGCAGAGTATTACCAGGTCTGGGAAGAAGACGGCGAAGTCATTTCAAGGTCTCCCTCCCTGGGAGTCGCAGACCTCCATATCCCCGGTGCGCTGGGAGGAGACCATCAATTTTTCGACCTGATACTTCCTGATGGACGGAGAGGGCGTGCCGTTTCCCTGGTGTTCGAACTGCGTGTCGAAACCGCTGGAGACGGAGTTGGCAAGAACGAAGTGAAGGGGCTGCGTGCGGAACATCTAGTCGTCGTAATCGCGCGTTCACGGGAGAACGTAGATCGAGACTTGGAAATCCTTCTGACCGGCCTGCTTTTTGTGGGCGCGCTCTTGGTGACTTGCACCGTGATACTGGTACGTTGGACCGTTAGTCGGGGACTACAGCCCTTGGACGCGGTGGCACAGCAAGCGAAGGCTATCGATGTCAGAAATCTGTCTGACCGTTTTCCAACACAATCGCTTCCAGTCGAACTCCTACCCATCAGCCAACGACTGAATGAGCTTCTCCAGCGTCTGGAGAGCTCCTTTCGACGGGAAAACAGGTTTACTTCCGATGTGGCGCACGAATTGCGTACGCCAATTGCAGAGCTCAGAGCACTGACTGAGGTTGGCTTACGCTCAATGGGTGACCCAATTGAACCGGAGGAATTGGCATTCTATTTTCAAGATGCCCTCGCCATTGCCACACAAATGGAAAGTCTGTGCACGACCCTCCTCGCTCTCGCGCGTTGTGAATCAGATCAGCAACGTGTCGATTATTCCCAATCTGATGTTGTAGCGATAGTTAAGGAAGCATGGCGTGCTTTTGAAAAAGAGGCATACAATAAAGAGCTAATCGTGAACTTTGTTTTGCCTGTGGTGACGATTCTAGAGACGGACCGCGCGTTGCTGACCGCCATTGTGTCCAACCTCCTGTCAAATGCAGTGACCTACACTCCAGCGGGCGGGCGAATCGCGGTGACAGTAACTGACGGCGAGAAACAGCCGTTACTGAGCATCTCCAACCAGAACGATGAATTGACCAACGAAGACCTAACGCATATCTTCGAGCCATTCTGGCGAAAAGATCGTTCGCGGACGGATTCATCTCACCTCGGCGTCGGTTTCGCGGTCGTTGCTGCGTTTTCCGAGTTACTCGGTATGAAGGTTTCTGTGGAGCTTCCCCAACCCGACCAATTCAACGTTTCCATTACAACACGGGCTGTCATCACCCACCTACCTCGCCCCAATAGTTGAATAAAGCGTCCTCTCCGGATGTAGATTATCCATGGAGGCACCCAATGACCGGGATTACCAAGCTACGCACGTTTTTGTCCATTGTCATCGCACTAATCCCCTGCGTTCAGGCCTTTGCTGTCCGTGATGGGAAGGTACCCCGCTTCGATGACTATCCGCCGGCGGTCGTCAGCCATGTTATGGAGAATTTCACGGCCCAGCGGGACGCTCTCCGCGCCAAGGGCTTCCCCAAGGATAGCGACGCGTTCGCGCCGTGGAAAGAATGCGGCCCCGGCATCAACAACGCCCACAAGGTCTATCTTCAGGCCTTTAAAGCCTCCACCTTATCGGAGCGGCGCAAGCTCTTGGTGCAGGCCGGTGGCGCCCCTTGTTTTCACTACCCCTTGGACAAAACAGCGATACTCGACCCGATTAATACCGATTTTCCCGGCGATGTTCGTGACGCCGCCCGCATTTTCGTCAATGAAGCGGTGCTTTGTGCCCTGCAGGGTGATAGTGACGGTGCCGTGACCATGTTGACTGCGGGATTCGGGTTTCTTGCCCACCTTTCCGACGTGCCAACCACGATCATCCAATTGACGCGTTCTGCGTGTCAGGGGTTAATCGTCGAGGCCCTGCGGGCTACCCTGGCGACTCCGCTATTCAATGACGCCCAATTGGCCAAATTGGAAGACGCCGTTGCAGCGGCCCTCCGCCCGGACACCCTGGCCCGGGTTTGGCTCTTTGAAGAATCGCTCTCGCCCGGAGATGATCCCCTGGCGCAACTCGGTTACCTGTATATAATGGACGGAGAACTCCAGGCCCAGTTGATTTCTGCCCACACGGCTATTGCTATCGAACGGTACCTTCGCGTTCAGGGTTCCCTGCCCGAAACGCTGGATGCCCTGTGGCCTCACTACCTGAATACCTTACCCATCGACCCCTTCAATGGCGCGCTTATGGGCTATCGGGTAGGCGAAAGCAGCTACGGGGTCTTCAGCGTTGGAAGTGACGGAGTGGCCCCTGCAGACCCCCTTGGGCTTTCCGAGGGAGCGCAATACAAAGAGCGCACCCTGATCATAATCCCCACGGCTAAAACCGAAGCGTCCCGATCTGACATGCCGTGGTCTCCGTTGAGTAGCTGTGATTCCCGCAACTCACGGAAGGAAAAGCGGGCGCTGAACCTGGTCATAGGTGCCATCGACATAAGGAAGACCTGTGGCGATACCACCACCATAATACTGTCGGCAGGCCCATTGAATGGGGGTTTCGCCGTGCTCCTCGACACCTGCGAAACAGACACCCGAAGGAGACCCGTTCTTGCTGCCTTCTGGGTACACGACAAACAGGTCTATGCCGTCAATACGTGGGCCAGCGAACTTGGGGCGGAACTGCCGCAGGCTCCGGCGGAACTGACCCTCGACGCCGTTCGTGACGTGGTCCACTGAGCGGATGACGGGGACTGACCTGGGATTGCCCTCTGGGGGACAGCCTCGGCGGTCTCCATGGTCTTCGCTTCATCAACCACTACGATGGCACCATGACGTAGTAGCGTTGTTCACCGGGCGCGCTGGGCCGATGCAGTCCCCGGTAGTGCCCTGTGGGGGACAGCCTCGGCGGTCTCCATGGTCTTCGCCTCATCAACTATTACGATGGCACCATGACGTGGTACCGCTGTTCACCGAGCGTGCCGGGCCGATGCAGTCCCAGGAAATACAAAAATCGCCCAGCGACTTGTGAAGTAAGTTGCTGGGCGATTGTACTGTAAATGGTAGCGGAGCAGGGACTCGAACCCCGGACACTCGGATTATGATTCCGATTTTTGACCAATACAGGGGGAACAACACTAAACAAAAAAACACAAACTATGGACTATAACTCGCTTTATACCATGGTGTTATGATAATATGATTATACATTCTCATTTATGGCTGTTTACGTCCGTATCAATTTTTTGGGTAACGGGCGGGTAACGGAAAAGATTAAGGCATATTACAGTATGAAAACCAAACTAACGAACACGTACATTCAAAACCTGGCTCCACGAACAAAATATTATGATGTTGCAGACACAGAATTACCGGGCCTCTGCCTGCGAATCCAGCCGACGGGGGTAAAGACATTCTATCTTCGATACAAACTCCCCGATGGAAAGCGCAGGAGCTTCAGGATTGGAAACGCGCAGACTCTTCGGGTCGCAGAAGCGCGGGAAGCGGCACGGTTACATTGGGCGGATGCTACCCGAGGTGATGACCCTATGGCACGGAAGCAAAAGAGCAAGGGCGATTCCCTGGATTCGTATCTTAATTGCTACAAGGATCAAGCCACATGCAATTGGCATCACGAATCAGTTACGCGCATTCGTCACAGCTTTTCGACTCTGTTGGCTCTACCACTGTCCGAAATATCGGTTGACGCCATCATGTTGGCCCGGAATCGTCGAATAAAAGATGGGAAGAGCTCTGGCACGGTGAATAGAGACGTTGCGGCTCTTCAGGCTGTCTTTTCTCGTGCTATCGCAAGCGGCCTGATCGAAAAGAACCCCTGCGACCAGATTAAGGGCCTCAAGGAAGACAAAGGTTCAAAGCCGAGGTACTTGAAGCCAGACGAGGTCAAGCGACTATACAAGGCGCTCGACGAGCGGGAAGAGAAGAGGAGGGCGGACCGTGACAGTCACAATGAGTGGTTGAGAGAGCGCCGAAAACCGGAAATGATCGACCTTCGAGCTGCCTCCTTTACGGACTTCCTGAAGCCCATAGTGATGCTGGCGCTCAATACAGGAATGCGGCGTGGGGAATTGTTTAATTTGGAATGGTCGGACTGCGATCTGGAGAGCACGTCCCCTGTGTTGACCGTGCGCGGCGCTGGGGCAAAGTCGGGAAAAACACGCCACATTCCACTGAACAAGAAGGCAAAGAATCTGCTCCTCAAATGGAGGGCACAGTCCGCGAGCGATGGACTGGTGTTTGTGTCACCAAAAACTAGTGGCCGCTTTGACAACATCACAAAATCGTGGAAGGCCCTTATGACGGACGCGAAACTGGAGGACTTTCGGTTCCACGATACACGTCACCACTTTGCATCCATGCTTGTCCAGCAGGGTGCCGATCTTAATGTTGTTCGCGAATTGCTAGGCCACGCAGACCTGACTCTCACACTGCGCTACGCTCACCTCGCCCCCAAAAATGCAGCAGCGGCCGTCGCGTTGCTCGATGATTCTAAGCCACCGAGCAGGAAACGAAGGGCAAGCTAATGATGATTTGGTTCTTACTGCCCAGTACCACAGTCACTTCCGGCTGTGGCCACGGGACAGGCCAAACCACGATGTTGATTGACCGTCCTTATGCATTCAGGGAACCTTTCTGCAACCCAGGGGATTAACTTGGAATAAACCACCCCATAGCGTTGTTTACTTTAATCCCGGTCGAGGGATTGTCGCTTCGCAAAACGAAGGAGGATACGCCTTACAAATAGCATGCCCCATTAACACAACATACTAGTACACGCATTTAAATTCACGTATCTCAATAACATTGCTTTTAATACACCCAACTCCGGCGCCTATCGCTTCGAAGTCATGGGAGTGACTGGTCGGTCAATTTACCGGCCTGCTTGTAATACTAATCGGTTCGGAACTTGTGTTCCGTTACGGGAGAGGTGCAAGTATTCGTCGCTCGATGTACTTCGGATTGATTGTGGGCGCTGTCTCCGTTTTAGGGCCAGCCCTGCCCCTGTCTCTTCCGACTTCGAGCTCCTAGATAGTGAATAAGGAGTACATAATGTCTAAAAGGGACGTTATTGAGTCGTTTGATACGATCACAGAGCAATACCAGGATGAACTAGAAGAGAATGCCGTTGACGTACAGAATCTACATGACGACATCATGGCAACAAGGGGCACACAGAATTGGCTACAGCTAGCACTTTCTGGTCACTGCGGCACACTCTACAGTGAAACTTCCGTTGATAGGAAATCCATCGAGGGGCTCAAACCTATCCAAAACGCGTGGATAAGGCGATACACCCGGCCTGGCCTCACCGTCAACCTACCGCTATGGGCCAAGCAGCAACCCGATATTTTCTCCCTTGAGTATCTGCTTCGTCACGCGTTGGAAAACGGTTGGGATCTGACCGAGGTGGGCTGGGACAAGGCCTACGAATTGGGGGTGGCACAACGTTTCGAGGAACCGCAGTCCAATACACCAAATGAGTACGACGAATGGTGGACGAATATCCAAGCTGCCGAATGGCTATATGACAGGCTCGACTACAGCAGGACCCTTGGATACTTTAAGTCACTCGTGCACAAGAAGGCAAAAGCCGGTGCTATAAAGTCCAACGGGAAAACAGGACGAGATCGTCGTTTTCTTCCTAGTGACGTGAAGATCATAGCGCTGGACATCATCAACTTCGACAACAAAAAGTATGAAGAGGAACAGCGTCGTTTGGGCTTCAATGGGTAATCACCGGTGTTTCCAGGGGAAACGCCACATGAAACGTTTCACCCTGGAAAACCCATGGCAAGATTACTCCAGAACACGGGAGCAATCCCGGTAAACAGGAGTAATAACCAAATGGAAAGTAAACAGCACTTATCCCCTGCGGTTCTCAACGAAGAGGAAACCGCAATCTACATTGGCATGTCCCGAGGCTTTCTGCGTCGCTGCAGGATGAACGGGAGAACAAAATCTGGCGCAAAAGGCCCCGCTTATGTACGCGTACCTGGCAGTCGCACCATACGTTACCGTTTGGAAGACCTCGACGCATGGCTGCTGGAAAATCGATACGGCGTGTAGTGCCAGACGAACATCAATGACAGCGGATCAATACGCCGGAGATGAGATACTCTCCGGCGTATTCGCTATTTGGGGGCCGAAAAACCGGATATCCGGCTTTTCGGACGCCGGGTTACGCGCGTAACCAAGGTGGTATTCGTATTTCGGTGGAGTCGGCAACCGTTCTCGCTATGAACCGGCCAGTGAATCCGCTCCAGCGCCACGGCTCTGAGCGTCCCCCTCCCAGTATGTTCCGCCAGGACGCCGAGGCCGTTACTTACTGCCGCAGGCGGCGAACGCCCCTTTTGTTTCCACTCCGAACGATTTCCTCCAATAAAGACATGGGAAACATCCCTGGCAACGTTTCACCCTGGAAAACCCATGGCACGATTCCTCCAGAACACGGATATAACCCCCCGTGTAAAGGAAAAACCATGAATTGCTTTCAGTATTATTGGAACGACACGAATTTGGACGAGAAACTCAAAGACGCACTCTTAAGTCGATGCTTTCGGCTTAAACAGCCATATGCAGAAAAGGTGGAAGCCCGGTGGCTGGTGGAGCGAAAGGACACCTTTTCATATAAGAACAAGAAATTCAGCGACTTGCTGTGCGATTTGAACAATTGGCTGGTCGATGTTCGTCCAGACCTGTTGGCGGAATTCAACGAACCTGTTGAGCAAGCCGAGTTCGATCAATTTGAGCAAGAAACTGGTCTGATTCTGCCCAAGGAGTACAAGTTGCTGCTGGCTTGGCGAGGTGGGCAGTTACACCATTTTGAAGATGGTTTTGACCCTTTTTCAGAAGAAACGCTTATGTCACTTCAGGCCACGAAAGACAACCGAGAGTGTATGAATGGACTGATGGAGAAAGGCAGTCTTCCAGAGGGTCATTGGGATCCCTATTGGCTACCATTTACAGCAGATGGCTTTGGCAATCACACTTGCGTCGATCTCACGCCCGCAACCTATGGAGAAGTCCTTATCTTTGACCACGAGATCGGCGGCCGCATTCGCCTTTGTGAGAACATGACAGCATGGTTGGCAGAGTTGATGGATAAGCTGAATTTCATGGTCGAATATTTCATGGAGTCGGAGTCCGCAGACTAACTCTAGGTGACAGTCGCACGAAGAAAAACACGCCGGAGATGAGATACTCACCGGCGTGTTTACTTTTTAACCCAGAATCGCATACAGCAGGCGTGGTGTCGTAGACGAAAACCGCAAGAGTCTTGTATGCTCATATTTTTCTCCGGCATAA
>CAXBPH010000164.1:0-15492 GCA_963977445.1 uncultured bacterium | reverse complement strand
GTCCCCAAGGTGAGACCGGTCCTGCGGGTACCGAAGGTGCCGCCGGACCTGAAGGTCCCATGGGTCCTGCTGGTGCCAATGGCATTGATGGTTCGGTTGGTCCTCAGGGTGAAACGGGCCCTGCTGGTCCCGCTGGTCCAGAAGGTGCGCCCGGCCCCAAAGGGGATGTGGGTCCTGCTGGTGCCAATGGCATTGATGGTTCGGTTGGTCCTCAGGGTGAAACGGGCCCCGCTGGCCCCACGGGTGCATCTGGTCCCGAAGGCCCAATGGGCTCGGACGGCATTGATGGCGCGGTAGGTCCTCAGGGTGAAACGGGTCCCGCTGGTGCCGAAGGTGCACCTGGTCCCAATGGGGATGTGGGTCCTGCGGGTGCGGATGGTATTGATGGTGCGGTCGGTCCTCAGGGTGAAACCGGTCCTGCGGGCGTAAATGGAATTGATGGTGCGATTGGCCCCCAGGGTGAGACTGGTCCTGCTGGTGCCGAAGGTGCAGCCGGACCTGAAGGTCCGATGGGTCCTGCAGGCGAAAATGGAATTGATGGTTCGGTTGGTCCTCAGGGTGAAACCGGTCCTGCGGGCGTAAATGGAATTGATGGTGCGATTGGCCCCCAGGGTGAGACTGGTCCTGCTGGTGCCGAAGGTGCACCTGGTCCCGAAGGCCCAATGGGCGCGGACGGCATTGATGGCGCGGTCGGTCCCGCTGGAACCCCTGGTGCCGAAGGTCCAATGGGCCCTGCTGGCCCTGCTGGCATTGATGGTGCCGTTGGTCCTCAGGGTGCTGTTGGTCCTGCCGGCCCAGCTGGCGCAAATGGTAGTGATGGTGCCATCGGTCCTCAGGGTCCTGCTGGCATTGATGGTGCCGTTGGCCCCGAAGGTCCGATGGGTGCAGACGGTATTGACGGTGCGGACGGTCCTCAAGGTGAAGTTGGTCCCGCCGGTGCGGATGGCGCAGATGGTCCCGTAGGACCGATGGGTCCTGCCGGTGCAGTAGGTCCCCAGGGTCCAGAAGGGCCGCAAGGTCCTGCTGGCGCGGACGGCGGTGGTACTACCGATGAGAATATGCTGTTTATTGGAGCCGACAACAATGGTGACGATTTCGGATCGTCCCTGAAGCTCGGAACCGATGGCATCACCCACATGACGATAACCGAAGGTGGCCAGGTTGGCATCGGAATGGATCCAAACTTTGAGCTGGATGTTAACGGAACCACCCGCACGAAAGTACTCAAGATTACCGGCGGTGCCGATCTCGCTGAAGGCTTTGACGTGGCCACGCTGGAGGGCGAAATACTGCCCGGCATGGTGGTCAGTATCGATCCTGAGAATCCCGGAAAATTGATGGTCAGTACCGAAGCCCATGATCGTCGCGTCGCAGGTATTATCAGCGGAGCGGGGAATGTGCTTCCGGGCATGATCATGTCGCAGGTTGGAACGGAGGCCGATGGTGAACATCCCGTTGCGCTGACCGGCCGCGTTTACTGCTACGTCGATGCGAGCTTCGGCGCGATTGAGCCGGGTGACTTGTTGACTACGTCGTCGACCGCTGGTCACGCCGCCAAGGTGGTGGATCACGGGAAAGCTACAGGCGCCGTCCTTGGTAAGGCGATGACGGGGCTGAAGGAAGGCCGTGGCCTGGTATTGGTACTTGTGAGTTTGCAGTAGTCGAAAGCACGAGCACCAGAAAAGGTCCAAGATATGAGCGAGTCAATAAAGCATATAGCGTGTCACTCGATGCTTTCCATGGTGGTAGCATTGGGGCTGACCTGTACGTTAGCCCCGGTTGCCAGGGCAATCCAGGCGAGTCCCCTTGCCTTTGAAGAAACGCAGCCGGACGGTTCGGTTGTGAAGTTGCGCGTCCGCGGAGACGAGCACTTCAATTGGATGGAAGATGAAAAAGGGTACACGGTAGTTCGAACGCGGGCGGGCGAATTCAATTATGGCCGTCGCAATGGGCAAGGTCGTGTTGTTTCGTCGGGCGTACGGGTTGGACGGGGCGATCCCAGACGGTCCGGACTTGTCCGTGGCATCATGCCTTCCGAAGGTATTCGGCGCCAGATGGGTCTCGTCGAACCTCAATTGGAGGATGGTTCTGGGAGTGGGTCAGCGCCTGGCTTTGAACTTGCGACACCCGTGTTGGGTGTAAAACGCAATCTGGTGGTGCTGATGGAGTTTTCGGACCACACGGGCCGTACCCTTCCCAGCCAATCGGATATGAATGTCTTGTTTAATGCGAATTCGCCTGATCCCACGCTCGCGCCCACGGGCAGCGTGAAGGCGTACTATCGCGAGGTATCCTACACTCAGTTTACCCTGGAGTCCACCGTGACCGTGTGGGTAACGCTGCCTCAGACGGAGGCCTACTACGCCAATGGCGTTTCGGGGCTTGGTGGCAGCAAAGTTTCAGAAGCCCTGCGATATGCCTTGAATGCGATCGATGGGTCCGTCAATTTCAACGATTTCGACTCGGACAGTGATGGTAAAATTGACGCAATTGCCTTCATACACTCGGGCTATGGTGCGGAATGGGGCGCGACGGATCAATATGGCACGCCTTCGTCAAACCGAATCTGGTCGCACAAGTCCTCCCTCGGTTTTCCGGGATGGGTTTCTGCAGAAGGGGTGGCGGTAAGCAACTATCATATCAGCCCCGGCGTGTGGCACTACCAAGGTAGCGCCATTGGCCGCATCGGGGTAATCTGTCATGAAACGGGCCACTTTTTTGGCCTGCCCGATCTCTACGACACCGACCCGTCCCCTGACAACGGCAATGGCATCGGCTCCTGGGGTCTAATGGCAAACTCCTGGGGCTTTGATAACAGCCAGCACTATCCACCCCACTTCAGCTCCTGGAGTAGGATTCAGTTGGGTTGGATGGCCCCTCCGATTGTCTTGGACGGACCGGGGAATTATGCCCTGGGCCCCATTGGCTACACGCCCTCCGTAATTCGGATAGACGAGAACTTTCCTCCGGGCGAGTATTTGCTCATCGAGAATAGACAGCCTTTTGGTTTCGAAGCGGATATGCCCCAAGGCGGTTTACTGGTCCTCCATATTGACGAGAACGCCCCCTACAATACGCAGGGCTATCCCGGGCAGGCCGGCTGGCCCACCAACGGGAAGCACTATCGCGTCGCCGTGTTACAAGCAGACGGTGCCTACCATTTGGAAAAGGGAACTAATCGGGGCGATGGTGGCGATGTGTTTCGGGAAAATGGCGCAAGCATTTTCGGCCCGAGCACCGTTCCCAGCACCGACACCTATCAGGGAGGCGTGGTACTGCCCACGGGCCACACGCTCTTCAATATTAAGAAGACGGGCGAAAATATGGCCTTTACCTATAGCACCGAGGTGGTCAATGCCCTCGCAGATATTTCCGTCTCTGATACCTCCTTGAGCTATTTCACCCCTACCGCCGTATCGCTGGATAAAACGTTGACCGTATCCAACACGGCAGACACCGGCGGACAGGATCTCGATTACACTATCGACATCTCCCTTGAAGGAGAAGGTGGCTCGGAGTATGTTGGCGATCCGGGACCGGTACCCACGGCACCCACCTCCCTTTTTTCCTATGGAAATGTGTATGAGGTTGATCGGAGCACCCAACTACGAGCGATATCCGCAGCGGTTCGTTTTACCGGTACCAATCAATTTGGATTCGTCGTCTATGAGATGGATGGCGTGGGCGAAGGTTTCGAAAAGGTAGCGATTTACGCGTACGTGGTGGACTTTGTCGGCCAGGGCGCGGGTTTCTACGGTGTCAACGGTATTGAAGTGCCCCTTCAGGCGGGTAAGTTCTATATCATTTCGGCCCTTTGGGGCGTAACACCCACGGAAGTTTATTTTGAGAACAGTGGTGGGAGTCCTCCAGAGACCAGTTTTGGACGTGTGAATCGGGGACATTCCATGGCCTTTCCACTCCCCGATAGTTTCAGCACGGCCCTCGGTGCAGACCCAAATACCTATCATCAGCTGCTGACGATTGGTCCTTTGGCGTGGCTTTCCGTAGACGCCAGCACGGGCACTATTGGCCCACAAGGAATGCAGACCATTACGGTGACGGCCAACGCCAATGGTTTTGCCCCGGGTACCTACCAGGGTGGACTGACCATCTCATCGAACGATTTGGATGAGAATCCGCTGACCCTCCCGGTCGGATTGCTGGTCGGCCTGCAAAACCAGGTATATGTAAACTTTGGCTACCCTGGCGTAGAGCTCGGGTCGTCGCTCAATCCCTACAATACCCTGGCGGAAGGTCTCGCTGCGGTTCAGACCGATGGCACGGTCACGATTGCTGGCGGCGGTTTCTCGCCGGAGACCCTCGATATTGCACAAGGAGTTAACATCGAAGTGTCTGGTTCAACGGCAACGATTGGTCAGAGCGGTGTTCTATCCGTGGTTGAACAAACGGATGGTGTTGATGTTCCCGTCGCGACAGCGAACCCAGGTCGCCCATTCTTCAAGCGATATGAATTGCCTGTTGAAGAAGTTGCCCCCGCTCGGGGTCGCGGAAGACGGCCAATTCGAGATAACTCTGCCCTGCAACTGCCCACCGTTTCTACGGATGGTGCCCGTCCGCGAAGACGATAATTCATAGAAAGCAATGTGCCGCCGCCCCGTCGAAGTCTCCGTGACTTCGCGGGGCGGCGGTTTTATTTTGGTCTATGCTTGCACTACGAATTTAACCCAATCCTCTTTGGACAGAAGAAGGGGCTACGGGCAATTTGAAGCAGACGTCGATGCTCGATCTCGGTTAGCGTTCGTCTGCGGTGCCACTTTTCTTCCTTCGCCCGTTTGCAATTAAATAGAGGGCCGGTAAGACGAGCAGGGTGAGCAGGGTGGCCGAGAGTATGCCGCCAACCACTACGGTAGCCAGGGGGCGCTGTACTTCGGCACCGACGCCCGTGGACATGGCCATGGGCAGAAATCCAACGGCGTCCGTGATGCCCGTCGCCAGCACCGGGCGTAATCGTTGTATGGCCGCTTCTCGAACGGCCTCCGCGAGGTCCGTGCCCTCCTCGCGAAAACGGTGGATGGCGGTGACAAGGACCTGTCCATTCAGAACGGCAATGCCACAGAGTGCAATAAATCCAACGGCAGCGCTGACACTGAAGGGCATGTCACGGAGGTACAAGGCAATGACACCGCCAATTGCTGCGAAGGGAATTCCCGTGTAGATGATAAGTACATCGCGGAAGCGATTCAGGCTGAAATAAAGCAGGAAGAAGATAAGGATCAGCGTCAAAGGCACGACAATGGATAGCCGCAGTCGCGCCCGCTCTAGATTCTTGAATTGGCCACCCCATTCGAGGAGGTAGCCTTCGGGCAAGGTAATCTGGGCAGCGACCTTGTCCTTTGCTTCGGCAACGAAGGACGCCACATCGCGATCACGCACGTTGGCCTGGACCCGGATAAGTCGTCGTCCCCATTCGCGGTTGATGGTGGCGGGCGTCGTCGTTTCCAGCACGGAGGCGAGTTGTCCCACTTCAAGGAGTGGTCCGTCTAAGGTTGGAATGATGGCGTGCTCGATACGCGCGGGGTCGCTTCGGTAATCGTCGGGCAGGCGCAATACGAGTGGGAAGACGCGTTGCCCTTCATAGACCAGGCCGGCATCCAAACCACCCATGGCCGCTACAAAATCCAGGACATCCGCCGTGGGTACGCCGTACCGTGCGATCTTCTCCTGGTCCACCTGAATCTGCAGGGCAGGTTGCCCCGTAATCTGATCGGCAGAAATATCGGTGGCACCCTCCATTTCGAGTAAGACCCGTTGGATATCATCGGAAATGCGCACGAGGGTATCAAAATCATCTCCGAATACCTTGATGCCAAGATCAGAGCGGATACCGGAGACCATTTCGTTCATCCGCATCTCAATGGGTTGGGTGTAGGCGATATTCAGCCCCGGTAGATCGCCCAATTCCGTTTCCATGGCGGCTACGAGTTCGCCCTGAGTTTTTGCCTTGCTCCACTGGCCCCGGGGATGGAGGGCAATAAATATGTCCGTCAGTTCCGTGCCCATGGGGTCCGTAGCGACTTCCGCCGACCCGATGCGGCTCCAGACGAATCGGACTTCATCGGGAAAGGCCTTCAGCAACAATCGCTCGATACGGGAATTGTATTCCACCGAGCTTTCAATCGAAACACCTGCCAGGCGGATGACGTTGCAGACGGTTGCCCCTTCACTCAGGCGCGGGAGGAACTCACCACCGAGGCGGGTCGCGAGGAGTGACGTCGCGGCGAGCAAGAGGATTGACGTGGCAACGACAAGCCAGCGGAATCGGAGTGCGCCACGGAGTAAAACACGGTACACAACGACCAGGAGCGAACCCAGGCCATGACGCTCCGGTGTTGCGTTGCGGGGGAGCAGGTAATAGGAGAGCACCGGGGACAAGAGGAGAGCGACTGCCAGGGCGCCGAAGAGGGCGAAGATAAAGGTCCACGCCATGGGGGAAAAGAGTTTAGACTCGATGCCCTGGAGCGCCAAGACGGGGAAAAATACAACGGCAATGATTCCCATACCAAAAGCCACCGGTCGCGCCACCTCCTGGCTGGAGCGGATAACGCAGCCAAGGCGTTCGGCACGGTTCAGTTTTCTTCCGAGCCGCTCCTGTTCTTCCCGCAGTCTTCGGAGATTACTTTCGGTCATCACCACGGAGCCATCGACGATAATGCCGAAATCCATGGCACCCAGACTGAGCAGGCTCGCGGCGATAGCCATCTCGTGCATGCCAATGACGGCGAAGAGTAAGGCCAGCGGTATGGTTGCCGCGACGAGAAGGCCCGCACGTATATTGCCCAGGAGGAGAAAGAGTACGACGACAACCAGGAGTGCACCGGCCAGCAGGTTGTGCTGGACGGTTTCGATTACGTTGGAGACCAGTTCGGTCCGGTCGTAAACGATAGTGAGCTCCACGTCGTCGGGAAGCGCGCTTTTGGCCGTCTCCAATCGCTCCCGGAGCTCCCGGGTGACGGCCTGACTGTTTTCGCCCATGAGCATGAAGCCCAGGCCCAGCACGGCTTCCCCTTCGCCCTGAAAGGTGACGGCGCCCCGACGGATTTCGTGGTCAATACGCACCTCCGCCACATCCCGCACCCGGACCGGCGTGCCTTCGTGGGCCAGAACGACGATGTTTTCGATGTCTGTCGCATTGGATACACGCCCCAAACCATGAACCAGCATGGATTCACCCGCGCGGGTAAGCTGGCCCCCACCCACGTTGGCGTTGTTTCGCGCCAAGGCGTCGTGTACGTCGCGGAGAAGGAGTCCATGTTTGATGAGGGCATCCGGACGAATGATGACGTGGTATTGTTTCTCGAAGCCACCCCAACTGTTCACTTCTGCTACCCCGGAGGTCTTCAGGAGCTCGGGCTTCACAATCCAGTCGTGGAGGGTTCGCAGCTCCGTCAAACTCCGGTCTGGATTGTCGGAGTGGAGCATGTAGTGGAAGACTTCCCCGAGGCCCGTGGCGATTGGGCCAAGCTGGGGCTGTTCAATGCCCTCGGGGAGCGCGATGGTGTTCAGCCGTTCCGTAATGAACTGGCGGGCATCATAGACGCTGGTTTCATCCGTAAAGGTGGCCACCACCTGGGAAAAGCCAAACTTAGAGATAGACCGCACTTCGTCGAGGCCCGGCAGGCCTGAGACCGCGAGTTCGACGGGTAATGTGATCTGTTGTTCAATGTCTTCGGGCCCCAGCGCGGGGGCCGTCGTGTTAATCTGCACCTGAACGGGCGTGGTATCGGGAAAGGCATCGATGGGCAAGTTTGCCAGTCGCCAGCCACCAAAGCCAGCGGCAGCGATAAAGAGCAGCACCATGAGCGCCCGGTTCTGGAGGGCAAAAGCCACAAGATAATTCAGCATATGATTTTCCTCAGCGGGCTGTGGGGAGCCCGTTGCAAAACGCAAAGGGGGCTGGGAATGGTCTTCTCGACCGAGCCCCGCGTTGCGAACCCTTGAGAATACCGGTATTTCCGGCGGTAGCGCGCCTTGAATGCGGCCAAGAATATTCATTCTCGCCTTCGCGCGTCTATTGAAAGGGGCTGCTAGTCGTGTACGCAGCCCGCGCCGAGTCGGGCCTTCAGGAGTTCAGACTTCAGAACATAGCTCTGTCCCAGAACGATTTCATCGTTTTCGGACAGGCCCTCCAGGATGGGTGTCATAGTACCGACGGCCGCACCGGCCCGTATCAGGCGGGTTTCAAAGAGGCCGGGCTCCAATTTTGCAAACACGATAGGCAGGCCATCTACATACTGAATGGCTGTCTCTGGGAGTGCCAGTGTCGGCGTCGTGTTGGTGTTGGTGAAGGAGATGCTGCCAAACATGGCATTGCGTAACAGTCCATCGGGATTGGGGATTTCCGCGCGGCCTCGGACCATGCGGGTCGTTTCGTCCACACTGGTGGAGAGCCACGTCAGTTTTCCTGGAAAGAGGAGACCAGGAGCGGCATCGAGTTGGGCCTGTATGGGCATGCCTTTTTCGAGTAGCAGGACCTGCGCCTCCGGTACGGAGACATCCATCCACATGGAAGAAAGATTCGCCACTTGAAAGAGGGAGGTGCCGGTGCTTACCGCTGCGCCCGCGACCGCATTTCGTTCGGTGATCGTGCCTGCAAAGGGCGCGCGTACCGGGAATGCCGATGTCGCAGTGTCCGTCTTGGTCGTAATTTCCTCTGCTGAGAGCCCCATATCGTGGAGGCGCTGTATGGCCATGTCGATTTCGGCTTCGGCTTCGGCGAGGCGGGCCTGGGCTTGCTCAAGGTCTTGCCGGGCGGAAATTTTCTCCGCCACGAGTTTCTGTTCCCGTGCGACGGCTTCACGGTGGAGTGTCCTGTTTGCGACGGCCTTGGCATAGGCACTGCGCTCGCTGGCGAGGCCGGGTGCGGCGATTTCGGCCAGCAGTTGACCGGCCTCCACCACGTCGCCCGCATCCACGAGAACCCGCTTTATGACGCCGTCCAGCGCGGGCGTGATGTACGCCAGTTCATTCATGTTATAGGTCATTTCGCCGAGTACGTTGCCCTCAGCGGCACGGTCGGCATAGACCGGAAAGCCCGTCTGCACCCCGGCCTTCTCCGCCGACGCGAGGGATTCGAAACGTACCTTCAGGCCCTGTCCGGGAACCATTTGGGCGAGCAGTTCGGGATGGCAAATGCCACACTCTCGTTCAAGTACATCGTGTTCCAGACACTGAAGTCCACCGACCATGGCAACCGGCTTTTTCGCCAGTTCCGGGTGACAAAGCAGGCACTCATCCTCATAGATGGAATGCTCATTGCACCAGAGGCGGTTTGGGTCCCGCTCCGCGTTGGCTTCCGACTTTTTTTCCAGCTCGGGGTGACATATCAGGCACTCGTCTTCATAGACGGAATGCTCGTTACACCACAGGCGATTGGGGTCACGTTTTTCGGTTACTTCGGCATGGTCGTGCCCGTCATGGTCTTCCACCTTATTGGCGAGTTCGGGATGGCAAATCAGGCACTCATCTTCGTATAGGCCGTGTTCATTGCACCAGAGCCGGTTCGGGTCACGCTCTTTCTCTTCCGAAGCGTGGTCGTGGCCGGTATGGTCTTCGACCTTACTGGCGAGTTCGGGATGGCAAATCAGGCATTCATCTTCGTAAAGGCCGTGTTCATTGCACCAGAGTCGATTTGGGTCCCGCTCTTTTACTTCGGAAGCGTGGTCATGATCGTGTCCGTCATGGTCTTCGACCTTGTTGGCGAGTTCGGGATGGCAAATCAGACATTCATCTTCGTAAAGGCCGTGTTCATTACACCAGAGGCGATTTGGGTCCCGCTCGACTGCGGCGGCGGGTGGGGTAGCCACATTGGGGGGCGTTGGTGAGCAGGACGAGAACGTCGTCAGAATTACAATGGTCGCGGTAATGGCGCTGAGTCCATACCAATGGGAAGCGGATCGCATATGCGAAACTCCTGAAAAGTCGTGGATAGTAGGATGGGAGGTGATGTGCCCGTAGAAACCGTGTTGGATCGAAGATCGCTCTTGGGCTTCAGAAGGCGTTCGGGGGTGGGGATCCGTGGCGGATCAGACCTGAAGACGGACGTCAGAAAGGATATTCGGGTAGGGGGTTGCTGCCGTGTTGGATGGGCAGGGGAATTTTGGGGGCAGTACGTCTTCCTGATGAATAGAAGCGATGAAGGCAGCGGCCTCCAGATGCTTGTATCCGAGAGAGCCGGACAGGGCGAGCCGTGCCCATCCTGAATCACTGGCAAGGCGCAGTTCTATACAGGGAATAGCATCTTGGCTGTCGGCGCGCAGGAGGCCAGGGCCGTTTTGGTCCAGAGCTTCCCCATCGCTGTGAACTTGGGGGCAGCAGGGGTCCGCAGTAGTAGAAGCTTCGTCGTTTTCGGCACAAAAACAGAAATCCAGCGCAATTCCCCGCACGCTTCCCGAAAGAATCGCCAAGGTAATCAGCAGCAGGCAAACAGCCCGCACGGGGCCATTTCTGTAGGTGTGGAATCCAGACATGGTATTGATCATACCCCGTTAATCGACATCGATCAAGCAGGGTCCGATGGGGGAGCGGGGTGGATTGGGGATCTCGGCCAGGATTACGGGGTGCTAACGACTCGATGTGCTGGCTTCGAGTAGCTGGATACCATCGACGACGACATACCCGTCGGCCCCTTCGTTGGTAATCGTCACCAAGGCTTTCTGGTCGGTGGCGAATCGGAATTGGCCCAAGGTTGGGGCTACGCCATCGACACGTGCCGGTTCTCGCTGATTCACCAGGACGGTGGTATCGCCGTCGGCGTGGTGAATGGTGACGGCCGTTTTTGTAGAACGATTGGCGTGGGGTGTGTAGTAAAAGCGGACCCCATAGTCGCCATCCGCCGGGATATCCATCGTGAATGTGGCCGTTTTCTGGCCCCGATCTCGACCGCCATCATGGCGATAGCTCCCACCGATGTTGCTGGAGGCGGCATTGCTTGTGAGCCATTTCCCCGTGTATTGGGCTTCGGTGTCATCGAGCACGATACCGAGCAGCTCGGGCCCGGGCGGCCATTCGAGGATTTGGCCATCGGCGAGGAGTCGTTCGCGCAAGGCGCCATAGGCCACCTCTTGCACAGGGATGTCACTATCGATAGCCATACACGCGGCGGTTGCGGCCGATTGGCTGGTCACCATAAACACGGGCTCCATGCGGAGGCTGCTGAAGGCGGTGTGGCTGGCAGAGAGGGCGAAGGTCACGAAGAGGTTGTCGCAATCTTCCTTCTTCGGAACGAGGGCTCCGTAGCCAATGGGGTAGGGGCCTGCTCCGCCCCGTCCACCGGCCGTCTTGCCTTCGCGGGTCACCACGCCGTCTTTCACGATGCGACGTATTTAGTGGGTGTCGGTGCCATAGGAGCCGAGCCCCATGGCGCGGGGGGCAATCTCACGGCCAAAGGTGTGGTGCTCCGTCATGACGAGCTCACCGACCATGCGCCGACCTTCGCGAATGTAAACCTGGTGGGGCCAGCCGCCCGTGTCCTTGAATTCATCGCGGGGCAGCCCAAAACGAAGTACGTCTTTTTTCACCTTTACCGGGACCCGTGGATCCGTTCGAAGGAAATGAAAGAGACCGCGATGGTAGTCTTCCAGAGTTTTTGCGAGGACCCGTCGTTCATCATAGCTCGCTTCGGGCCAGGCCCAACTCAAACCGGGCAGGTTCCCGCCGAAGGTGGCGGTGTTGAAGTCCCACTTATCATTGGGCAGAGCGTCGTGTTTGCTGAACCACCGTAGGTCCATGTCGTCTCCGTTTTCGAGGCAGGCTTCGATGAAACGGGCTACCAATTCATAGCGCGCTGGGTCATAGTCCTCGGGGGGAGCGATGGGGAGGCGGTCTGCTGCCGTGGTGAGACAGAGCCGGAAGCAATAGGCTTGAATGCCGGGCACCGCCTCTCCCGGTACACCCGGTTCTCCGTCGTTGATGAGGGGGAGCAATCCACTGGTGGGGTCGCCCTTGACGATATAGGGGTCCAGGGGAAAGTCCCGGTCCCACACGCCCTGGCCTCCGGTAACGCGGCCATTCTCGCCGGGTTGCTTGTGGAGGAGGCGGGGCCGATAGGCGTCTGTGTAGTAGATGCCGTTGTACTGCTCGCCGTAGGCCGCATTCCCCTCGCGGGTCACCGTATAGGGAACCGCCGCTGCGGCCATCAGGTCGCCTTCGTAGGTCCCATCGATGAATACCCGTGCACGGATGGTGCGGCCATCTTGTGTGTGTAGCTCGGATATTCGGTTGCCTGTCTGTTCCAGCGAGGCCAGCGGCGCATTGCGGAGCACCTTGACGCCGGCTTCCGCGACCATGTCATCAAAGATGTTTTCCGCCACATGGGGTTCAATGGAATAGGCACCGCCCGTGCCGTGGCCCATTTTTCGGTCCCAATCCAGTTCTTTGCCATAGCCCGCGACGAGGCGCGTGAAATATTCCCGGGTCAGGCCACCCACACTGCGGGGATCGCCGATATCGACTGCGCTGAGGCCTCCTGAGGTCATGCCACCGAGATGGCCCCCCGGTTCGACGAGGACCACACGTTTTCCCATGCGTGCGGCCTGCACGGCGGCGATGACGCCCCCCGAGGTGCCGCCGTAGACGCAAACGTCAGCGTCAATCGGTGCCGCTGAAGTGGTCTGGGAAAAAACAAGTACGAGCAAGGAAAGAGCAAGAAACTGGCAGGAACGGTATAGGGGACGTCGCATGAAGTATCTCCGTAGGGCTATTCGCAATCATAACATGGGGGTATCGTCAGGCCTCAAAACGGGACACCCCTGTCGAATTTTTAAACCGGTGGTCTTCGTCGGAACGAACGTGCCGCGCGATCCGGTACTCCGGTTCGTGCGTGGGGAGGAAGGTGGTGTCGAGCCGGTACGGTCGGTTTAACCTGAGCTTTCGGGCACCGGGCGTGTTTGCCCAATCATAAACCGGTGGGATATCCCATCAGACGCCGAAGTGACGATTGATGCGTGCGAGGGCAAAGATGGCCAGTCCCGTGAAGAGGGCATAGAGCACACCGATTTTTGCGGGCCAGATGGAGGCAGCACCCACGACACCGATAAAGGTAAGGAGGTCAAACATACGCAGTGGCCAGGGGCTTGTCGATGGCGCACCAGGAGCGCAGGTATCGGGGGAGACGCGAAAAGAGCGGGCCAGTGCGACCAGCGTGCCCGCGACGAGTGCGAGGGCCAGGGGGACAAAGAGGGCAATTCGACCCATAGGCCAGCGGTATTGTCCAATTTCGTTGTCTCCATAGATGCCCAGCACCACCCCTGCACGGGAGGTCACCCCGTGGCAGAGCATGAAGAGGAGGAAAAAGACACTGAAGATCAGCAGCCCGTCCCGTTGGCGGTGCGCGATTGTTTTGGCGTCGTCCGTACCGGATGCGAAGGTGGCATAGAGGAGGGTGAGGACGAAGAACACAGCGACAGCGAGTCCGGTCCAGAAGAAATATTCGTAGCCGGATACGAAGATGAGCACGAACCCGGCCAGGGCCAAAAGCACGCCCGACTGTTGCACGGTGAAGAATGAAGCCATGGTCCGGGGGGGATCGGTGGGTGGGTTTTTCCGTTTCCGGAGGTACCAATAGTAGTAGATGGCGTACCCGATACCGAGGTTGAAACCGGAGTGGAGTTCCCACACCTTCCACCAGTCCACAGCGTCGGGCGCGTGGCTGTAGCCCAGGCACCACAAGGCCGAAATGGGAAAGCCGATACCGAAACCGCCGCCAATGACCAATGACGCTATCCGGGTCATGCGGTCCCGCTGCATCACGGCGACAAGGGTGGCAGTGAGCCACCAGAGCAGCACCAGAAAATTCTGGGTGTTGGTGTAGATGATGCGCAACTGCGGGTCGCGCAGTGCGCCGTCATAGATACCGAGGTAGGCATTGGGATAGAGGAGTCCGGGGTGATGTGCGGCAATCCAGGTCCCGACCCATTCGACCACGCCTACACCAAGCAGTGAGGCTCCCCGGTTGAGGACAATCATAATCAGGAGGGCGACCAGGAGGGTGCGCAGGGCCCATGTGGGCTTGGTTGCCGGGGCCGACAGGGCCCATCCGAGAAAAATTGCACCCGGTGCCGCCCACCCGATACCGCATATTGCGAACCAGAGGTAGCCGAACCATGGGGAAACAGGCATAACCTGGTCACCGAGATGAAAGTTGCCCTGTATCCAGGAGACATAGATGCCATAGCCCAATTCGCCGCCCAGGGAGAGGCCCATACCCAGCCAGAAGACGATGCCACGCGAATCAATACCCTTTAGCCAGCACAGGTAATACCAGAGGACGCCCCAAGTCAGGCCGGGAACGATGGTGCCGTCGATGCCCCCCCAGCCTGTGGTGCCCCGAATGGCCCACGTGACCGCGCCCGCGCTGGCGAAGAGGAGCATGGGGAGCCACAACTCGTGCATCAATCCCCGGTTTTTGGAAAGACCCGTTTGATCGTACCGCTGCGGTTCCGGGATGGTTGCCACGTAGCTTTCTCCTTACTCGGATATGCCGTCCAGGAGAAACTCGGTCGGCACGCCAGGATATTGGTACCCGCGCCCCATTTAAAGGATTATATGGACACCCGCTACAGCGCGTCTTCGGCCTGTGCTGACCCCAAATTCAGGTCAATCCGGCAACGTAAATTAAACGTAGCTCTGTTTTTTGCTGGCGCGGAGACGTGCCACCGCCCGGGCCAAGGCGTGTTCGGCCCGATCCCAGTCCATATCTTCTGGTGGCTTCTGAAGGCGTGCCAGGGCTCGTTCTTCGGCCGTTTGTGCACGGGTGGCATCAATATCGTCGCCGGGTTCATAGAAGGTTGCCAGAATAATGACCTTATTCTGTTTTATCTCGGCGAATCCCCCGTGGACGGCAAAGTGGCGTTCCTGGCCATCCACCGTATTGGCGATAAGCACACCGGGTATGAGTGTCGAGAGCAGGGGGGTGTGATCGGGATGAACCGCAAAGACGCCGGCCGTGCCGGGGATAGTTACGTCGGTCACGTCCAGCTCGGTGTGGGGCTTCTCCGGAGCGCAAAGTTCCAGACTGAGGGTTGCCGTTGCCACGATTATTTGCCTTCCATGGCGCCGGCCTTCTCGACGACTTCTTCAATCGAACCGCAATAGAGAAAGGCGCTTTCGGGCAGGTGATCGTATTCGCCTTCAAGAATGGCCTTGAAGCTGCGAATCGTGTCTTCCACGGGGACGAATTTTCCGGTCATGCCGGTAAACTGCTCGGCCACAAAGAAGGGCTGGCTCAGGAAACGCTGAATGCGTCGCGCACGGGCCACGGTCTTCTTGTCTTCTTCCGAGAGTTCGTCCATACCGAGAATGGCGATAATATCTTGCAGGTCCTTATAGCGCTGGAGAATTTCCTGTACGCTACGGGCCACATTGTAATGCTCTTCTCCAAGAATCCGGGGATCGAGGATACGGCTGGTCGAGTCGAGGGGATCCACCGCCGGATAAATACCCAGCTCGGCGATTTGACGGGAAAGCACCGTGGTC
>CAXBPH010000163.1:0-15517 GCA_963977445.1 uncultured bacterium | reverse complement strand
CGCACGAACTGGAGTACCAGATCGCGCGGCACGCCCTTGGCTTAACGTTTCGCCAGCAAAGAGATAGATGGCGACATGTTTCGCGCGACCCTATCCAGTAAAGTGGAGACGAAGTCTAAAGGGGACGCTTTCTATCGCAATTGCCCTGAGTATGCAAGTTGATGGATTCCCTGTCGGGGTGCTACCATGCGCGGGTTGAGATTTGCGTAGAATTTACAGGATGCTTGAGCATCTCCCGTGCTCAGGCCACCGTGCCAGGTATCACTGCCATACAAGGTTTTCGTACATGATTGGCTGGAACAGATCGAAGAAACCGGACACACCTAAGCCCAGCACCCCGGAAGTGGCCGCGCCCCCACAGGGCCAGCAGCCCCCACAACAACCCCACCGGCAGACGCCGCCCCAACAGAGTGCACCCCGACCATCCGCCCGCTCCCTGCCCGCTATGCTCTTGCAACAAGGCAAGGCGTCCCGCGAGCAGTTGGAACGGGCCCTCGTCATTCAGAAAGAGACCGGTGCGTTTCTGGGAGAAATTCTGGTCGAGGAAGGTATCCTCGATGAAAAATCGCTCCTCTCCTTTCTTGCCAAGTTTTGTAAGATCCCCCATCTCAGCTTGCTGGACTATCTCATTGATGCGGACGTTGCCGCCCTCGTCCCCAAAGAGGTATGTCTCCAGTATCGACTGATCCCCATCGACAAACTGGGGCGCAATCTTACAATTGCCATGGTCAATCCACTGAACACCCAGGCCTTGCAGGTGGTTCAACAACATTGCCCGGATCTCCGTATTAAACCTATCCTCTGCGCCCACAGACATTTCGAGACGGTAACGGCCAAGGTATTCGGGGAACAAGTGAAACGGAGCGGCGGCGGACAGAACATGAGCGTGTCCAGTTTCGGCATAACCTTAACCGAGGCGGAAAAAGCTTCCTATGCCGAGCGCCATGCGAAAGCGTCGGTAGCCGCCCAACCTGGAGTGGTCACGCCAGCGGCTGAAGAAGAGATTCCCGATGCGATTGCGGTGGATTCCAAATCCGATTACGCCGAGAAGAAAATGAGTGACAGCGCCCTGCATCGGGTGCGCTTCGCCGGTGAACAGCGCGACGAAAATGACAGCGATGCCGATTTAGACACGGAAACGGTCTTCGGCCAGGTCTTTCATGGCGACGTTGCGGCCGAAGCGGACTTGGACGGACCCCAGGAAGACGACGTTCCCGAGAAAATCCTTCAGGACGTGACCAACGTCATGATAGACAGCATGCGAGACACCTATGAAATCCTGGCCCGCCGTATGGAGCTCTTCCGTGGTGTGGACGCCGAAAATATCGCCAAGATCTTTGCCCGGGGACTGACCGTCGAATATGAAGCGGGTGACGTCATCTTCAAGCGGGACCAGGAGGGCGAATCCCTCTATCTCATCCTCAATGGCACCGTCGCCATCGAGCAGGACGGGCGCGAATTGGCCCTCCTCGGTCAGGGGGACATGTTTGGCGAAATGGCGTTGATAAGCCAGGGCAAACGGAGTGCCGACGCGGTTGCGCGGGACGACATCAGCCTGCTCGGGCTCAAGATGGATGTTATCCACAATATCATGCCCCGGGACGTGTCTGTGCAATTGCTGGTAAACATCATTCTCACCCTGAGCCGACGTCTCCTCGAAGCCAACTCGCGGTAGCCCACCGGCCCTTAACTCCGCCGGCAGGGCTCCTCCAATCGGTGTGGGCTCACCCTTTTTTCTTCTCTTTGGCCCAGGCATCTTTCAGCGTTGCAGTGCGATTAAACACCGGATTGTTCCGGGTGTGCTCCTTCACGTCGGCGCAATAATAGCCCAAACGCTCAAACTGCACGCTCTCGCCTGACTTCACTTCCGCCAAGGCAGGCTCCACCAGACAACCCGTCAGCACTTCGAGACTATCGGGATTGATGTTGGTGGTCCAATGCTGCCCCTTCTTGCCCCGGTTGGGGTTCTCTTTTGTGAATAGCTGATTGTAGTTGCGAACCTCGGCGTGATGGGCGTGGGCGGCGGACACCCAGTGCATGGTCGCCTTCACCTTACGGCCATCGGGCGCGTTCCCACCCTTGGTTTCCGGATCATAGGTGCAGCGCAATTCCGTGATGTCGCCTGTTTCGGGGTCCTTAATCACTTCGGTGCAGGTGATAAAATAGGCATAGCGCAAACGCACTTCGCGACCGGGTGCCAGGCGGAAGAATTTCTTGGGCGGATCTTCCATAAAGTCTTCCCGCTCAATGTAGATCTCCCGGGAAAATGGAACAATCCGCGTCCCGGCTTCGGGATCTTCAGGATTGTTCACCGCTTCCAGTTCATCCACCTGATCTTCGGGATAATTCTCGATGACCACCTTGATGGGGTCAACCACCGCCATATACCGGGGTGCGGTCTTATTGAGCTCGTCCCGAACGAAGTGCTCCAGGAAGGCAAAGTCCACCGTGCTGTCGGCCTTGGCCACACCAACCGCTTCGCAAAAGTCACGAACGGCCTTGGCAGGGTAACCGCGACGACGGAGACCCGACAGGGTAGGCATGCGGGGGTCGTCCCACCCGTTGACATGCTTGTCTGTTACCAGGGTGAGGAGATTGCGCTTGCTCATCATCATATAGCCGATGTTGAGGCGGGCAAACTCGATCTGCTGGGGATGGTGGATGCCCAGGGCATTGATATACCAGTCGTAGAGCGGACGATGATCTTCAAACTCGAGGGTGCAGATGGAGTGGGTAATACCCTCGATGGAATCAGACTGACCGTGGGTAAAATCATACATGGGGTAGATTTTCCACTTGCTCCCCGTGCGATGGTGCTCCGCCTTGAGAATGCGATACATGACCGGGTCGCGGAGGTTGAGATTGGGCGCGGCCATATCAATCTTGGCCCGCAGCACCTTGGTACCCTCTTCATATTCACCCGCCGCCATGCGGGCAAAGAGATCGAGATTTTCCACCGCGGTCCGATCGCGGTAGGGGCTGTTCTTACCCGGCTCCGTCAGATTTCCGCGGTACTCCTTCATTTCGTCAAAGGTCAAATCGCAGACATAGGCTTTCCCGGCCTCAATCAGCTTGAGAGCCCAGTCGTATATCTGGTCGAAATAATCGGAAGCGAAGAATTCATTTTCGCCCCAGTCGAAGCCGAGCCAGCGTACATCCTCTTTAATGGACTGAACGTACTCATCCTCTTCCTTCGATGGATTGGTATCATCAAAACGCAGGTGGCAGGTGCCCTTGTAGCGCTCTGCCAGGCCAAAATTGAGACAAATCGATTTGGCATGGCCGATATGGAGGTAGCCGTTGGGTTCCGGAGGAAAACGGGTCACGACCTGGCCGTCATTCTTGGCTGCGGCGATGTCTTCTTCGATGATATTGCGGACGAAGTTGGATACGCGCCGCCCTTCGGCTGGTTCAGGGGCGTTCGATGAAGTCATCTGGGTACTTTCATGGTACGGCAATGCGATACATAGCAAGGCTGGTTATGGATTCGTTGGGGCGATTTCGGCGCGCACTGTCGGCCCGGAAGGGCCAATTTGTGGGAAAATCACCGCTGCTATTATCCGGTAATGATAGAGATCGGTTCAAGTTGCTGGGACAACCTCAGTCTTACTGGTCCCTGTTGTCACTGTCGTCCCTGCTGTCCCTGGGCGCTTTCGACGTCGAGAAGTCTGTTTGAGTCCCGGACGGTAATACAGTAGACTGAGAGTCCGTTGTATGCAGGATGTCGTTTTTTAGAGACGGGTATCCGTAGCAGCGTATGAATTGAGCTATTGTCGAACTATCTGGAGAGGGAAATTCGATGCTGGGATCTATGAATCGTTTCGGGTGTAAGAAGACGCTGATCGGCATGGGTGTATTAGGCTTTGGTGTGTTTGCCCTGACGGGCTGCAGTGGTGGTGATGGCGGTGGTGGTACGGCATCTCCCGATGGAGCCGCTTCCGTTAAACAGGCGACCACACTTCACACCGTCAACGAGGGCGATTCCATTGATCTCGCCTACGTGACCAACGGTATTGACCCTTTCTGGACCATCGCTGCGGCGGGTGTGAGAGCGGCGGCCAAGGACTTGGGCGTCAACGCGGAGGTGCTTATGCCCCCCAAGGGTGTGGTTGACCAGAAGCGTATGATAGAAAATGCGCTGGCCCGGGGTATCGACGGATTGGCCATCAGCCCCATCGATGCGAAAAATCAGGTTGATTTCATCAACGAGGCCGCCAAAGTCACCAATGTTATCACCCAGGACTCCGACGCCCCCGACGCCAATCGGCTTTGTTTCATCGGTATGGACAACTACAAGGCAGGGCGCGAAGCGGGCAAGCTCATCAAGGAAGTCATCCCCGACGGCGGTAAGGTCATGATTTTCGTGGGCCGTCTGGAACAGCTCAACGCCCAGCAGCGTCGCCAGGGCATCATCGACGAACTTATCGACGCCCCCATGCAGGATGGCAGCAATCTCACAATAAGCCCGCCGTCCGACGTCATCAAGGGCGAGAAATATGAGATTCTGGGCACCCTGACGGATAATTTTGATTACCCCAAAGCCAAGGCCAACGCCGAAGACACGATGGCAAGTCACCCCGACCTCGCCTGTATGGTGGGGCTCTTCGCCTATAATATTCCAAATTGTCTCCAGGCCGTCGAGGCCGCAGGAAAGCTCAATCAAATCAAAATGGTGAGCTTTGATGAAGCCGACGACACCCTGAACGCTATTGCTGCGGGAACGGTTCACGGCACGGTCAGTCAGCAGCCTTTTGAATATGGCTACCAATCTATTCGAATCCTGAAGGGACTGGCCGAGGGCGACGAGAGCGTATTGCCCGAAGGTGGCACCCTCGAAGTACCTGTGGTTATTGTGAAGCAAGATAACGTTGCGGAATTCCAGGCCAAGCTGGTGGAGTTGAAGGCGCAAGGGGCCTGAGCACGGCCAGATTGTGATTGATCGGGGCACGGGCCAGATAGCGGCCTGTGCCCTTTTTCTCCCCCACATCACAAGGGATATTGGTGTCATGACGGAACTAGAATCCGAATCACGACCGCTGTTACAGGTCACCCAAATCCAAAAGCAGTTCCCCGGTGTAAAGGCCCTGGATTGCGTAAGCCTGGACCTCTTCCCCGGCGAAGTACTGGCTGTCATCGGCGAGAATGGTGCGGGCAAGAGCACCTTGATGAAAATCCTGGCGGGCATTCAACGTCCCTGCACCGGCGAAATTCGACTCGATGGAGAGGCCGTATCTATAAACTCCATCCAGGATGCGAGCGCGCTGGGCATTTCCCTCATCCACCAGGAGCTCAATCTCGCGGACAATCTCGATATCGGTTCCAACATCTTCCTGGGCCGGGAGCCCCACCGCTGGGGCGTCGTGAACCGACGGGCCATCGATGAGGCCTCCGTGGAGTACCTCAAGCAAGTCGGCCTCGACTATTCGCCCCGTAAACTGGTGCGCGAACTTTCCGTCGGTCAACAGCAGATGGTGGAAATCGCCAAAGCCCTCTCCGTGAACAGCCGCATCCTCATCATGGATGAACCCACGTCGAGCCTGTCACAACGGGAGACCGACAACCTCTATACGGTCATTCATGCCCTGCGGGCAAAAGGCGTAAGTATCATCTATATCTCCCATCGCCTCGGCGAGGTGATCGAATTGGCTGACCGCGTCGTCGTGCTGCGGGATGGCCAAAATGCAGGCAACCTGGAAAAATCAGAGATCAATCATTGCAATATGGTAAAGCTCATGGTGGGTCGAGACTTTTCCTCGGTCCGCACCTACACTCCCCGACCACTGGGCGACGAAATCTTGCGGGTCACCAATCTGGTAACGGCCGCCCACCCCAAACACCAGGTTTCTTTCTCCGTTCGCGCGGGTGAGATTATTGGTATCGGTGGCCTCGTCGGCGCAGGCCGTACCGAGTTGCTCCAGGCGCTCTTCGGCGTGGTCCCCGCCCTTTCCGGGGCAATCGCGGTCGCCGCGGAGACCACCGCGATCTCGTGCCCCATCGAAGCGATTCAGGCCGGTATTGCGCTGGTCCCGGAAGACCGAAAACAACATGGCCTCATTCTTGAGATGGCCGTACGCGAAAACTGTGGGCTGGCCAGCGCAAAACGGGACCAGCGAAACGGCATGCTGAACCGGTCCGCCGAATGCGCCATCAGCCAGGAAATGGTCGATACCTTGCACATCAAGACACCCAGCGACCAGCAACTCGTGCAGTTGCTTTCCGGCGGCAATCAACAGAAGGTGGTGTTGGGCAAATGGCTTGCCATGAAACCCCGCATTCTCCTCCTTGATGAGCCGACCCGGGGGATTGATATTGGCGCCAAACGGGAAATATATCAATTGATGGAGAAGCTCGCCGAATCGGGCGTGGCCATTATTTTTGTCTCTAGCGAAATGGAAGAAATCCTCCATTTGCCGGACCGGGCACTGATTTTTCACGACGGTGCCTTGACGGGCGAGCTTGCCCACGATGCCTTGACCGAAGAAGCGGTTATGCATCTGGCCACGGGCAGCGTGGTCGCCGCATGAAGACAGCAGGACACCCCGAAACGGTGATTCGACCGGAAGCGTAATAACAAACAGGAGTGCCCGTCGGCATATGAAGAAGACTCTGGGTATATTAGGATTGTTGGTGGCGGTATGCGTATTCACGGCCCTCAACAGCGACAACTTTCTCTCGACCTACAACATGCAGAATACCTTCCGCTGGATCGGGCTCTTTGGTGTCATCGGGGTGGGTGTTGCCATGGTCATCATTACGGGGGGCATTGATCTCTCCATCGGTTCGGCTATCGGCCTCACGGGCTCCCTACTGGCCCTCTTTCTGGCGAAGGGCTACTCCCCCTGGGTGGTGGTGCCCGCGCTGCTCCTGGGCTCTGTGTTCATTGGCCTCTTTCATGGCCTCCTCATCACCAAGATGCGTCTCCAGCCCTTCGTCGTTACCCTATGCAGTCTGTTGTTCCTTCGGGGCATTGGGCGCTACGCCACGGCGGACCAGAGTGTGGGGTTTGGGTCCGGTTATGACGTTCTGGGCATCCTGGCCAAGGGCTCCATACCCCTGGGCTCCTTTTCCTTGCCCGTACCCTTCATCTCGTTGATTGTCGTGGCCCTCCTCGCCGGGTTTATTCTGAAATTCACCATCTACGGGCGCTATCTCTTTGCCCTGGGACGGAACGAGGAAGCCGCCCGCTACAGCGGCATCAATACGGACCGCGTGACCATCGGTGCCTATGTCTTCTGCTCCTTGTGTGCCGGTTTCAGTGGGATTGTTTTTTCACTGGACCTCAACACGGTGCAACCAGCCGGTATGGGTGAGTTTTATGAACTCTATGCCATCGCGGCGGCCGTATTGGGTGGGTGCAGCCTACGTGGCGGTGAAGGGTCTATCCTCGGTGTCCTTATCGGCACCGCCGTTATCGTGGTCCTCAAGAATGCCATCAACATTCTCGGCCTGCCCTCCCAACTGGAATTCGCTATTATTGGAGCCGTGTTGCTCGCTGGTGTTATCGTGGACGAACTGGTAAAACGTATGGTGGCACGCAAACGCGCCGAAGTCGCCGGTTAAATTTTGGCGCCAGGAAACGTCGTGGCGGCATTGGATTTAGTGGACTTGGTGGACGTTGCTCCCTTGCGAGCTGTCCACACCGTCCACCAAGTCCACACTGTCCACCAGGCCGGCAGCTTAACGTCTGGCAGCAGAAACCGCCGGGAACGTTGCAGAAAAATCGAGGAGAATCAGACCATGCAGACCACCTTCAATCGCCGCAGCTTCCTTCGACACGCAGGTGCCGGCGCCCTCGCCCTGGCGGGGCTTTCCCACCTGCGGGCAGCCGGACAACCCGCCCAGCGTCCCAACATCGTCTGGATCTACAGCGACGACCACGCCCAGGCGGCAGTGAGTGCCTATGGCAGTCATCTTGCCGAAGTGGCCCCCACGCCGAACATCGACCGCATCGGGAAACAGGGCGTGCGCTTTAACAACAGCTTTGTCACCAATTCTATCTGCGGCCCCTGCCGCGCCGTCATTATGACGGGAAAACACAGTCACTTGAATGGATTCCGTAAGAACGGTGACTCCTTTGATTCCTCCCAACAGACTTTTCCGAAGCTCTTGCAGGCCCATGGCTACCAAACGGCGGTCTATGGCAAATGGCATCTGGAATCGGATCCCGTGGGCTTCGATGACTGGGAAATCCTTCCGGGCCAGGGCCACTATTACAATCCCGATTTCATTACCGCCGAGGGAAAGAAACAGGACCATGGCTACGTAAGCGACCTACTCACCGACAAGGCCCTCCACTGGCTGGAGGCGGAGCGAGATAAAGAGAAGCCGTTCATGTTGATGGTCCAGCACAAGGCACCCCATCGCGAGTGGGAACCGGGCCCGGACCATCTGACCGACTTCGACGATGTAGAGATCCCGGAACCCGAGAATCTTTTTGATGACTACGCCAATCGGGGATCGGCGGCCAAACTGCAGGACATGTCCATCGAAAAAACCATGACCATGGATTCTGATCTGAAGGTGTGGCCCGCCAATGCGGCCGAAGATCCGGCTCTGAAGGGACGTTGGAATCGCACCCTCGGCCGAATGGATGCCGAACAGCTCGCGGCCTGGAACAAGGCCTACCAGCCGAAGAATGATGCCTTTCTTGCGGCCAATCTCACGGGCAAAGACCTCGTCCGCTGGAAGTATCAACGCTATATGAAAGATTATCTGCGCTGCATCCGCTCGGTGGACGACAACGTAGGTCGGGTTTTGGACTATCTTCAGGAAAAGGGGCTTGATAAGAACACCATTGTGTTCTATTCTGCCGATCAGAGTTTCTACCTCGGCGAACATGGCTGGTTTGATAAGCGATTCATGTATGAAGAATCCCTCCGCACCCCCCTCCTCGCCATGGGGCCGGGCATCATTCCGGAAGGCACCACCTGCGATGCCATGGTGCAAAACCTCGACATGGCCGAAACCTTTCTCGAACTAACCGGAAACGCCGTGCCCAGTGACATGCAGGGCAAGAGTCTGGTGCCCCTGTTGAAGGGCGAAACTCCCGACGATTGGCGCAACGCCATTTACTATCACTATTACGAGGGTGAAGGTAAGGTGCACAATGTTTATGTGCACTATGGCATACGCACCGAGCGCTACAAGCTGATTTATTTCTACACGCTGGACGAATGGGAGCTCTACGACCTGAAAACGGACCCGAAGGAAATGAATAATCAGATAGACAACCCCGAATATGCCAAGACCGTTTCCCAACTTCGGGTGGAACTCGGTCGATTGCGCAATCAGTATAAGGTGCCCACCTTATCCTCCTGATAGCCTGATTTCTCTCTCGGCTTTGAAATTCGCCTCCCCCTGCAGTTACCCTGTAGCGGGAGGCGCGGTGATGCGTTGTCAGAACGGCTCACTGGTCAATTTACACGCTGAGGAAGCAATCAAATGGCAGAAAATACCCCCTTTAAAATTATCGGACTGGGCGAAGTGCTGTGGGACATGCTCCCCGAGGGTAAACAGCTGGGCGGCGCGCCCGCGAATTTTACCTACCACGCCAACGCCCTCGGTGCCGAAGGTATCGTCGTCAGTTCCGTCGGTCAGGATGCCCTGGGCACAGAATTGCGTGAACAGCTCCAAATCAACGGACTTTCCGTTGCCGCCCTGGCCGAAGACGCCGCCCATCCAACGGGTACGGTAACCGTTACGTTGGCGGACGGTGGACAGCCCGACTATACAATCCACGAAAATGTGGCGTGGGATTTCATTCCGTTTTCGCCCGACTATCAGAAACTGGCGGCCGAAGCCGATGCCGTGTGTTTTGGCACCCTCGCGTCACGCAATCCACACAGCCGGGAAAGCATCCGCCGTTTTCTGGATGCGACCATGCCACGATGCCTGCGGGTCCTGGATGTAAATCTCCGGCAGGACTATTACTCGGCAGAACTGGTCCAGACCCTCCTCGAACGGGCCGACGTGCTCAAACTGAATGAAGATGAATTGCCCATCATTGCCTCCCTGGTGAGCATTGAGGGCTCGAGCAAAGAACGCATGGAAAAGTTGATGGCCCAGTATGCCCTCCAGTGCATCGCCCTTACCCGTGGCGCACGGGGCAGTATCCTCCTGACCCCCGGTCTCCTTGAAGTTCATCACGGACTCCGGATTGACACGGTGGTCGACACGGTGGGTGCGGGTGATTCGTTCACGGCGGTCCTGGTGACGGGGCTCCTGAATCACTGGTCGTTGGAAGATATCAACGAACGGGCCAATCAGCTTGCGGGCTTCGTCTGCGGCCAGGCCGGCGGCATGGCCACACACCCCGAACATTTTACCTTTACGTCTTAATTTCGGCTGATGACTCCGCGGTGACGTCCACGGCCTTTTCATCCCAGGCGGGTAGTTCCAGCACGAACATGACCCAGCCCTCGGGCGCATCGGCAAGCCAGAGCTTACCCGAGTGGGCACGCATAATTTCCCGGGCCAGACTGAGCCCGAGACCCACGCCATCGACCTTGCGGGAGTGGGCCGGATCGACGCGATAGAAGCGATGAAATACCCGCTGACGGTCTTCTTCGGGAATACCCTCGCTCGTGTTGGCAATGGCACAACGAACGGCCCCGTCGTGGCGAAATAGCTGAAACCGAATCTTGCCACCGGGAATGTTGTATTTGATGGCATTATTGACGAGATTCTGAATCGCCTGCTGCAACAGGGCTTCATCGGCGTTGACCCAGGCGTCGGCTTCTAATTCCTGGGTCACTATCAATTCCGGAGCGAGGATTTCCACGTCGTCAATAATCTGTTCGACCAGTTCGTCGAGTCGCATGGGCGCGGGCGATATCCGGATGCGGCCCGCATCGGCGAGGGAAAGCAGCAGGAGCCGCCGAATGATTACCTTGAGCCGTTGCACCTCTTCCAGCAGCCGCCCGAGATTCTGTTGCAACGGTGAGCCGGCGGGGGCCTCCTGCAGCGCCTGATCCAATTGGCCTTGCAGGATCGTAAGGGGTGTCTTGAGTTCGTGGGCCGCATCGGCGCTGAATCGCGTCGCGTGATTGAAACTCCGCTCCAGTCGTTCCAGCATTTCGTTGAACACATCGACAAGCTGGTCGATTTCACGGCCCCCCATGCCCTGGGGCAGGCGCCGTTCCAGGTCTTGGGCGGTGATGGTCTCCGTGGCCTCCACCAGCCGATCCAACGGACGGATAGCCCGCCACGCGAGGATCCAGCTACCGCCCCCGACACACAGGAGCGCCACGGCAAACACCAGCAGGAACGTCAGTCGAATACGGTCAAATTGCGCCAGGTAGGGCCCCAGGTCGGCCGCCACGACAAGGCTATGCTCGGGATTGCGGTTGACCGCCAACCGCCACGGAGCCTTACCGTCCATCTCGGTATACACGCGTAAGCCCATCGCCGCTTCGGCCCCATCGATGTGGGCACGTAGGGCCGGGGTCAATCCATCGGGCCAAAAATGACTCTGGTAAATCAGGTGGCCCTCTCGGTCGACGACCGCGAAGGAAAATCGTCGACTGGCATCGTTGCGGGTCGCCCCCTCCAGCGCCAATTCAAAATCTTCCCACGCGCGATGGCCCTGGGCGGACTGATGCATGTGGGTCAGAATCGCCAACTCACTATCGAGCCGATGCCCACCGGTCAGGCCATGGAGCACATGCCAGGCCCACCACCCGAAGCCCAACAGCACCAAACCCGATACGCTGACTGAAAGCATCATAATCCGGGTGCGGAAGGACCGAAAAATCATATCACACCATCTTTGACCACCCGATAACCCACCCCGCGAATGGTTTCGATTACCGGATTGTCTTTATCGGGCGATACTTTTTTGCGCAGCCGTTGGATGTGGACGTCGACCAGATTGGTGTTGGGGTCAAAGTCGTAGCCCCATACATGCTCCAATATCTGGGTCCGGGTAAAAACGCGTCCGGGACTCCGGATTAGATATTCCAACAGGTTAAACTCGCGGGAAGTGAGTTTAACCGGCGTACCGGCCCGTTTAACTTCGCGGGTCAATACGTTGACCGATAGGTCACCGGCCTGCAAAAGGCTCATCTGCTCGTCGGAAGACCGCCGGATGACGGCATGGAGTCGGGCGATGAGTTCTTCGACGTAGAAGGGCTTGGTGAGGTAGTCATCAGCCCCGGTATTGAGCCCTTCGATACGCTCGTCGAGTTCGGAGCGCGCCGTGAGCAAAATGACCGGGGTGGTGTGGCCCTTCTTGCGAAATTGCCGCAGAATGCTGAGGCCATCGCGGCCGGGCAACATAATATCAAGCACAATCGCATCGTAGGCCTGGTGCAGAATGCGCTCCATGGCTTCATCGCCATGATCGCAGAGCTCCACCAGGAAGCCTTGCTCGGTGAGGCCTTTCTTTACGAAATCGGCGATCTGCTTTTCATCTTCTACTACGAGGATTTTCATGGTCGCAGTATAGCATGAGGATTCCCCTCATACTCTCGTGTAGAAGATTACAACTTTGTCATAAAAGTGCGGTAGTGCGTGTTATCTTCCTCCGCTACACTCAGGACATGAAAGACAGCACGGGCTGCTGGTAAGTCGGCACAACGCAGACATCAGTCCCTGTCGGAGGTTAGCACAATGCATCGTAATCCCATCACCGAGCGATTTGAATCCAGTCCGGTAGCGTATCTCACCGCAGCGGCACTCCTCGCGGCGGCCGTGCTCTTTGGCCTCAATGTCGCCGCAGAGGAAGCACCCCCCGCCCCGGACATGGGCCCAAAGGATCAGCCTGCAGGTCAGTGCGACAAGGCCCTACATCAGGAAGCAAAAGACGCCGAAGGTCGGGATTTCCGTGGCCCAGAAGGTCATGGACGCCCCGATGGTCCCCCTCCACCACCCCGTGATGCTTATGGTGACCGCGACCAGCGCGATTCCTATGGCCCACCCCCACGGCGTGGCGATGAGGACCGTGGTCCCGAACGGCAGGCCCGACGCGGTGACGAGGGTGACCGAGGACACCGCCCCCCGCCCCCACCCCGCGAACGTGACGACGAAGGTGACTTCCGCGATGGCAACCGCCCGCCCCAGCGTCCCGATGGACCACGTGGTGAATTCGACGGTCCCGGACATCGCCCCGGTCCCCCCGCCTTTGAGGATATGGACAGCAACGGCGACGGCAGCATCAGTGCGGCCGAGTTCAAGGCCTTTCACGAAAACCACCGTCCGCCAGAACAGGGTGAGCGTCGCGGCGAACGCGGCCCCAATGAAGGCCAGCCCCGTCCCGACCGCAATGGACCACCCCCGCCCCCCCGGGACTAACCCTGAGTCCCGTTCATAAGCGTTGGGAGCAGCCCCCTCGGCTGCTCCCATTTTTTTGTGCACGGACGAATGACAGACAGGCGATACCAGGTACTATACGTGCCGCGCATTCCCGAGCTGCGAGGGTTCGTGGGCAGAAAAGTTAACTCTATTCGAACGAAGTTTCTGTATGGGTGCCACGGACAAGCCCTCAGGGCTTGCCCGTGCAGGGACTGGAAGTCTCCACAACCCCGGCGGTGATACAAAAATGTAGTTTGGGTACTGGAAACAAAGTTCTTATCCCATGCTGTGAGCCCGGTGTTAGCACGGGCAAGCCTTAAGACAGGGCCCACGAAGAGATAGGATATGGCTATCGACGACATGGAATAGCCACGCGGGGCCTTCCATGAATAGCCATTTCATTCAAGACAGCAATGAATACATCTTCATCCTGGCCGATGACCCCGTTGACCTGCGGAAGATCTCCGGGTGCCACGGACAAGCCCTCAGGGCTTGCCCGTGCGGTGCTCAACGAATGACGTGGAGTCGCTGAGCCAAGACCCCGTCTGCCTTCTTTTGCCCGACAATTTTATGCTGACGACCAGACCCACCAATGGCTACCATGTTCGTCCGTGGCACCCAAACATCTTCTTCGCTGCAACACGGACGCACGTCAATTTCGACGTACGTCCGTATTTCAATTCAAAATTCTAAATTCTCAATTCACCATTCGCTTCCGAAGCGCCATGCCCACAACCCCCATCAACAGCACGACTCCTGTCGCGGGCTCCGGCACCGGGGCGGACGCGGCATTCAGGAATTGGTCCGGCGACAGCGCCACGTCCGAAATACGGACCTCGTCAATCATCCCACGAAAGGGACCAAAATAGTCCGTGGCCGGGTAGCCGCCAATGGAGAGCCCGGGGTTCAGACTCGGATTAAGCACGGCGAAGGGCCGAATATTAGTTATAATCGAATCCACCAGAATCCCATCCAGATAGAGGCCCATGGCGCCCGTGCTGTCGTCCAGAACAGCGGCGATGTGAACCCACTGGTTTAGCTGGGGTGCTGTAGCGGTTACCCGAGCTTGCCCACCCAGTTCATCGCGAACAGTAAAGCGAAGTGTGTTCGCTTCAATATCCAGAAAATAGGGGTCCAGGCCAAGCCGCGAATCACCGCGAAAAAGAATTTCCGCAAGGCGCCCTGAAGGTGGTCCAGACATGTTGACATAGGCTTCCAGCGTAAGGCTCTCAGTGAGCTGGAAAAGGGGATTGTCTGCAATAAAGACGCGGGATGCCCCACCCCCGTCAAAGTTAAGGGACAGGTCATTGGGATCGCCCGTTTGGGGCAACGTGCCACCAGGCGTATTGGCCGTGTAGGTCAGCCCGCCCAGGGGCGTGCCGTGCAGCCCGTTCCCCGAACTGTCGAGCACCGACGAGGTCGCACCGCTGCCCGCTACCCCCTCCTCAAAGCGCCAATGGGCAATGGTAGTCGCCCCGGCGTGGGTGGACAAGAAGGCCATCGACATCCCCATGACGGCAAAAAGGGATACACTCTTGAACGACGTGATTCGCATGCGCTGATTCTCCAATTCGATAACTCATTACCTGTAGGCAACAGGAACACCCCGATGCTGGAAGAATCATGACATGGGGTCGTTTCAGAAAACGGAACTTTGTGGATAAATCGATTTCGTGCCTGGCGAAAAATACTACGTGATCGGATTTACAGTTGCCACGGCCTTAGGGTATGCGATTGGCAAAAGAAGTCACATGAAAGCCTAGGTATTCCAAACAGCTAAAGAGGACAAAGCTGAAGAAAACTTCGTCAACGTTCCCGACAATGGGTAAATTGTCTGGAATCTCGATGACGCCAAATGTGAAGTTAGCCAAGTACAGAGCCGAGGCAAATATTCCGAAAAATGCTACTGCTTGCCCAGCGCATGACTTACCATTCCCAACCGTTGAGTTATTGTTGCTCATCGTATGTATTGACCTTTCTAATTATCTCGATAGTGAACTTGGATGGTGGCATCTGATTCGCCAATTCAATAGCTCATTGCGTGTAGGCAGCAGGCAAACCCTGCTTGGAGAATCATGACATGGCGTCGTTTCAGAATGCGGAACGGTGGAAAGGAGTAAACCGCGGACCTGTCAGAAATTCAAGAGAGGTGGACCCCATTGCTTGGACACCAGATCGTGTTTCTTAAGTGTATCCGTTTAGGGTCATGCCGATGCTCTTGCTTCGG
>CAXBPH010000162.1:0-15598 GCA_963977445.1 uncultured bacterium | reverse complement strand
CCTGAACTAGACTAAACACTAAAACGCGCCAGGCCCTCGGGTCTGGCGCGTTGTTCTTTTGGCTTGGGTATTTCCTGGGCCCTTCCCTTCTTGACTTTCATCGCGCCGCGTCGTAGGGTTTATACAACATGAAGGAGTTGTACACACGTTGAACTTACACACTCCAGAAGATAGACGACCCGCCGGAGACCCGCCGACGATGGCTGCGCTAGCGGGAATGCTGACGTTGGCACGGATGGTAGTCCCGTTGCTGCTTCTTGCTTCCGTGTCTGCCGCGCCGACAACGGTACGTGCCACGCCAACAACGCCCACCGTGGAAAGAGATCAAACTACCGTGCAAACTGGGAACGCCCCCTTCGACGTATTTGCCGCTGAAGTGCAACGCCTGCTGTCCCGTTCCGGGGCGGGTGATTTAGAGATACGTCCTGATGGCGTGCCCCACGTCTTGGTATTTCTTGATGCTAAAGGGGACAAGGCGCCGGACGTCTTTCAGACAATACGGGATTTGGCAAACAACTACGGTTACAACGCCGCGTATCAGGCTACCTCGGAACAGATTGGCCTCGTCATTTCTCCGCCCTTTCTCTCGCTGTCCCTCTGTTGGGAGACCCACCCCGGTGAGGATGTTCCCAGCGCCGATCGCCTGTGGCGCACGCCATTTGCCGATATGGATGATTTCAGCATAGAGGTCGCTGAAAACGGCGCCCTGTTTACGTTGGTGGTCTCGGATGAGGCCGCAAAACGCATCGATTCCTATAGTGAGATCCAGGGGCACCGTCGGTACTTTATTCGGTTTGAATCCCATGAAGTGCAAGAGACTGCCGGGCCCTACATCTGGATTCCGGGCGTGAAACAGATTCCGGTGCGGGTACCGCTGGCCCGTACGCTGGCCATTTACGGCAAGGGAGAACACATGCTCGGACGATTGCTGGGTGAGTTCACATCGCGCAGCGAAGCCCGAAAACTCGTTGAAGCCAGACTGTCCCTCGACGGCGATACCGACTGGGTCGCCCCACCCATGCAACCTCGCTACACATCGGAATTCCAGTTATGGACACTAACCGGTGAGGATTGGGCAGGGGAGCCCCCATGCTACGCGCCCTGGTCCGAGACTGCCGACGGCAGCACGCCGTGGCTGGCTCTCCGACCGGGCCCTTGGTCTGACGTGAGCATTGCGCTCCCACCCGCCTGGCGCACCGAGGGGGCATCCGCTATCGGCGAAGACGGCGCTTCCCTGGTTCTGGCCCGCGATATCACCACGCCCTATTCCGAGGAGATGGCGCGTTTTTTACAGGGCCAGACAGACCGTGAATTGGCGGTGCTCATGCAGGGGCGTGTTATTGGAATTGTGTCGGCGGAACAGCTGAAAACCGGGCGTTTAACCTTGGCCAATCTTTCCCACGGGCAAAATGCCAAGGTGATGACCCGATGGAATCGCTATGCCGGCGTAGCGCCCCCTTCGACCACGGCTGGTCCCGCTACCGGCGGTGATGGGGCGGCGGAATCCTCCGGTCCGATCCTCCTGGGCGATGACTTTGATTTTTTTCAAGTGCGGCTTATGGCAGAGCCTCAGGAGCGTAAACTGATTCCGGTAACCCATTTCCCTGCCCCCGGCGCGGCCCGTGGCGTCTTGGTTGCGGTGCAGAATGACGTTATTCTCGATAGCCATGCCGTCACCGGGGCGCGGTTGGAAAATAAGGCCGATCGCCTGCTACTCCATCTCAGTCTGACGGCCGAGGGGCTCGACGCCTTGTCGGGTGCCTGTTTTGCCAACTTGGGCAAACAACTCGCCATCCTCTATGAGGACCAACTCATCTGCGCACCCACGATTGTCGATTGGGAACAGGAAGAGCTCACCTTCAAAGGCCTGAACGACGATTGGCCCGAGGTGGCCCGGGCCATGGTCGCGCGACTGGGGAATAGTTGAGCCCTTCCGCGTTGCCCCGTGACCTGGACCGTGATGAATGGAATCCCTTCGCCGATTTCAGGTATTCTTGTGCCCCACGAACCCATCACTCTTATCCCACGCGTATCAAAGGTAGTTACAAGCATGTCTGAACGTAACGAAGTCATTCTTTCTGGTATCCGTCCTACCGGGCGTCTCCACTACGGCAACTATTTTGGTGCCGTCCACCATTTTCTTCGACTTCAGGAAAGTGATGCGACCTGCTTCTACTTCATTGCCGACTACCATGCGCTGACGACGATTACCGGACGTAAAGAGGTGTATCAACAAACCCTCGACATGTTGCGTACCTACGTGGCCTGCGGCCTCGATCCCGCCCGTTCGGTCGTATACCGACAAAGTGATCTCCCCTGCACGGCAGAGTTGTCGCTGTTGCTGGGTATGATTACCAATATTGGTCACCTCGAACGGGGAACGACCTACAAAGATAAATTCAGCAAGTTGCAGGATGACCCCCGGGTGGATGGCAACCCCTTGTCCTACGGGCTCCTGGGGTATCCCGTCTTGATGGCGGCCGACATACTTATCGTGAAGGCCGATGTGGTTCCCGTGGGGGATGATCAGCGCCAACACGTGGAAATGGCCTGTGACATTGCCGAAAAGTTTAACCACCGTTTTAGCTGCGAAGCCCTTCACCGTCCCAAGGCCGTTGGCCGCGAGGCCCTTCGACTTCCCGGGCTGGATGGCTCGGCCAAAATGGGGAAGAGCGACAACAACACCCTCGACCTGTTGGACGACCCGAAAACGGTGCTGAAAAAAATCAAATCGGTCGTGACATCCACCGAGCCCGAGCCCCTGGATACGGACAGCAACGATCCAGAAGAGGTCATTCCCAAACTTCCCGGCGGACTCAACGTATTGTATCGATTGCTCAATCTGACCGCACCGGAAGAAGTCTTTCTGGATTACCTCGATCAATACCGACACGGCGGCAAGTTTTACGGTAATTTGAAGAAGGCCGTGGCCGAGCACGTGAGCAAGTTTAACGAGCCCATTATTGAGCGTTTCAACGATCCTGCCAACAACAATGCATTTATCGAAGACTTCCTTCGGGAAAATGCCAAGAAAGTCACACCCGTTGCGCTGGAAACGGTGGAAAACTGCCGCGAAGCCATGGGTATCGGGCGTAGTCTCTACCGGGCCTGAGTAAAGGGAAATTACCATGGACATTTTTGGGCCGGACAAGGTGCTGCACTTTGTCGTTAGTTTTATCATTGCACTCTTTGACCCGGCGCTGGCGGTCCTTGCGGGCATCGGAAAAGAAGTGTATGACGCCCTGGGTGGGGGTGTGGCGGACGTGTACGACCTCGTCGCCGACGGCCTCGGAATCCTTGCTGCCCTGTAGCGGGTTTTACGAAAATTTGCATTATTCTTTCCCTTCGGCACAGAATCCAGTGTAAGCGCCGTATTATTACTTTGATATTTGCCGAGAATTCCGGGAAACCTGTTAACATGCTTTTTTCGCCCTCTGAACGCCTTCCCCTTCTTCGAAGCGCCCTCTTGTTCGGCTTCATTTTTACAACGAGCCTATCCGGGTGCAGTGGCGGGGGTGAGGGAAAAGGGCACGGCGTCATCTCTCTGGCACCCAATATCACCGAGACGATTTACGCCATCGGCGAAGGTAGCCGACTCATCGGGGTGAGCGATTTCGACGACTATCCGCGAAAGGCTACGGCCCTTCCCCAGTTGGGGGGCTACCTTGATCCCGATTTGGAGCAGATTGCCCTCTTGCGCCCCGCATTGATTTTTGTGCCGGGTCGTCACGAAAAAGTGACGACGTTTGGGGAGCAATACGGCATTGCTGTCGCCAACATCCATATGGACAGCCTCGAAACGATAGATGCCGGTATTGAAGCGATTGGTCGCACCCTCAACGCCGTGCCCAAGGCGACCCAACTTCGCGCAGATATCCTCAATGAGCTTGAAGCTATCCGCCGTGCCGTAGCCGAATTCGAACGACCCAAGGTCTTTATCGTATTGGGTCGAGAGCGTGGTGATCTCAGCAATCTGCAGACCGTCGGGGGTTCATCGTTCATTTCGGAGCTGGTGGAGGTGGCCGGTGGGGACAATATTTACGGCGATGCAGGCCAGGCCTATCTGGAGGCCTCCAAGGAAACCCTCCTGCTGGAGGCACCGGATGTGATTCTGGAAATACACGCGGGACGTTCGCTCTCCCAAAATCAGAAGACCGATATTGTTTCGGATTGGAATGGCCTCGATTCCCTCCCTGCATGGAAAAAGGGCCGTATCTATATATTCACCGACTCCCACATGATGCGCCCGGGGCCACGGGTAACCGATGTCGCTCGCCAGATTGCGCAGAAACTTAATTTCAGTGCACAATTACCGGAATGAAGCATTCCATTGAAGTCGCTGATCTATCCTTCGCCTACACGCCCGAGTCTCCGGTGCTCCGACATATTTCGGCGGCCATTCATTCAGGCACCGTGACGGGCATTATCGGACCCAACGGTGCCGGTAAGAGTACCCTGTTGCAATTGTGTTGTGGTCTCTTGACGCCAGACAGGGGCCAAGTGTCCCTTGACGGTCGTCCGCTGGCCTCCTACACCACGCTGGAGCGCGCAACGCTGGTGGCCTACATGCCCCAGTCCGTCAACCCCGCTTTCAGTCTCAAGGTCAACGACGTGGTGGCCCTTGGCCGCTTTCCCCATGTAGGCCCTCTTGGCACGTTGAGTACCCATGATCGGGACGTGGTGCAGTCCTGTCTTGACCAGACCGAATCCAGCGAATTGGCCCATCGTGATTTTCTATCCCTCTCCGGCGGGGAGCGTCAGCGCGTCATGCTCGCCAGTGTACTTGCTCAGGAACCCCATTTACTGCTTCTCGATGAACCCACATCCGCCCTTGATTTGCCCCACGAAGTGGCCTTTTTTCGACAACTGCGCAATTTGGTCCAGCGGGATTTGGGAATCGTAGTGGTGACCCACGATATCAATATGGCGGCCCAGTTTTGCGACACCATTATGTTGTTGGGGCGTCATCATGATCTCGTGGGGCAGGGCGATCCGGAATCCATCCTCACGGAGCGGGATCTGACCGAGGCCTACGGCAGCCCCTTGATGGTAAGTGAGCACCCCCAGACCGGTAGCCCCTTCGTTACCGTTCCTATGGAGGGACCATGACGTGGTCAGATTTCTAAAAGATCGCATGATGACCCTCTGTTTCGCTGGTTGCCTGTTCATTGCCGTTTTGAGCGTGTTTCTGGGTACGGAACGTCTCGATTTCGCCCAGGCCTGGCACGAATTGATTCGTGCTACGCCCTTGAACGAGGCCCCGACCCTGGCGGTACTGGTGCGCCATCGCATACCCCGGACGTTGGCCGCCTTTATCGCCGGAGGCGGATTGGCCTTGGCGGGATGTGCCTTTCAGGCGTTGCTGCGCAATCCATTGGCCACGCCCTACACCCTGGGCGTTGCCAGTTCGGGCGCGCTCGGTGCCTGGATCGCCTTTCTCATTGCCGACGTTACCGCGACGATACCCGTCATCAACGTGCTCACCAGCAAACAGTCTCTGGCCTTTCTCTTCGCAGGTCTCGACGTATTCCTCGTTTATCTGCTTGCCGCCCGCCGGATTCAAACGTCACCCGCCGTGCTATTGCTCGCGGGCGTAACCCTGGGCATGCTGGCCAATGCGGGCATCATGTTCAGCCGCTACATCGCCAAACCTGACTTGTTGGTAAACATGGATCGATGGCTCATGGGGGGCGTCGATGTGCTCGGCTACCGTCCCGTGCTATTTCTTGCCGCCGGTGTGATTCCCTGTGCTGTGGTTTTGCTCATGCAGGCCGCACGCTACGATCAGTTTGCTTTCGGCACGACCATGGCAGCTGGTCGCGGCGTGAATATCGCCCGGCTCCAAACGACCACCTTTCTCGTGGGGTCGCTCATAACGGCCGTTATTGTTTCCGAGGTGGGGCCTATAGGTTTTGTCGGCCTCATCATTCCCCACGGTGTCCGACTGATAACGGGACCGAGCCATCGCCTCGTCATGCCCTTGAGCTTCGTTGCCGGCGGGGCATTTTTATGTGCCTGTGACATCGTCGCCCGACTCATATTGCCCGGTGAGACGCCTATCGGGATTATTACCACCATGGTCGGTGGACCGGTATTTCTGTACCTGCTTGTGCGTCGCCAGTTTTCCGACTGGAACGTTTGAGCCACTTGGGAACCCCATTGGGGCGTGGCAGAATACATCTGTGCAGGATGGTCGTCCGCGTACGCAATTACGGGAAATCGAAATCCATTGTTGACTTTGATGTAGCTATGGTTGTTTTTTTCCTGATCTGTTACGATGATGATATCGACGTGGTGGAGTACCAATCCGAGTCGAACGGTAAGGTCAGTGTGCTGTTGTGACGCCGATTTTGCACGTGCCGGTCAGTTTGAGACCAGAAACCTGGGGCGATGCCAATGCCGACTAAGTCTCATAGCAGGGGGAGTTCGATTGTTGCGGGGAGAGGGGCAATCTATCTTTACCGCTCGGTTATCCTATTCCTGGGCTATGTTATTTCCGCGCGTTTTGGACTGAACTTTGCCCATATGGACGGTAATATAACGCTGGTTTGGATGCCTACGGGTATCAGCGTTGCGGCATTGTATCTTTGGGGGCTCCGCTATTGGCCGGGGGTGTTTCTTGGTGCGTTGGCCACCGACATGGCGCTGGGATCTTCATTTTCATTGTCTAGCTGGAGCGCTGCCGGTGGATGTGCCGCTCCCGTTCTTGCGGCCTACCTTCTCCGGCGGACCGCTGCCTTTGACAGGCATCTTGGTCGCCGAATCGACGTGGCCTACTTTTCCATCGTGGCCGCCTTGGGTTGCATGCTTCTAAGCGCAACCAATGGCACAGTAACGCGCTATGTGGCAGGGGAGATTCCGGCAGATGCGTTCTTCACAGGCTGGATTATGTACTGGATGCGTGATGCGGTCGGCGTTCTTCTTGCCGCGCCGGTTTTTCTAACGGCCGTTGATGGAGGTTGGTCGCAGTGGCGAAGCCGATGTTCGGCCCCGATGCTTTTTCGCATTCTCTTCTCGTTACTTACGTGTTCCTGGATTGCATTTTCCCACCCACTTCAGCTCGTTCACCTTCCCGCACTGGACTTCCTTCCCGTTCCTATCCTCTTTTGGGCAGCCATGCGATGTGGTCCGTTCGTTGCCTCTCTGTCCACACTTATTGTGTCGGGGGCGGCACTGGCCTTTGCGGTTCATGGTGAAGGCCCTTTTGTACAGGGCGATGTACATGGAGATGCGTTTTCTCTCTGGGCATATATCGGATGCATATCTTTTGTGACCCTTATGTTTGCTGCCATGCGCGAGGAACAGGAATCCGTGTTGGCCCGCTTACAGCGTGGCGAAACGCTCCTGAATGCCATGGGTAAAATCGCCAATGTGGGTGGTTGGGAGTTGGACCCGAAGTCGGGGGAGGTACGATGGACCGATGAGGTGTTTCGAATTTATGGGCTCGAACCTGGCCCCGAACCAGCGCTTGAAGCGGCACTCAATGCCTATTCTCCAGATGCACAGGCCACATTGAAAGACGCGCTCGACAAGGCAAGCCGTTTCGGGGAGGCGTTTGAGTTGACCCTTCGCTTTAGAACGGCTCAAGGGACGCAGCGATGGGTCAGGACGATGTGTATGCCAGAAGTGCGGGCGGACAATTCATTCATGCTCTATGGCGCATTCATCGACGTCACGGATCAGGTTGATGGAGAGCAAGAAGTTCGAGAAAATGAGATGAAATATCGGCTCCTCGCCGAAAACGTTCGTGACATCATCTGGACGACGAGTCTGGAGCTGGAATTCACCTATATCAGCCCGTCGGTGATGCAGGTGCGTGGATTCACACCGGAAGAGGCCATGGAAAAAGGGGCCAGCGCTGCGGCCCCCCCCGAGACCTATGCCATGGTACGGGATACAGCAGAGTCCCTGCTGTATTCTGCGTCCCAGAGTACCGACCTCGTTGATAATACCCGGGTAATGGAACTGGAACTCTTTAAGAAGGACGGGACAACCTTTCCCGCCGAAATTGTGGTATCGGTATTACGCGATGAGGCCGGTGAGCCCGAGGGATTATTGGGTGTAACCCGCGATATTTCTGACCGAAAGCGCGTAGAGATGGCGCTTCGACTCAGCGAAGCCCGCCTTAAGACAACCAATCGAATCGCCCGTGTAGGGGGCTGGGAATATGACGTGGCCACGGATACGATGCACTGGGGTGAAGAAACCTATGCCATGTTTGGCCGCCCGTTAGACTATAAACCGCCCTCACAGGAGGGTTCCATTGGAAATTATCACGTTGACGATCGGCCACTGTTGCGTGAATCAGTGGAAGCCGCCCTGTCGAAGGGGGAACCCTTCGACCTGGAATTGAGAACAAAAACGTCGGAAGATCAGCAAATCTGGGTTCGTTGTATCTGCGAGCCCGTACTGGCGGGCAGCCACGTGGTACGGCTTCTCGGAATTATTCAGGATATTACCGGGGTAAAAGAGGCCGAGGGCCATCAACAGCTGCTGGAATCGGTCATTACCGAAAGTACGGATGCGATCATGATAACCGAAATCCATCCTATGGATGCGCCCGGTCCACGCATTATTTTCGTGAATGAAGCGTTCACCACGATGACCGGTTACGGGAGTGACGAAGTCATCGGGCGTTCACCGCGGTTTCTGCAAGGGCCGGAAACAGACCGTTCGGTCTTGGATCGCCTCAAAAAAGCCATGTTGGCCTATGAGCCGAGTAATGTGGAACTGATTAACTACAAGAAAAACGGGGAGCGCTTCTGGGTCGACCTGCACATTGCTCCTGCAAAAAATGAACGCGGGGAGTGGTCCCACTTTATTGCGATTGAGCGCGACATTACGGAAAGGAAGCGTATCGAATCCGAAAAGCTTGAATTGGGTGCACGGGCGGCGGCGGTAATTGAGAACGCCGTCGATGGAATTATCACCATCAACGAGCAGGGAATGATTTCGAGCGCCAACCCAGCTGCCGAGTCCATGTTTGGGTATGCCTTCTCCGAGCTTGTTGACCACAACATTCGCATGCTCATGCCCGAGCCTTACTACAGCGAGCACGATGGATATCTGAAGAATTATCTGGATACCCATATTCCCAGGATAATCGGGGCAGCACGGGAAGTGGTCGGCCTCCGCAAGAATGGGGATACCTTTCCCATGAAACTGAGTGTGGCCAAAATTCAATTGGACGGGGAACGTTTGTTTACCGGAATTGTTCACGACCTGACCTATGAAAAAGAGCTAGAGAATCAATTGCGACAGTCCCAGAAAATGGAGTCCTTGGGAACCCTCGCTGGCGGTATTGCCCACGATTTCAATAATATGCTGCAGGCCATCATGGGCTTCACCGGTATAGCGCGTGGTGGCCTGGCTGAAGGAGACCAGGAGATCCTGTCCCGGAGTCTGGAAGAGATTGAAAAGGGTTCGATGCGGGCTGCTGATCTGGTTGACCAGATACTGACCTTCAGTCGCCAGACCAGCGTGGAATTGATGCCTGTAGATGTGGCGGAAATTACGGGAGAGGCCGCTCGATTCCTCGTAGGTGCAGTACCCAAATCTATTGAGATCCGGACAGAGATAACCGACGAGTCTTGTCATACGATGGCGGATGCCACTCAGATTTATCAGGTCTTAACCAATCTAGGTACAAATAGTTTTCATGCCATGGAGGAAGGTGGAGGTACTCTCTCTATTACCCTCGATAGACGCGTTATTCATCAAGTGCAAAAAACCCGAAGTGGCACGTTGAACCCCGGTGAGTTTGTCCACCTCACCGTTACGGACACGGGCTGTGGTATCGCTCCGGAAGTACTCGACCGGGTTCTTGAACCGTTTTTTACGACCAAGAGTAAGGGAAAGGGGACCGGATTAGGGCTGGCCACGGTTCATGGCATCGTTGGGCTTTTGGATGGGGGGATGACCATAGACAGTCACCCGGGCAAAGGCACGACGATTCAGATCTACTTTCCCCTTCTTCATGTCGTTGCGGAGGAGCCAGCGGAGGAGCCAGCGGAGGAGCCAGCGGAGGAAAAGGTGAAGGTTGAAACGAAGCGTGGGACGATTCTGGTAATCGATGACGAAGAATCTATTGTATCTCTGCTTTCACTCTTGCTGGAGCGGGTAGGCTATCGGGTTGACGGGTACACCGATGCGGAACAGGGTATAGGCGTTTTTCTTGAACATCCTGCTGCCTATGACATCGCGATTCTCGACAACACGATGCCAACGACGACGGGGTTCGACGTGGCAAAGCGTCTGCATGAAGTAAATACCAAGCTTCCGATCTTCTTGTTAACGGGTATGGTAGACGAATCCGTCCTCGCTATGACGGGTAAAGCGGGTATCGTTGATGTCCTCAGAAAGCCACTTCGTGCGGAAAAGCTTTTTGCCGCACTCAATGCCCTTCAGGAAATCGACTCTGGTTGACACGGTAACGGGGCGTTTACCGAGGGCAATGATGATCCCTGATTTTTCGCTCTTCAGATGGCCTCGATCGAAGTGCCGCGCTTTCGTTGCATTTGACCTGCCCCCTCCGTATAATTGGTTATAACAACTTGTCAACCACGCGAGGTATTCCTGTAATGAAACTCTTTTCCCTTCCCTTGTCTCTACTGGCAATCGTTACGCTTTCAGCTACGGCTACCCTGGCCGAGCCGTTGACACTCGTCAAAGAAAAAGATGTAATCATCTACTCCGACGACCAATTTCACAGCGCCTTTCCATCCGTAGTCCGCCGTCCTGATGGGGAGCTGGTGGTGGCCTTCCGCCGCGCGCCCAACCGCGCGGTTTTTGGCGAAAAGAAAACCAACCACACGGACCCCAATAGCTACCTTGTGCAGGTGCGTTCCACGGATAACGGCGAAACCTGGACGAAGGATCCCGATCTCATCCTGGCCCACCCCTTCGGCGGCTCGCAGGATCCCTGCATGATCCAGCTTGCCGATGACTCCATCTTGTGTGCCAGCTATGGCTGGGCCTTGCCGCGGGATGAAACGTGGAAGACCTGGGGCAATGTCGCTTCTGCGGGGGACTTCGTCTTCTTTGGCGGCTACATCGTTCGCTCAACCGACGGGGGCCATTCCTGGTCGGACATCATTCTGCCACCCACGCTCCCGGGAGACGATACGAAAACCGCCTTCAATACACCCATGCCCGCGTATAACCGCGGCAGTATGTATCAGGGGAAAAGCGGTCGCATTTTCTGGGCCGTGGCCCGGCAACTTTTTGAAGAAGGGAAATCCCGGACCGAAAATCACCTCATCACCTCCGACGACGGCGGTCTCACGTGGGATTATCGCTCGCCCATCGCCCAGGACCCGAAGGTCGTCTTCAATGAGGCCTCCATCTACGAAACCCCCAAAGGTGACATCGTTACCTTTATTCGCACGGCAGGTTTCGACGACCACACCGTGATCGCTCGTTCAACCGATGGGGGGGAATCCTTCACCTGGGAAGACGCAGGTTTTCAGGGCCATCCCCATTTTCCGCTGCAACTGCCCGATGGCCGGGTGTTGTTGGTCTACGGCTACCGCCACGCACCCATGGGCATCCGCGCCCGTATTCTGAATGCCGAATGCACGGATTTTAAAGAGTCTACCGAAATGATACTGCGCGAAGACGGCGGTGGCAGTGATCTGGGCTATCCCTGGGCGACCATGATGGCCGATGGCCGGGTACTGGTCTGTTACTACTTCAACGTAGGCAACGGCATCCGCCATATTGCGGGAACCATCCTCCGCCTGGAGTAAGCAATATCAGTCGGGGAAAACGATCTTGCGCTTTTCTTCTTCCGGGTGTTGCTTATAAACGAGGGCGACATGGCCGATGGTGCCAACCACATGACTGCCCGTGCGCCGCTCGATTTCAGGAATGAGCTCCCGTTTGTCGTCTTTAAAGTCATTGAACCGGATCTTAACGAGTTCGTGGTGTTCCAGTTCCTGGCTTACGGCGCGGACGAGCATATCGGTCATGCCCTGCTTACCAACGATAATGAGTGGGTCAATGTGGTGCCCCAATTTGCGAAGATATTTACGTTGGGTACTGGTAAGCTCGATCATAATGGCTTTCGGCGGGCGCATGCCCAGGGTAAGAGATGGCAGATTTCGTAGGTGAAGCTCCCCGGGGAGCGGCGGTGCCGAAACGGTTGCCGTCGGGGAGTGCCCTTATTTTACCCCAATTGGCAGGGTCGCTGCCATGCCGTGGAGAAATTTGGCCGATCCATTGCGCCTCCCCCTGCCATTCCTGCATAATTGTCCTCCCCGCGCCAACCACAGGAACCGTCCATGCAGTGTGAAATGAGCTTTACCGTCGAAACCCGCGATCCCGAGTGTGCCGCGCGGACCGGTCGCCTTTCCCTGCCCCACGGCGAGGTGGCAACCCCGATTTTCATGCCGGTAGGGACCCAGGCAACGGTGAAAGCACTGTCCCAAGAGGATTTGGAGCTCATCGGTGCCCAAATCATCCTCGGCAACGCCTACCACCTCTATTTGCGACCCGGCACGGAAATCATGGAAATGGCCGGTGGCATCCATGGTTTTATGAACTGGAACAAGCCCGTGCTTACCGATTCTGGCGGTTTCCAGGTCTTCAGCCTGGGTGCGCTCAATAAAATTACCCCCGAGGGGGTGACCTTTCAGAGTCACCTGGATGGATCACGCCACCTGTTTACGCCCGAAAAGGCCATGGATATCCAGATAAGCATCGGCGCCGACATCATGATGTGCTTCGACGACTGCACCGCCTATCCCGTCACCCGGGAAAAGGCCGAAAAGTCCATGCGCATGACCCACGACTGGGCTATACAGTGTAAGGCCCGTTGGGAAGGGCGCGAGGCGACGAAACAGGCTCTCTTTGGCATTGTCCAGGGCAGCGTTTTCGAAGATTTGCGCCAGGAGAGTGCGGCGGGTCTGGTTGACCTCGATTTTCCCGGCTACGCCATTGGCGGCGTGAGCGTGGGGGAGAGCAAAGAGGAAATGATCCAGGCCGTGGAGTGGACGACGCCCCTCCTTCCCGAAGAGAAACCCCGATATTTAATGGGGGTGGGCCCTCCCGAAGACGTGCTCAACGCCATCGAGCGGGGTGTGGATATGTTTGACTGCGTTATGCCCACCCGCAACGCCCGAAACGGGAGCCTTTTCACGAGTACTGGCAAGCTGAATATTAAGAATGCGCGCTTTGCCCGGGATTTCGGCCCCCTCGACGCCGCCTGTTCATGTCCGGTATGTCGCACCTATACCCGAGCGTATTTGCACCATTTGTATCGGACGAAGGAGATATTGTCCTTACGGCTGAATACTTTACACAACTTATTCTTTATGTTACAATTGGCCGATTCTGCGCGCCAAGCCATAAGAGACGGCAGGTTTCTTGATTTTAAGCGCACTTTTCTTCAATCCTATTCCACCTGAAAGTAAGATTGTATAACTATGAGTTTTACCAGCAGTTTAGAAGCCCTGAATTTCCTGATTGGCCAAGCGGATGCCGGCGCAGCTCAAAGCCCCATGGGCGGCTTGATGAGCATGGCACCCCTCATGATCGCCTTTATTTTCATTATGTATTTCCTTACCATTCGCCCCCAGCAAAAACGGGACCGTGAACGGCAGGAAATGTTAAATGCCCTCTCTAAGGGGGACAAAATAGTTACGACCGGGGGTATCTGTGGCAAGGTCGTCGGCCTCAGAGAGACGGAAGTCGATGTATTGGTGGGCAAAGACGTCACCATCAAGTTTTTGCGCAGTTCCATTGCGCAAATAATCAAATCTAACGGAGAGAGCAAAGACTAACGTCCCCCACCGGTCTGGCGTTTCTTTTTGTTGGTATCCGATTTTCTTACAATCGCAGCGGAGTTAACCCATGAAAAAACATCTTTATCGCAGCCTGCTCATCTGGGGCTCGATCATTCTGGCACTGCTGATCGTCTATCCCACGGTGGGCTGGATGGTTATGAAAAAAGTGTCTCCCGATTCGCTCACCGCGCGTCAGGCCAAATGGTCCGAGGAAGACAAGGCCCGTGCCGGAGAATCCCATGGATACTTCGAGAATATGTTTCACTCGCTGAAGCGTTGGGCCGAATGCGATCAAGAGCAGGTGATTAACCTGGGTCTTGACTTGCAGGGCGGTATCCAGATGGTGGTCAGCTTTGACTGGCAGACCTTGAGCGAAGAAAAACTCAAGGCCTACCGTGAGCAGGACGGCCTGAGTGACGCGGAGATCGCGGATCTCGTTCAGGACACCGTTTACGAGCAGTTGGTCAATCGTATCAACGAATTTGAGGCCAAAGAGCCCATCATCCAGAAACTGGGCAATGACCAGATTCAGGCCCAGCTCCCCGGTGAGAAGAACACCGACCGCGCCATCGAATTGATGACGAAGACGGCAAAACTGAATTTCCACATCGTGTCTGGACAAGACAGCACCCTGGAAGTTTTCAAAAAGCTCAAGGCCCAATTCCCCAACGAGTTCTCAAGCTATCTTGAAGCCCCCGGTTTTGATGGTATGGTCTGGGTTAAGCCCGATAACTATACCTATGTGGCCGAGATGCTCACCAAGCTTGAGAAGCTTCCCGGTGTTATTCCCGAGGATAAGATGCTGGCTTTCGGTCGTGCGCCCCGCCCCGACCAGGAGCAGCGCTACGACCTCTATGTGCTCGACAGGAAGCCCATTGCATCGGGTGAGGGACTGACCTCGGCATCGGCCATCCCCGATCCGCAGAATCCGGCAAGCTGGGCCATACTCTTTGCCTTTGATACGGAAGGCGGCACGCTTTTTGGTGAAGCCACCGAAAAGAATGTGGGCAAGCCCATGGCCATCGTGTTGGATGGCATCGTTCAGTCCGCCCCGAATATCAATCAGCGTATTGATTTCAATGGGCAGATTACCGGTAATTTCTCTTCCGAAGAAGCCCGTGACCTCGCCATCGTGTTGAACTCGGGTTCGATGGCCGTCGATCTCGAGATTGACTCGGTCGACGTGGTCAGCGCGAGCCTCGGTGCCGATTCGGTAGCCAAGGGCGTGGAGTCCGCCATCTGGGGTCTTGTTCTCGTCGGCATTTTTGTAATTGTGTATTACATGGTTCCCGGTGGCATCGCGCTTATTGCGCTGCTGCTTAACGCCATTCTCGTGTTGGCCGCCATGGCCTACTTCAACATGACGCTGACCTTGCCGGGTATCGCTGGTCTTATCTTGACCATCGGTATGGCGGTTGACGCCAACGTGCTCATTTTCGAGCGTATCCGTGAAGAAATGCGGCTGGGACACTCGGTCCTTTCCTCTATCGACTCGGGTTTCAGTAAAGCGGCCATCACCATCCTCGATGCCAACGTGACCACCCTTATTGCAGCCATCGTGTTGCTGCAGTTCGGTACAGGGCCCATCGAAGGCTTCGCTATTACCCTGGCCATCGGTGTTTGTGCCAGTGTGTTCACCTCGCTGGTTGTGAGCCGGGCCCTCTTCGATTTCTTCTTCGAGAGCCGCAAGCTGACCAGCGTGAAGATGCTGAGTCTCATCAATCCCGATACCCATATCCCCTTCATGGGTTTCAAGAAGATTGCCGCTACGGTCAGTGCGTTGCTGATTGTTGGTGGACTGGTGCTCTTCGGCT
>CAXBPH010000161.1:0-15612 GCA_963977445.1 uncultured bacterium | reverse complement strand
ATGGGCTTAATGGAAGAGACGGAAGAAATGCTCACCTACATCATTGAAAACGTGGTGGGCGGCTCGACATTTGAATACCAGGGCAATACCATTGACGTGAAGCGCCCCTGGAAGCGTATGACCCTCCACGATGCGATTCGTGAATATGCCGGCATCGACCTGGAAGCTACCCGCGACCGGGATGAAGCCGCCACTCTCGCGAAGTCGGTCGGTGTGGATGTGGATCCCTCCATGGGCTACGGCAAGATTGTGGATGAAGTTATGTCGCAGAAGGTGCAGCCCCATCTGGTGCAGCCGACCTTCCTCTATGACTATCCCCTCGAATTGTCGCCCCTCGCGAAGAAGAAGCGGGATAACGAAGCCCTCACGGAGCGTTTCCAGCCCTTCATCGCCTGTCTGGAAGTGGGCAATGCCTTTTCGGAGCTTAATGACCCCATCGACCAGCGGGAGCGCTTTGAAAGCCAGGTTTCCCTCCGGGAAGCGGGCGATGACGAAGCCCAGTTTCTCGATGAAGACTTTATCGCCGCCCTGGAAGTGGGTATGCCCCCCACCGCCGGGCTCGGTATCGGCATTGACCGCCTCGCCATGATCGTGACGGATTCCGCATCCATTCGGGAAGTTATCATGTTTCCCCAATTGCGGAGCCTGTAGGAATTTTTCGGTGCACCCTGGAATTCATTTCAGGGTGCCCGCACAGGGTCTGAACGACGAGGAGATTTGCCCCATGACATCGCCCAATAATTTTGATTGGGGTGCCCTGTTGGGAAAGGTTCTGGGTTCCTCCAAGTCGGATGAAGGCATCCTGGCGCAGCTGGCCGAAGCGGACACAGAAATTAGAGATGTGGTTGCAGCGGCCATGGCCGTATACAACGAGTTGGGTCACGGCTATGTGGTCGGCATCTATCGCGATGCCCTCGCTATAGAATGTGACGAGCGCAACATCCCCTATGGCCGCGACATTCCCATTACCGTGCATTATCGGGGCCACGATCTGGATTCCGGATATACGGCAGATTTTGTCTGTTGCGAGGATATCCTCATTGTGGTGAAGGTCGTGGAAGCCCTCGACAAGCCCGATGACATGGAATTAATCAATCACCTCAAGGCCACCGGCTATCGCCGGGGGCTTATGCTGAACTTTGGACTGAAGCGGCTGGAATTTCGACGTATCGTGGGGCCCGCATCTTCGGGCGTACAGGAGTAACCTAACCCGTGCCTTTTGAATTGTTTGTCGCCCTGCGCTATCTGCGTGGTAAGCGAAAAAACCGATTCGTCTCCCTTATTACCGTGATTTCGGTGGCGGGCGTCTGCGTGGGCGTTATGGCCCTAATCGTCGTCATGAGTGTCATGACCGGCTTCGACAAGGCCCTGCGCGATACCATCATCGGCAATCGCTCCCATCTCGCCGTCCACCTTCCCTTCGAACGGCCCATCCCGAATTATGAAGAGGCCATGGCGCAAATTCAGGCCTTGAGCCCGGAAATCGTTGCCCTGGCCCCCGTCACCACGACCGAGGCCTTGCTCGAGGGTAATGGAAACACGACGGGCGGCATCGTCTTGGGCATCGATCCCGAACTGGAAGCAAACGTCTCCAATCTCGATGAAAATCTGACCACCAACGATGGTCGCACCTTCGGCAAGGGCCACATGCCGGGCAAGAAGGAAATCGTGCTGGGCTATCGCCTGGCGAGCCGCATGCGGGCCACCGTGGGCGACGACATACTCATTCACACCGCCACCTCAAAGCGAAGCCCCTTCGGGCCCCGTGGCGGCTCCGTACTCGCCCTCACCGTATCCGGCATCTCGGAAGCAAAGATGTCGGACTGGGACATGATCTATGCCTTCGTCAATCTGGACACGGCGCGCATCCTCACGGGCTTTGAAGGCGCAGAGCGTATTCACTGCCGACTGAGAGACCCGAATGACGCAGAAAAAATAAAGGAATTGATTGAGGCCTCCGACCTGCCCTTCTACGCCGAAACCTGGTATGAGAATATGAAGGACTTCTTTGGCGCCCTGGAGCAGGAGAAGGTGGCCATGTTTATTATCCTGGCCTTCATCATATTGGTGGCCGCTTTTAACATCACGAGCACGCTGATCATGATCGTCATGGAGAAGAAGCACGACATCGGCATCCTGCGAACCATCGGCGTCAGCCCCTATTCCATCATGGGGATATTCATCATTGAGGGACTGCTCATCGGGGTGGGCGGCACCATAACCGGGGTTCTCCTCGGCACCGTATTTGCCTACTACATCAACCCGATTGCCGAAGCGATTGCCTGGGTTCTGGGCATCGATCTCTTCAACAGCACCGTCTACTATTACGACAGCATTCCCAGCTCTATCGTTCCCAACGACGTGCTGTGGATTACCGTGAGCGCGGTCATACTCAGTTTTCTTTCCACCCTGTACCCTGCCTGGAGCGCCTCGCGCCTGACCCCCGTGGATGCCCTTCGCCATGAGTAGTGTTTTAAGCTGCAAAAACGTCTGTAAAAACTACCACGACGGTGGCCGTGAATTGAAAATACTCACGGGCGTCAATCTGGATGTGGCCGAAGGCGAAATCCTCGCCATCAGCGGCCCGTCGGGTGTGGGTAAGAGTACGCTCCTCCACATCATGGGAACGCTGGATTCTCCGAGCAGTGGTGAAGTCATTTATCGGGGTAAGGATCTGACGACCCTGAGCAAGCGGGAGATTAACCGGGTTCGCAATGAGGAACTGGGCTTTGTTTTCCAGTTCTATCACCTCTTGCCCGAGTTCAGCGCACTAGAAAACGTTACCATGCCCGCCATTGCCATGGGCATGGCCCGCAAAGAAGCCCAGGAGCGGGGAATAGAACTGCTTGAGACGGTGGGCCTCGCGGAGCGTATGACCCACAAACCAGGCCAGCTCAGCGGCGGTGAGCAACAGCGCGTCGCTATCGCCCGTGCCCTGTACAACAAACCGGGCATCGTGTTGACCGACGAACCCACGGGTAATCTCGATGAACAGACCGGGGGAAGTATTGAAGACCTTCTCTGGAAACTGAATTCGGAACACAATCTGACCTTGGTCGTCGTGACCCACGATGACGCCCTCGCAGCCCGGGCCCATCGCTGGATCCACATCCACGATGGTCAGGCGGAAATGAAAAAGTAAGCTTCCTGGGTGAATATCGGGGGCAGCGCGGTTCGACCGTCGTAGCTCGGGGTCGCGCAGCATGTCTGGCACTTAAAATCTAAATAAGCGAAGATTCATCTCGGACATCTTCCAAGACAATCGGCTGCCAGCTTCGAGAACGGGCGCTTGGGAGCGCAAGCGGGCGCGACGGGTCAGGCCAGCAAGGCCTTCACGTGGGCCCCGTCCCGCGCCAAGACACCACGTTTCCCTTCCAGGGTTTCGTGGTTTTCCAGCGACTCATTTTCGATACAGAGGTCGCCCTCATACCCTGCCGCACGCAGCAGATCCACCACGACACGATGGTCAATATCACCGTCTTCGAGGGTAGACACGTAGCGCATATATTCGTAGCCACTCTCCCGGGTCGTCTCTCTGAGTTCAGCGGGATAATTGATATTTTTCAGGTGGGTGTGTTTGGCGTAGGGCGCAAGGATTTTGATTATCCCGTAGACTTCCGAGAGTGGATAGCCCCGCCAGTAAAAATTCCCGGTGTCGAGGGTCATGCCGATACGCTCGGAATCGATATCCCGAATAATGTTGAGCAGGAAGGCCAGGTTATTCCCCTGAAAGCCGTGGTTTTCCATGCCCAGCGCCACATCGAGTCCCCCAGTCCGCCGAATAACTTCGCCCAGATCGCGCACGAAAACCTTCACCCGCACGTCAAAGGGCAGATCCTGCTCTTCCGTCATGGCCGTGTCCACCCGCACGTTGTTGGCCCCCAGGGCGTCGGCGATTTCGACGACCTCTGTCATCCAGGCCACGTTACTCTCGGGCGTTTCACCACTGAAGTCACACATGGTCAACAGGCTGGCCACCCGGATACCGGCACTATCCAGGGCCGCCTTATAGGCCGCACGGGAAGCTTCGTCGTCCAGCTTGACCCGGGTAAAGGCATCGAGGGCGAAGACTTCCAAGTCCCGGGATACTTCCAATTCGATGGCGTCGAGGCCCAGGTATTGGAGTCCGGCTTGGGGAGAATCAAAAACCCTTAACATGTCATCACGGATGGACGGATACATGGACTTCACTCCGACGAACTGCGTACAGCAACTTTCAGGACATCAACGGGTGGCAAGGACCAGATAATACTCCGTGAGCCAGGCGATATAGTGTTCATCGGCGAGGGGCCCGGCCTGCACGTCGCCCTGGCGCACGTAGCCTTCGCTATCACGCGGTAGCGCTCGCTCATCGTCTTTCACCAGGCAGGAAAACTTCACATTGGTATAGCCCAAGCGATGCAAGAGCCAGCGCACTTCATAGCCGGTGAAAAAGCGCAGGTTCTTTCGCGCCATAATTCCACTGTCGCCATAGACCCATCGGCCTTCGGCCAACATGAAGACGGTTTTGTGATATTGCATGTTGGGCACGGTCAACACCACGATACCGCCGGGCGTTAGACACTTCAGCAAGGGCTCCAGGAAGGCCTCGGGGTTGCGCAATCGCTCCAGGACGTGGGTCAGCAGGATGCAGTCGATAGATTCTTCTTCAAAGGGCAGGGGCAAAAAGTCCAGGGGCCCCATGATGAGCTCATCGTAGCCTTCGTTGCCCTCGGGCGTGCCGGCAGAGGCATCCACGAGGCCGATAGCCTCGGCGACGCCGTGGTCCTTCAGCACCGCGCCCCGCCCCGACAACTCGCCGGTACAATCCAGCACGCGCTTCGCCGATTTCGGTATATAGGGAAGCAGCGCCTCCAGGCGCAGTCGGGCCAGCCGCTCCGGCTCGTGACACACCGTGTCGGGTGTGATAGTTTCAGTCATGCATTTCTCCTTATTCCGCGTGTAACACCCCGAGCCGTGACCACTGGTTTAGATCAACGGCACGCCCCAGAATTGCCTGACCTCGCACAAATTGACGTAACGTCATTCCCGCGGAGGCGGGAATCCAGAGGGTATCATCGGTTTCTGTGTTCGCGTTACTGGAACTCCGCCTTCGCGGAGATGACGGCAACGTGCTTTCACTCCGCGCGGTAGACGACGTCGAATAAATCGACAGCCCCCTTCGCGGAGATGACGGCCTTCGGCCTCATTACTTACGTGCTCCATGCAAAGCGAATCAACAACTTCTCACGGGGGCACCGAATTACTATGGAAAACAATACCGTTTCACGCGGGGGAACACAAGCAATTGTCGCCAGGTCAATCACTACGCGATGATGGACTTAATCACATTCGCCGGTTCCACGCCCGTCAGCTTCTGGTCCAGGCCCTGGAAGGGGAAGTTGAGCTTGTTGTGATCAATCCCCAGCTGGTGGAGCATGGTGGCGTGTAAATCACGCACGTGGACCGGGTCTTTCACGATGTTGTAGCAGAAGTCGTCGGTTTCGCCATAGCTGGTGCCGCCTTTGATGCCGCCACCGGCCATCCACGTCGTAAAGCAGCGGGGATGGTGGTCCCGACCATAGTCCGTCCGGTCATTTTCCTTCATCCCCTGGGCATAGGTCGTTCTACCGAATTCACCGGCAAAGACCACCAGCGTATCATCGAGGAGGCCGCGCTGCTTGAGGTCTTGCAAGAGGCCGGCAATGGGCTGGTCCACATCCTGGGCCTGACCACGGAGATTTTCGGGCAGGCGGGTGTGGTGGTCCCAACCCCGGTGAAACAGTTGGATGCAACGCACATCCCGTTCGGCCATGCGGCGGGCGAGGAGGCAATTGCGGGCAAAGGAGCCGACCTTGTCCACATCGGGTCCATACATGGCCAGGGTGGCAGGGCTCTCGGCGCTGAGGTCGGTGAGCTCGGGCACGGACATCTGCATGCGGAAGGCCATTTCCTGCTGGGTAATCGAAGTCTGTATTTCCGGGTCGCCCGTAGCGAGGCCTTCCTCCGCATTGATGCGTGCCACGAAGTCGAGCATTTTTCGACGGGACGTGCGATCAACACCGGGCGGGTTGGACAGAAAGAGCACGGGATCGCCCACGGACTGAAAGGCCACGCCCTGGTGTTTCGAAGGGAGAAAGCCCGTGCCCCAGAGGCGGCTGTAGAGGGCCTGCACGTTAACCTTGCCCGACCAGAAGGCCGAGCTTAACACGATAAAGTCCGGCAGATCTTTGTTCAGCGTGCCCAGGCCGTAGCTGAGCCAGGAGCCCATGCTCGCCTTGCCGGGCATTTCGGAGCCGGTGCAGAAAAAGGTCTTTGCCGGGTCGTGGTTGATGGCCCCCGTGTGGGTGGACTTAATCAGACACAGGTCGTCGGCATGGTTGGATAGATGGGGTAGTAATTCGCTCATCATGAGGCCGCTCTGGCCCTGGGGTGCGAATTTGAAGATGGAGGCACAGATGACCTGTTCTTTGCCCCGCGTCATGGCCGTTACCCGTTGTCCATTGCTGATTTCCGAAGGCAAGGGCTGGCCGTGGAGGCGCTCCAGGTTGGGCTTGTAGTCGAAGAGGTCCAACTGGCTGGGTCCCCCCGCCATGAAGAGGAAGATGACCCGTTTCGCCTTGGGCGTAAAATGATAGCCGGTCAGGGGTTCCGCCGTGGCCGTGGGAGCCAGATTGGTCAGGGCGGCCGCGCCCAGGCCCATGCTCGCCCGCTTGATAAACTGGCGGCGATTCATGGTGTCGCAGAATTGTTGAAAAGACTGGTTTGTCATCGTCTTACCTTTGCGAGTTCGAGGTTCATCAGGCTGTGGGTCACCATGGTCCACGCGGCGAGTTCCACCCGTGTTTCAAAGGGTGCCTCATCCATTGCCGGCGTCAGGGCTTCGGTCAAGGGCCGATCATTGGCGTAGATACGCTTAAAGTCCACCAGCGCCGCAGCCATCTGGGCGACACGCTCGGGCGTGGGCACCTGTGACGTAATTTTCTCGTAGAGTAGGCACAGGCCTCTTTCCGTATCCATGCCTTCGCCAAGGGTCGATTGCACGCAAGCAGTGGCCGACCGGAAATACTCCTGCTCGTTCATCAGCAGCAAGGCCTGGAGCGGCGTATTGGTGCGCTCACGTCGGGCCACACAAAACTCCCGGGAGGGTGCATTCATGATAGTCATCTGAGGCGGTGGCATACCCCGTCGCCAATAGGTGTACAGGCTGCGGCGGTAAATGTTGTCGTCGGTGTCCGCCACGTAGGTGAAGGGCTGATCCATGCTGACCATCTCCCAGAGCCCGGGCGGTTGGGGCGGCTTCACGCTGTGGCCATACATGGTCGCATTGAGCTGACCGCTCACCGCCAGGATCTGATCGCGGATCATTTCGGCGTCCATCCGATAACGGGAACCGCGCGCCAGAAGACGATTCTCCGGGTCACGGCGAAATTCTTCCGGGGCGGCGTCGGAGCGCTGCTTGTAGGTATTGGACAGGACAATATCGCGCATGAGTGTCTTGATATGCCAGCCCGATTCCACAAATCGCAGGGCGAGGTCATCGAGAAGGTCGGGGTGGCTCGGCGCTTCGCCCTGGGCGCCGAAATCTTCGGAGGTTTTCACCAGGCCCACGCCAAACAACTGCTGCCAGAGCCGATTGACGGCCACGCGGGCCGTCAGGGGATGATCGGGGGCCACCAGCCACTCCGCTAAATCCATCCGGTTGTAGGGCCCGTCTTTCGGGGCCAGGGCGGGCAGCACGGCAGGCGTATTGCGCTCGACGGCTTCGCCGGGCGCATCGTATTCGCCACGAACCAGAATCGTCGTGGGTCGGAGCGGATTTTTCTCCCGCATGACCATGGCCGCGGGGATACTATCGAGAAAGGTCTTTCGAACCGTTTCCAGGTCGTCGATTTCTTCCGTGAGCCGTGCGATATTTTCAGGCTGAACCTTCTCCGTCCATCCGTTTTCATGTTCGGGTGTATGAACGGCTGTCGCGCCTTGCCAGCCCGACGCTCCTCCTGCCCGAATCTGCCACTCGGCCCCGGTACTGAAGCTGCGGGCCTCGCCCCCCGTCTCGTATTCCAGCAGGAAGGCAAAGCCGGGCTCTCCTTTGGCCTCTGCCGTGATGAGGTTTTCGCCGGAAAGCAAAAGGGATTGCACCTCCGCCACAATACCGTGCTCCAGGCCTTTCGCCTCACCCAGGGGGGTGCCGTTGAGATAGACGGTCGCGCTGGACATGGCCACGAAGCGGACCCGGGCTTTTTCGGGCACGGCGTCCAGGTGCAGATTCGCCCGAAACGCTACCGTCTCGGATTTCAGGGCGGGGTCATTCCAAATCCACGGCACGGATACCTTGGTCAGGGTTTCGGGCGTCGGAGTCGCCTTGCCGACGATTGCAGCGCGGATGCCCTCCAGACGGGCGGTATCCCCATTCAAGACGGCGAGTTCTTCCTCCTGTGCGGGATTGGTGAGATAGACGAAGGGGGGCTGTAAACCCCGATCCGGACGTCGGGTCGTTTCCGCTTCCCCATCGAAGTTATTAAAGAAAGCGTAGGTCTGGAAAAACTCTTTCTGGCTGATGGGGTCATATTTATGATCGTGGCACTGGGCGCACTGCACGGTAAGACCAAGAAAGGTCGTCCCGTAGGCCGCCACCCGATCGAGGATGTTCTTATGCAGACTCTCTTCGGGCAGGGCCGTGCCCACGTCGATAATCAGGTGGAGACGATTAAAACCCGAGGCCACGAGCTGGTCCTGCGATGGCTCCGCATAGAGGTCCCCGGCCAACTGGTATTTGACGAAATCGTCGTAGGGTAGATTTTCATTGAAGGACCGTATGAGCCAATCGCGATAGGTGGTGAAATCGCGGTGGAAATCCTTGTGCATCCCATTCGTGTCGGCCAGCCGCACGAGGTCGGCCCAATAGCGGGCCATGTGTTCGCCATAGGCACCTCGGGAAAGCAAGTCGTCCACCACCCGTTCATAGGCGTCCGGACCATCGTCTTTCAGGAAGGCGTCGATTTCTGCCAGCGTCGGGGGCAGGCCCGTGAGGTCAAAGGTGACCCGCCGCAGGAGCGTCCGCTTGTCGGCCTCGGCCTTGGGTTGGAGTCCCGCCGATTCCAATCGGCCCATCACGCGGTTGTCGATATAGCCCTGACCCCAGGCCCCATTCTGGAGGACCGCCGGTGGCCGATGCTGGGGCGGGATAAAGGACCAGAAGGGTTCAAATTCGCCGCCCTCAAGAATCCACTGCTTGATCTTGGCGCGCTCCTCCTCCGACAAGGGCTTCTTATGGGACTCTTCGGGGGGCATCAAGTCATCGGGGTCATCCGTCGTCACCCGCCGCCACAATTCACTTTCCTCGGGACTCCCCGCCTTCACGATGAAGCCATCCGCCCGCGGGGTCAGGGCACCCAACGGTCCATCGGGCACATCGAGTCGCAACTTGCCCTTTTGATCCTTTGCGCTCGGGCCATGACAGCCAAAACACTTGTCGGAAAGAATGGGGTGAATATCGCGACTGAAGGAAAGGGACTCCTCCCCCACCGCCGCCAGGGCGGAGGTGATACATAGACAGGTTACAATTACTGCGGTTTTCAAGGCGTTGCTCTCCTACAGGTTCCACGAGCGTCCCCCCCATGATACTCCGAGAACGGGAAGGATGTGCAACCGGCGGAGCTTCGGGACAATTTCGTTTGGCACTGACGTATGGACTGTCCGGAAAGAAGTGAACCACAGGTGGGTGATGTGACTGCACGCGAACGGAGTCCACCGTTGCCCAAGGCCATTCAAGACAGTCTCCCGAGGACGCTACGGTGTAGCGAGCGACGCCTCCCCAATCAATTGCTCCAAATCGGTAAGGTGTGATTCCGAAACGCCTTGCGCGCGTGCTTTGTCCATAAGTTCCCGTGCCACCGTGTCTTGCCCGAGCAGGGCGAACGCCAGTCCGGCGTCGGCCACGAGAATCGGGTCCTGGTCGCTTTGTTTCGGGTTCCAGCGCTGTCGAATTTCTGCCAGAGCGGCTTCGGCATCGGATTCTTGTTGGGCGCGCTCCTGACGCTGGGCATGGACGCGTGCCCGAAGCAAAAGCCAGGAACTCTTCCACCGGGCACCCGCTAATCCCAACTCTATTTCCCGGGAGGCGTCGTCCAGCGCCCCCGCATCAACCAGGGCCCGAATCCAACTGCGATGGAGAACGACACTGGGATTGCGGGTAGTTGCTTCGGCGAGCGCGGAAACCCGCTCGGTGTAGCGGTCGAGGTGAGCAAGACAGTCCGCCTCGCTGAGATACCAGTCAACTTCCGGGCGGGGGGACTTCAACGCTTGCCGCCAGGCGTACAGCGCGGGCGACCAGTCCGCTTGTACGGTATGAATCTCTGCAAGGGCCGCCCAGAAAGGTGCTTGCCGGGCAGGGTCAATATCCAGCTCCAGGCCCCGCTTCGCCACGGCCTCAGCCCGACTGAAATTCTCCTGGTGCGACAAGGCCTGCGCCAAGCCCGTCAGAGCGACACCATAGCTCGGCTGCAATTCGAGCGCCGCGTCAAAATCCGACACGGCCTGGTCCCATTGGCGGAGGAAGGTATACTCAAAGGCCCGTGCCGCCAGAATACGCGCCGTAGGCCCATCCGTTTCGATGCGGTGTGTGAGCGCGTGAACCACATCGCCGGGATTGTCATGGGCGGAAGTCGACAGGGCCATGGTCGCCATAGCCAACAACGTACAAAAGCGTAGCATCCAGGTAGTCATTGCGCGCTAAAACAACCTGAACCTGAAGGAGCCGAATTCTACGCCACTATTTGCAGGAACGTAGAATCCGAGATGGCCCTTCGGCAGGGATGCACCGGGCGCAAATTCAAAGGCATCGTTCCCGGAGAGTTCTACCACGACCTTCTCATCCGACCCCACCAGCTTAAGCTTGAGTGTCTTGCCACGCTCGACTTCGATGGGCTTCTCCAGGAGTACGGTTTCTATGCCATCGCTGATTCGGCTCGCCCGAATCACGCCCGCGCCCCCGTCCACCACCGTTCGCCAATAATTCTTGTCGTCGACGTAGCCAAAGACGCACCCGGCCGCCCCGGCCGACGCATCCGAAAAATTAAGGTAAGCTTCATACTGAAATCCGGTGGTCTTCCCCTTATCATAGACGCCCAGCAGCGCTTCGCCGGTCGCCTGCGCCCGCATATAGCGGCCCTTGCCGTCCGTCGTACTCCCAACCGTCATCCCCGTCTGTTTACCACTAGCGACCCGCCAATGCCTGGGGGCCTCTCCCACGACATCGTCGGCGAAGTCAAAGGTAAGGCGCGTCAAGAGAGAAATATCGTCCCGTGGCTGCCAGGGGTTTTCTACCCGGGTCGGCTTGACCGTGCCCCGCTTCACAATGCTGAAGAGATCGCGCGAGGCGCCAAACTTGTCGACCATGACGCCCGTGAGGGTATCCTTTTCGATGTCCAGCATCACGGAGCCATGTTCTATGAGTATTTCTCGCATCACGGGCATGGTGCCCATACGCCCGTTGGTGGTCCCGCCGTGGCCCGCGACGATGTTCACGGAACCTTCATTGGGGTTCAGGCCTTCGCTCTTTTCGTAGGCACCGTCGCCCTGGGGATTCCCGTCACCATCATCAAGGATAACCCCATCCGCCACGGTTGGCGTGGCGTAGGCACCGTCCATGAGCATGCTGCGCTCGTAGATATGGGAGTGACCGGTCAGGGTGATGTCCACGCCCGCCGATTCCAGGATCGGCATGAAGGATTCCCGCATTTCTATTTCGCGATGTTCCGTATCACTGTCATGGGTACCCTTGCTGTACGGCGGATGGTGCCAGAAGGCAATGAGCCACTTCGCGGTTGCCTGCTCCAGGTCGGCCCGGAGCCATTGGGCCATGGCACCGTCGGGTTTCCGGTCCAGGTCGTGGGAGTCCATGCAGATGAAATGGACTTCGGAAATATCGAAGGAATAGTAGGCTTCCGTGCCAGACGGTGCACCGCCGGCCTCTCCAGAGATGGGCACCACGTAGGCGTCGAAATAGGGACCAGAACCCGAAATACCCTGGGAAGTAACGCCCTCGTGATTGCCCAGGGAGGGCCAGACGACGGTATTGCGCAACATGGCTTGGTAGGGTTCGAAAAAGCGCTTTTGAAACTCCCAATCTGTGCCGTCGTCGTAGGCCATGTCGCCCACATGAATGAAGTGATCGATGGGGCGCTTGGTCTTTTTCGCATAGTCTCCGATGGCGTCGTAGACCATTATCTGGTCGTTGCTGCCCTTGCCGGAGTCACCCAGAACCCAAACCCGCATGTCGGTCTTTGCGCCGGCGGGACGTTGGGTGACGAAATAGTGGTCCGGGTCCCCTCCGGCGAGCTTCCGGTCGCCATCATAGATGGCGTAGAAAAACTTGGAATCATTCGGAAGCCCCGATACGAGGGCTTCATACTGGTAGGTATTGGCGGCGGTCGACGGATCGTGGTCGCCACCACGTCGCTTTGCCGCAGCCTCAGCAGACTCTTTATAAAGTCGCGGTACCGTATCGGGCGCATCGACATCACCGGATACACGCAAGGTTATTGCGGAACCCGCCACGGTCTTGTTCAGACCGTCGGGTTTGGAGCCATAGTGAAGGATGGGCGCCGTGGCACCCTCGGTGCGCCACACCACAACCACCGAGGTCGGCGTGGCGTTTTGAAGGTAAGGGCCACGATACAACGTTCCTGGCGCGGCGTTGACCACAACGGTGAGGGCAATGGAAAATGCCACGAGTAAGGTAGCTGCGTATCGTCGGCGCATGAAGTGTGTTCCTTGCTGGGTGGGATTGAATGGCGATTGCCCATACACGGCGGAATAAAGACTGGAGAGTGCCTGAACAGGCACCCTCCATTTTTTTTGGCTGACTATAATTCAGGAGGTCTCGTCCCGCGGACTAGTACAAGAATCCGGGAGGACTATCACTAGCCTTGCTGCTCAGATTTCCCTGAAACCAAGCATAGCCCACGGACATGGGTGATTGGCTGGGGTATTTCAGGAACTCGACATGGCCATCGTGATACAACACGTTGCCACCACCGGGTACGTGGTTAAAATTCCGCGTGCCATCTTCCTTGGCAGCGTCATCCCACATGACCCAGATATTACTGGCACCCTTTGCGCTGCTAGCCGCATTGTTGATGTCCGTGATCATGAAGCGTTCCATACCCTGCCTGAGAAGCATGGAGCCTGCAATGGTCTCGTTAATGAAACCAGGGTCACTGTTCGTGCCCCAACCAATCTGTATTCTATCTCGGACAAAATTCGCAAAGGCCGTTCTAAAGCCGGTGGCGTAGCCATTGGCCGTACCATCAGCACCGGCAGTCGGATCAAAGGAGGCGCTCTCCGCGCCCGTCGTGCCGTTTTCAAAGACGATATCATCGGACCAGAACTGATTGAAGTACAAATAGGATTTGTTCTCAAAGTCACAGGGATCCCGACCTTGCGAGGGATCGTTGTAGATATTGAAACGTGCATCTTCGTTCGAAAAGTGTTGCCCGTCCGTGTCCGATGGGCACGCCCAAATCATCAGATCGGTCATATATTCGGGATATATCGAGGGACCATCAGGACACTGCTGGAACTTGGAGGAATATTTTCTCTCGCATGCTCCAAGTGTGAAATCCTGGGTTGGGTGACCGTTCGGCAAGGTGCCGTTTCTGTTTTCGTCCCAGCGGTGGTTGGGCGGATACAGTTCGCCACGAGACTCGTTGCTGTACATGGCGAATACGAGGCCCATTTGCTTCAGGTTGTTCTGGCAGCTTGACCGCCGCGCAGCTTCCCGCGCCCGAGCCAGGGCTGGGAGCAGAATGGCTGCCAATATGCCGATGATGGCTATTACCACCAGTAATTCTATCAGCGTAAAACCTTGTCGTTTTTTTATCATGGCTTTTTCCTATGTTTTTGGCGTCGCATAGCGCCCGTCTCAATAGCAAATGAATGGAAAGTAATGTCCGCACTGGGCATTCCGGAACTAACACTACGGCGTTTTCGCTCTCTCCTTTCTGTTCGATGCCGTACAACAGAAATGAATTTTTTGGGGGTGTATTTCCCACTGCCTCTTTTACGCTACACTTGAATATAAAATATGTCAAGTAGTTTTTTACTTGAACTTTTATGGCTTTTGCCCTACACTTAATTGAATTCAAGTTCTGTCAAGTTGCAAATAACCATGAATAAAAGGCCTTTAGCAGGAAGTGTGCAGCCAAAATTTACTTTTCGGTACATTTGCAATGATTTAGTAACGAAATAGTTGAGATTTCGTGCAGGGGGACCACATATCCAGCTCGAAGTTCCTATATAGGAGTGGTTTACGCACAATGAGTGACAAGGCATCCTCAAAAAAGAAACTGCCGACCATGCGTGATGTGGCGAAGGAAGCCGACGTATCCCTCAACGCAGTCAGTCTGGCGGTCAATGACAAGCCCGGCGTCGGCGCTGGGACGCGGTCGCGCATTTTCGAGGTCATTGACCGGCTCGGGTATCAGCCGCAAAGTGGATCCCGGGCGCTGCAGGGCACCAAAAAGGGGTGCGTCGGAATCATACAATCCGCCCCGCCCGATGTGCTCCCCGCGACCAATCGCTTCCTAAACTGGCTCTTCGGGGAAATGTGTCGCATCTTCGGGGCCCGTGGCGAGCGGCTATGCTTCGATATAAACCCCCAGGCGGATTCTTCCCAGGGTGACTATGCCCGTTGCGTCTGGGAAAACTTGATGTCCGCCTGTGTCGTGCTGGGCCCTTTGAATGGAAACGACACCACGCTCCGGCGTATTCACGAATCGGGAATTCCCTATCTTGCCCTTGGACGGCTGGACAGTTTTCCCGAGTGTAGCAGCGCGGCGGTAGATTACGAGGAAGGTGCCTACATGAGCACCAAGTTCCTGCTGGACCGCGGACACCGGTCTATCGCCATGCTCGGCGGCTTTACAGGCTATCAACCCGGCATCGATCGGCGACGGGGCTACTTGCGGGCCCTGGAAGAGGCCGGCATAAAACCCCTTGATAGCTTGTTTCAAGCAGGTAGTTTTACCGTTGCCAGAAACACGAGTATTGTGCACCGCCTTATGGTGCCGCCCGAAGTGACGGCCCTGGTGGACGCAAGCGGCCTGGAAAATGCCGAGAGCCTCCGTGATGGGGCCCGACGCGCGGGGAAACAGCTGGGTAAAGATGTGGAAGCCGTCGTATGGACCTACAGCCCGGCGGCGACCGTTCTTTCCGAGGCGGCCGCTCACCTGTTCCTCCCCGTCCGGGAAGTATGCTCGGAAGGCACGGAATGGCTCTACGACTGGTATCGGGGCGAGCGTGTGGGGCCCGTCAGTCTGGTGTACAATCCGGTGCTCTACGAGACCATGCCCGATCCCGCTATGACGGACCTGCAGCGGCTCTTCGCCGGGGCGGAGTGAGCACGGAAAGTTGCCGCCATCAATCCCCCAACCGCAGGCGCGCGGCCGCCTTGCAGCCTTCGAAATATACAGCACTCTTGGAATCGCACTAACCGATCAGCAGGGTCTAAATAAGCGAAGATTCATCTCGGAGATTTTCCAAGACAATCGGCTGCCAGCTTCGAAAACGCGAGCTTGGGAGCGCAGGCGGCTCGCCTGCATTACGTCGAAGACGTAAAAACAACGTGCC
>CAXBPH010000160.1:0-15646 GCA_963977445.1 uncultured bacterium | reverse complement strand
CCTGGCGTCCGGTGAGGCCGCAGCTCTTGCCCACGTCGATCAGCATCAAGTGATTGTCCGTGCCGCCGGTGGCCAGGGTGAGGCCTTCGTCAACCAGGGCCTGGGCCAGAGTCTTGGCGTTGGCGGCGATTTTTGATGCATAGGTTTTGAATTCGGGCTTGTTGGCTTCGGTGAAGGCAACGGCCTTGGCCGCCATGACGTGGGGGAGGGGGCCGCCGATGACCAGGGGGCATCCCTTATCCACGTAGTCCGCAAATTCTTTCTTACACAACACGATACCGCCACGGGGTCCGCGGAGGGTCTTGTGGGTGGTGGACGTAACGATATGGGCGTGGGCGATGGGGTTGTAGTTTCCTTCGAAGACGCCGCCGGCCACGAGACCTGCGAAGTGGGCCATATCCACCATCAGGACGGCCCCGACGGTGTCGGCAATGGTGCGCATGCGGGCAAAGTCGATGAGACGGGGGTAGGCGCTGTAGCCCGCGAGCAGGATAAGGGGCTTAATTTCTTTTGCTTTGGCCTCGATGGCGTCGTAGTCCAAGAGCCCTGTTGCGTCATCCACGGCGTAGCTGTAGGCATCAAACATCTTGGCCGAAAGGTTGCGTCGGTAGCCGTGGGTGAGGTGGCCGCCCGAGTAGTAGTCCATGCCCATGAGGCGCTGGTTGCCCAGGGCTTCCCGGATGGTGTTCCATTCTTCCTGAGAGAGTTTGGAGGGGTCTTTGGACGTTGCTGCTTCCAGGGCAGGCACTTCGATGCGGGCGGTGAGAATGGCCCAGAAGGCAATCATATTCGCATCGGCACCGGAGTGGGGCTGCACATAGGCGTGTTCCGCGCCAAAGAGTTTGCAGGCTTCTTCGCAGGCATAAGATTCTACCGCGTCCACATTGTCGCAGCCTTCATAGAAGCGCTGTCCGGCGAAGCCTTCGGCGTATTTGTCGGTCAGGAGGTTGCCCATGGCGAGCTGGGTGCTGAGGGAGCAATAGTTCTCGCTGGCGATGAGCTTCAGATAACTGCGCTGATCGGCCAGTTCCTGGACGACGGCGCTGGCCATACCCGGGGCGACTTTGGCGACTTCGCTAAGGTTGGCGATATAGCCGAGGAAGCCGGCATCAATGGCGTCGGCGGGCGTATTTTTTAAATAGGCGTCAATGGCAGCATTCGACACGGTATATTTCTCCGGTTAAGGGGGATTGCAAGGCCATATGGTACCGCGTTCGCCCCGTTGAAATAAAGTCATACCTCGATTTGCACGTTTCGGAGTCCCGAGGCGCAGTAACCCAACCATCATCATGCATACCGGCCGAAAGCACCGTGAATCCCCTGTCGCATGACTTGCATTTCTACGTAGGACGCGATATCGTAATGCCGACCCAGCAAGGATGTACTTATGCCCGAAGCCAAACCGTTTGAACTGAGAATCTACTGCCTTTGCGGCCAGAAAATGAAAGTTTCCAGCGATTCCCTGGGAAAGCCGGGAAAGTGTGTCGCGTGCCGCCAGAAAATCCGAATCCCTTCCGAAACGGAGCTCGGCCCCGATGAGCTGGTCATCCACCTGAAAGATCGCCCGGAATTTCTGCGGAAACCGGGGCGTGCACCGTCGGATCTTGCCGAAGTGAACGAAGAGTCCCGGAGTGAGCAAGAGCGGGACGACGTATTGCTGGGGGGAGACAGTGGTCAATTGGCCGCGGTGGCCTTTGAGCGATTTGAGCCCATCCGGAAACTCTGCAACTATGAGCACGCCGTTCGGGCGCAATTACAGTGCATACGGGAAGGGCGCCCCGTCGAATTGGACAAAGCGACCCTGATGAGTTACCGGGGGCTGGCCCGCCAGGCCCGGCAGCAACTCGAAGGCTCCATACGGGACGAACTCATCTCGGTTGCTGCGGAATTGCAGGACAACCGGGATTCTCTTACGGCATTGCAAATCGCGCTTAAGACGGGTGATGTGGAGCACGTGGCCTACAGCAAGTCGGCCCTGCCCCTTCGAAAGCGCCGGGAAGTGCTGGTTTACCGTCAACAGAATCTGCGGGGCTGGCTGGCGACGGAAGATCCCCATATGGCCGGTGGATTGGATGATGTCTCGCTGGCTGATGTGCCTATGGATCTGGCAAACGGCACCTTTCCGCTGGACGACGAAATCAGTGGGCTCCCCATAGAAAATGCCGTATCCCGACTGGAACGTGCCCTGCGAGACCGTGAGCGTTCGGATAAGTTACTGAACGAACTCCACCGTATGGGCCTTGATGGGATTATTACAGTCGATGAACTCGGACGTCGCCGTGCCGATACGGAAGCAGAACGACAACGTACGCGGACGGCCGTAGCCTTTTATCGCGGTCGGCTGGAGCAGGTTATCCAGGACTGCGAAGAAGATTCCAAGGCACTCAAAAAATATCAGGATTTCATGGCGAGCCAGCTTAAGTCCGCCGCGATCGCCCAGGATGTCTTCAGGCGTCTGGAGGAAGCGATATGCCGCACCCAGGTGGATGTGAAGCGGGCGCGGAACATGGCGAGCCGTGCGCTGAATGCAAATGCCGTTTCCGACGTGCCCAATCCCCATGGGACCTTCCTGGAGCGCCTTGCGAGTCCCGGCGTGTTTCGCGGGCTTGGTGCGGATTCGTGGCTTGCCTGGGGGGGAAGTTCCCTGCTGATTGGGAAGATATTGATTCCCGTTGCCAGCCAGACGCCCGGCGGTGTGGCCTCTGCGTTTACGGTGCCCACGGTGGCCCTCTTCCTCCTGGCGACCCTTGCGGGTGTGGCGGCAACTATCGTCGTTCGCCCGGTTCGGGGAATCGTCCTCAATATCCTCTGGCTTGCGCTGACCCTGGTTGGTGCCTTGTATCTCCGTCGTAGTCTCGGTGGTGATGGCTCCGTGTTCGACGATTCCTGGTGGCGGTCGCTGTCGGGGATTTTGTCCGTCAGTGGTTGGATCGTATTGGGTATGGCCGCTTGCTGGTCTCTGATGACAGTGGGTCGTATTCGCTGGCTGGCTGTAGCCAACCTCATCGGTGGAACAGCAATCGCCCTTGTGCTGTTGAGCGATTTCTTTGGGCTTTTCAAGCCCCAGCCCCAATTGGGTACACCCCGGATTTCACTGCTTGCCGCATCCGGCACCTACGACGTTCAGGTGCCCGTGGCCAATAACGGCCATGCCGATTTCTGGATAGGTGGCAATCAGGCGTCCCATGAAGCCACCGCGTCCTACCTGCTTGAATATAAGGTGGGCGCCAATTCCTGGGCAGATGCCGGTGCGCCCTTATGGGTAGATGTGGCAGGCAACAAGGCGGAATTCAGTGCCGCCATGGGGCTGGCCGTGGCTCCAGATGGTGAAGCTGTATTTGGGTACGAACTTCCTCCGGGAATATACCGACTCCAATTGATTCCGGCCTGGCGTGGAATTATGGCGCAGCGACACACCTTTCAATTGGATCCCCCGCCGCCCGTTGTTTCGCCTGCGTCCGGAGTCGATCTCAACGCTACCCCGCCGCCCACGCCAAGTGCGCCCAAGGGGGTGGATATTGAGTTGAAGGGGGTGCTCGATGCCAAGGCTTCCAGTCCGATTTTTTCGGTGGTGATTCACCAATCCGATGGGACCGAGCGGCAACTCCAGTTTCAGATCGGCGATACGGTCCACGGGGAGTGGATCATCAGCGAATACAACCCTGCCCACAATACAATTACCCTGACCAAGGGCGAGCGGTTGGTTGTGGTGGAGCGCGGTACCATCGAGACGCTGGACTGAGCCCTGCCGCAAGGGACGGCTAATCTTTTTTGATGTTTTCCACCAGGACGGCCGTGCCATAGACCAGAATTTCGGCGGCACCGGTCGTAATGTGGGAGGTGCTGTACCGCGCGCAGACGACGGCATTGGCCCCGAGTTGTTTGGCGTCCGACATCATTCTATCGAGGGCCTGCTCCCGTGACTCGGCAAGCATTTTTGAGTATTCGGGAATCTCTCCGCCGACGAGATTTCGAAAAAAGGCGAGGATGTCTTTCCCCAGGTGCTTCGCACGAACGGTGCTTCCCCGGACCATGCCAAAGGTCTTGGTGACATTTTTTCCTGGTATGTCAGGTGTGGTAGTAACTATCACCGATGGACCTCCCTGGTGTAGCGATCCGTCTTCAGGTCTTCGAGGCGTTGACGGAGCACCGAGACGAAGAGCAATGTCAGCCCGATTATGGGCGTAGCGACGAGTGTCTTGATCAAGGCGGATCCCCAAGGCTCAGCAATAAAGACGTACGTTCCGAAGAGCGTAAGACAAAGGGCACCCACGATAAGCAGGACCCAGCCCGTCTTTCGTTCCAGCCGATTGTATATGTTATCGAGGAAGGAATCCCAGGTTTCTTTTGGTAGCTCCTCGCCGCAAAAGGCTTCTGATGTGCCCGTAAACAGGCGGCGCATACTGCTCAGCTCCCGTTGGCAGCCCGGGCATGTTTCCAGATGGGCTTCTAACTCAGCCTTTTCTTCACTGCCGAGCTCATCGTCGAGTAGCCCGGAAATCAGGACTCGATAGTGGTTTTCGCATCGACTCACAATGTCGCTCCTTTCTGAATGCCTGGCGCATCAAAAATTGGCAACGCGTCCGGTGCCCTTCCATGGGCGGTCCGGACGGTGTCGAGGGCGTCGTGGCGTTTGTACTGCTGTGGACAAGTTCTCATGACTAGACGGCGGCTGGCTCCTTGCTGTGGGATTCCAGGACGACTTTCAGTTTTTTTCGCGCGCTGTGAAGTCGCGACATAACTGTACCCTGGGGGATATTCAGGGCGGCGGCGATTTCACCATAGGACAATTCCATGAAGTGGCGCAGCCGAAGGATTTCCTGCTGTTCGGCAGTCAATGACGTCATGGCAAATTCAATTTGCTGGAGTAATTCGCTTCGATTAGCCGTATCCAGCGGGGTATGGCCCGGGTCCTGTGCATCGAAACCACTCTCCATCATCAGATCCAGCGAGGATTCACCACGCCGTTTCTTCTTTTTCAAGTAGTTCAGACTCGTATTGCGTATGATTCGATGGAGCCAGGGATAAAAAGGCATACTTACATCAAAGCGCTTCATCGCGCGAAAGGCCTTTATGAAAGAATCCTGCGACAATTCCAGCGCATCGTCGCGGTTGCCCACGAAGGTGTAGGCGGCGGCGTAGGCCCGGCGCTGGTATAAGCGGACGAGGTTGCCGAAGGCCAGGCGGTCTCCGAGGACGGCCGCAGCGATGATTTCCTGCTCATCGTATGTAATTTGCTCTATCATGTGCTTATACTACCCCTGACGCCCTCGTTTATTCGATGCTTATGCTAGCTTTTGACGACCTTCAGACGCAAGTGTTTATTTTTACGGTAGTTAGGGGTGGTGGCAAACCGCAGAGTTGGCGGGCGGGTGCGTTGCTGAATGAAGCGATGGGGGGTGGATGGGGAGGACCCAACGTACTCCTAAATTGAATGGTGCAGGTCACTTGAACAATATTGTGAGGGCATGCTATACTTCCCGACCGGTCACAGGAGCGATCTGTCTCTCGACAGCGGATTGTGACCCGTCGTTTTTCTGAATAATAAAGAGACTCCCCCTTTACAATGTTTGATAAGTCATTTTATAGCCGTGTCGATGCGATTCTCACGGAGTTACGGGCAGCCGACGTGGTGTCGATTGCCCTGCTTGGTGCGTGTCTCGGTGCGCTGAAGATTTGTCTCCAGGAAGCCGAAGTGCGCGAAGATTGTCATCGCCAGTTCGTTGATCTGGTACTGGATCGCGTCCGTCGGGCCCCGGAAATGTCGGGTGCTATGTTGGCGGATGAGCTTCACGCCCTCCTGGATGAAACGCCTGGACTCGAGCGGGATGATACCGTAGCCGATGCCTGGCCTGACGTTCGTATGGGTGTAGGCCAATCTGTTGAGCTGGGTCATCGCCGTTGGGACGTTAAAGAACTGGACAACCGTATGGGCGGCCAGAACCTGGCTTCCATCGGGCGCTTGCGCAATGCGATGGGCCTGACCAGTGATCGCCCCCTGCGAATTGGGGCGGATCTCCGTCAGCGCCGGCGTTTTCAAGCCTGTCTTTCCATGCAGATGAGTGATAAGCACGATGTGGCCATCAACGGTGAACAAGTTGATCGCCTGATCCGATACTTGGGTAGGGGAGATTCCGATTCGGATCCCCGTGGAGGGCGACACGCGATTCTGGGCTGACCGCCCGGCGCGTATTGATGTGGCATTATGTTTGAAAGTCTTTCCAAGAAATTAGAATCGGCCTTTAAGAATATTCGCGGTCAGGGGCGCCTGACCGAAGCGAATATGGCAGACGCGCTGAAGGAAATTCGGCTTGCGTTGCTGGAGGCTGATGTTAATTTCAATGTCGTTAAGAAATTTATCGACGACATTACAGAGACGGCCTCCGGTGAAAAAGTGCTCGACAGCGTTTCGCCGGGCCAGCAGATCGTAAAGATCGTTCACGAAGCCCTGGTAGATATCATGGGCTCCAGCAGTGTCCCCCTGACGATGGCGGACAAAGCACCGACCATCATCATGATGGTGGGTCTGCAGGGACAAGGTAAGACGACGACTTCCGGTAAGCTTGCGCTTCAGCTCAAGAAAAAAGGCCGGAGTCCTTTGCTGGTTGGTGCTGACGTATATCGTCCGGCGGCCATAAAGCAGCTGGAAGTGGTGGCGGAGCAGGTGGGCGTTGAGTCGTTCAGTCTGGGTGAGCATGCCGATCCGGTGGATACCTGCCTGATGGCCCGCGGCGAAGCGCAGATGCGTGGCTGCGATGTCATCATTCTGGATACGGCGGGACGTCTTCACGTCGACGGAACGATGATGGAGGAGCTGCGGCGCATACACGCCCAGGTAAAGCCTCACGAAGTGCTCTTTGTTGCGAACGCAATGACGGGCCAGGATGCCGTGAATTCGGCCAAACTGTTTAATGAAACCTTGCCCTTGACGGGTGTAGTGCTGACCCAGATGGACGGTGACGCCCGCGGTGGTGCGGCCATCAGCCTGATTGAAGTTACGGGTTGCCCCATCAAGTTTGTGGGTGTCGGCGAAAAACTCGATGCGTTGGATGTATTCCATCCCCGTCGTATGGCCGATCAGATTCTGGGTATGGGCGATATCGTATCGCTGGTGGAGAAGGCCCAGGAGGTGGTGGATAAGGAGGAGGCGGTTAAATTCCAGAAGAAGGTCAAAAAAGGCGACCTCGATCTGGATGACTTCCTCACGCAGATGCGTCAAGTGAAGAAAATGGGCTCTATGGGCGATCTCATGAAAAAGATCCCCGGTATGGGCAAGATGCTTGGTCCTGATATGGACAGCATGAATGACGCGGCGGAGGAGGAGCTGAAGTATACGGAAGCGATCATACTTTCGATGACGCCCAAAGAACGGCACCGTCCGAAGATCATTAATGGTAGCCGCCGTAAGCGCATCGCACTGGGCAGCGGCACTTCCGTTCAGGAAGTGAATCGGCTGCTGAAAGATTTTGAGAAGATGAAGAAAATGATGAAACGCCTGATGAAAGGTGGTCGTCGCCTGCGGGGCGGCGGTGCCGGTCCACGTGGCGTTCGTTAATTAAATTAATACCGATAAACGTGTCTTGGGTAGTGCCGATACAGGGCTGCCACAACAGTATGGCCTTCGGGTCCGGGTGGAGTAACCACCCGATTAAAGAGGAAAATCATGGCAACAGCAATTCGTTTGCGTCGGGGTGGTCGCACCCACAGTCCTTACTACCGTATTGTCGTTATCGACTCCCGTAACCGGGATCGGGGACCTGAGATCGAGAATCTCGGCGTATACCATCCCTGTGCGCGCCCCGAGCCCATCTCGGAAGTCGACGTACACCGGACCCTCGATTGGCTCAACAAGGGTGCTCAGCCCTCCGATACGGCCAAGAGCGTTCTGCGTAAGCTCGGTGTAATGAAGCACTTTGCCGAAGGCACCGTGCCCGAAGAAGCCGTCAGCACCTACACCCATGGTGTCGTGGTTGACAAGGGTTTCAATGCGGCTCCTCCCGTAAAAGAAAAAGCTCCGGTCGAGGAAGCACCTGTTGAAGAAGCGTCTGCTGAAGAAGCACCCGCTGAAGCACCTGCGGAATAAGATTTCGTGAAAGAACTCATCGAATTCATCGCAAAAAAGATGGTGGAACACCCGGAAGATGTCCAGGTGCGTCTCATTGAAGGCGAAGAGAGCCAGAACTACGAGCTTCAGGTAAACCCCGAAGACATGGGTCGGATTATTGGCAGAAGCGGTCGAACCGCCAAAGCCATCCGGACGCTCGTAAGTTCAGCTGCTGCCAAAGCCAAAGTCTACGTGAATCTGGAGATCGTCGAGTAATCGACGTGTCTACCTGCTCATGGCCGAAACTTGGTTAGAGGTGGGGCGTGTACGCTCCACCAACACCCGCGCCCGTGAAGTACGGGTCAGCGTGCGGTCTGGTTATGAGTATGTGTTTCCACCGTTGGAGTGGATTCGGTTTCATCGTGGTGCCGACGAACCCTTGCGTTGCAAGGTGACGAAGGTGCGGATAGATGGCGACGTGGCTATCGTTGGACTAGCGCCCGGCATATCGCGAGATATTGTGGGGTTGCTGCGTAGTGCGACGGTGCTGATGCTGGAAGATGAATTGCCGCCCCGACCGGGTCACCAGTTTCGTGTCCGGGATTTGTTGGACTATCGGGTGTTATTGCCGGATGGTACGGTGCTGGGCATCATCAACGAGGTTTTTGAAGGCCCCGCAAACGATGCGTTTGCCGTGGAGCGACCTGATGGTGGTCAGAGTATATTGCCTGCCATTGATGCCGTGATTGAGTCGGTGGATTTAGAGCGACGAGAGATGCGTGTGGGCGATATCGGGCCCTACGTGGTTGAAGATTGAATTCCGGGAGATGAGGTATGCGCATAGACATCCTCAGTATCTTTCCGGAGATGTTGGCGGGACCGCTGGCGGCCAGTTTGCTGGGCAAAGCCCAGGCAGACGGACTGCTCGAGGTTGTGTTGACGAATATACGAGACTTTACGACCGACAAACATAGTAGTGTCGACGATAGTCCCTATGGTGGTGGCGCAGGAATGGTCATGAAATGTGAGCCCATCTTCGCCGCTGTTGAAAGTTTAAGATCGCAGAACTCGCTGAAGCGGGTCATCCTCATGTCACCCCGTGGTGCGCGTTTGACCCAGCAGAAGGTTCGTGAACTGGCAGAAGCCCCCGATTTGGTCTTGCTGTGTGCCCGCTATGAGGGCATGGATGAGCGCATATCCGATTCGCTCGTGACAGAAGAGATTTCTATTGGTGACTATGTGCTCAGTGGGGGTGAAGTGCCCGCGCTGGTGCTGGTAGAGGCTATCAGTCGGATGGTGCCTGGCGTCATTGGTGACTGGGAATCGGTCGAGACCGACTCGTTTTTTACGGGAAGACTCGGCCCGCCCCAATACACGAGACCGCCGGTATTTCGCGAATGGGCCGTGCCCGACGTTCTGCGCGAAGGCAACCACGCTGCCATTCGGCGCTGGCGCCGGAAAGAAGCCCTCCGGGCAACTTTGATGCGCCGACCGGACCTATTGGTAGATTTAGATCCAGAAGAGAAAAAACTGCTCGCCGAAATCGAGCATGAAGCTCCGATTTCGGAGAGGGAGAAATAGCCGTGAACCTCGTAGACCTTGTAAGTCAACAACAAATGAAACCTGCCGAGAACATTCCTAAATTCAACGTGGGTGATACCGTTCGTGTTCACTTCCGCATTGTTGAAGGTGAAAAGGAACGTGTTCAGGTATTCGAAGGCGTTGTAATTGCCCGCAAGCGCGCCGAGAGCCCCAATGCTACCTTCACCGTGCGCCGTGTTGCCTTCAACGAAGGTGTAGAGCGCGTATTCCCCCTCCACTCCCCCCGCGTTGAGAAGGTGGAAGTGAGCCGCGAAGGTGAAGTACGTCGCGCCAAGCTGTACTACCTCCGCGATCGCGCTGGTAAAGCTGCCCGCGTTAAGGCGAAGCAGCGTCAGGCCAAATAAGGCCACGCCGTTGTTAATACGTTTGAAAGTTTGGGCGGGTGGATGCCATATCCACCCGCTTTTTTGTATGTGTACGCTCCCGTTACACATTGCCAGACCCGAGGAGGCCCTCCCTTGACGCGATTAAGCCTCAGCGAACTTCGTGCGGCCGCCCAGGTCGAATCCTGCGATGTGGCGGCCCTCATGGGTGCCCTGGCCGACGATCCCCGGGCCGGCGCCCAGGCACTTCTCCGAACTCTCCAACGTCGTGAGGCCAGGCGTGACGCCGAGCGGGCCCATGGCGAGTCCATGCTTCAATTTGAGCGGGCTGCCGAAGCATTGGGCTTCCAACGGATTGCGGGGGTTGATGAGGCGGGGCGTGGTCCCCTTGCCGGACCGGTCGTTGCGGCGGCCGTCATCCTTGCCGAGCCCATAATTGGAATTAATGATTCCAAGCAGCTAACATATGAGCAGCGTGAAGCGTTTTTCGAAATCCTTACGCAAGGTGCCCATACGGTTGGGATAGGCATTGTCTCTCCGGCCGATATTGACCGCTACGGTATCCAACAATCCAACTACCAGGCCATGGCGCGGGCGATTGAAGATCTTTCGCCCGGGGCCGACTATCTCCTGATAGATGGATTCAAGGTTCCGGGGCTGGCTCCCCCTCAGGAGCGCCTTATAAAGGGAGATCGACGTTCCCAGTCCATCGCGGCCGCTAGTGTGGTGGCCAAAGTGACCCGGGATCGCTTGATGCAGGAATATAGTGAGACCTACCCGGTATATGGTTTTGCGGCACACAAGGGCTATGGTACGCGCGCCCATTTGGAGGCGATCGCGGCGCATGGACCTTGTCCCATCCATCGGATGAGTTTTGCACCGTTGAGCCACCGCCCGGACTCGGGTACCCTGTTTTAACGATCGGGCATGCAGTGACCCGGAAAGGTCCGTGACACGATGATACGTGCAATGAAGTCGACAATGATTCTGGCAATCGTTTTGACCGTGTGTGGCTGCTCTTCCACACCGGCCGTTGGTTTGGAAAGTGGTGCCCGATGGCGCCAGGGGAAGGCCACCGAGCGCAAAGCCCAGGCCATTTCTCATTATATCGAAGCGGTGATCTACGCCAACCAGGGGCGCAAGGAAGCGTCGCTGAAGGCCATGTCTCAGGTGCCGATACTCGATCCCCAGGCGGTCACACCCACCATCCAGCTGATCCAGGCCTATCTGCGCGAGGAAAATTTTGAAGCCGCCCTGGAGATGTGCCAGCAGGCGGTGAAGCAGCAGCCCGATAAGGCCAATCTGCACATTGTTCTCGGCGAGATATACCACCGATTCAAGCGCTACGACGATGCCATGGAATCCTTTCAGAAGGCCATTGCCCTGGAGCCGGAAAATGTCATGGGTTATGGTGCCATGGTGGAGTTGCAGGAGTCGCGCAATGACCTGACCGCCGCTTTGGATATCTACGAGCGCCTGATTGAACTGAGTCCGGAATCAGCGGGACTGCACTATCAGCTCGCACTGGCCTTGATTCGGGTGGGACACAAAGAGCGCGCGATCGAAGAATTGCGCCGCACCGCAGAGCTCAATCCCAAGTTGGTCCGGGCCCAGTACCTCCTGGGAATCCTCTATCTGGAAACCAATCAGATCGAAGAGTGTATTGGACAACTGCGCACGTATATGCAACGTCGTCCCAATGATATGGATGCCGCCGACAACCTGGCGGGTGCCCAGGCACGGGCCGGGCGATTCGAGCAGGCCATCGGGCTTTATGAGCGGATTCTTAATTCCAATCAGGCCCAGCCCCAGCATCATATTGCCGCCATGTATCTGCGTATTCGGGCAAACCGACTGGATGATCTGGATAAGTTGTCTCCCCCCGAAGGCGGTCACTACTTTGACCAGATTCTGCAGGCGATTGCCATGAAGAAAAAAGGTGTATCGGCCCAGTTGCTGGGTAAGAACCTGGACACGATGGAGGGGGATTTGGATGCGGAATGTGGTCTCTACCTGAATAATCTGTTCTATTTGTTTGGTAGCCAGGATACGGGAACGTGGTTGAATGACGAGATTGGAACCCTCCTTGAAGATACGGAGTCCCGGGTTTTGTTGCTGGTTCGTGCCCGCGTTCTGATGGCGATGGAGCGGCAAGAGGAAGCTATCACCGTGTTGGACGCGGTATTGGCAACCTATCCGGCAGACCAGTGGGTTCACTACTATCTCGCCCTTTGCCATGAAGAATTGGGGCACTTTGCGGAATCCGAGAAGCATCTGCTGGCCTATCTGGCAATTGTGCCCGACATGCCCGACGTGATGAATTTTCTGGCCTACCTGTATGCGGAAGAAGGGGTAAAGCTGGAGGAAGCCCAGAAATTACTGGATAGTGCCCTCCAGGCCGATCCGGAGAATCCCTACTACCTGGACAGCCTCGGCTGGGTCTATTATAAACTGGGTCGGGCCGACGAGGCCGTTAAGAACATCCAAAAAGCCATTCTCACCATGGATTCCGACGACGCGGTATTGCGCGAGCATTTGGGTGATGCCTATTTGCTGAAAGGCGACCTGGAGCGTGCGCGCGAAGAGTGGACCCGGGCCATCCGGCTGGATCCCGAAATGACGGACGTCCAGAAAAAGCTGGACACGCACGTACAGTAAGGGGTCGTCCCGCAGGGTGGGTAAGGCAGAACGGCGCGCTACGCCGATAATAATACCCTGCCTGGCGGGACTTTAGTGCTAGAATAGAGGTGGAGCGTTCGAGATTGAGCGATGTCACTTCACCCGCACAAAGCGCGATTCCAGCCCGGAGTTGCGGAGAGTCTTACGTTGGCCCTTTTTGGTGTTGTCGCACTGGGTCTGTGGGTATCCCTGTCTGGTACTCCCCGCATGAACTGGGTTGCGACGTCGGGTACGATACTCGATGTGCGCTTGTATACACCCGCCTATACCGCGTTGGCCGCTGAGCACCTGGTACGAGTAAATTATCAATACATCGTTGACGGGGTTCGCTATGGCAGCACCTGGGAGGGTGATTGGCCCCATGAACCGGGGCCCAATGGACTTCGGGGAGATGATGTCGAACGTATCGTTGCGCCGGGATATCCGCTGTTGGTGTGGTATGATCGCGACAGTCCCAGCCGGAGTCGGCTTCATGGGAAATATGGTGGTTTGCCGGTGGTGTGGCAGCGCCTGCTGGTGATGGTTCTGATAGTATTCTGGGGGGGCCTTGTCATAATTTATCCCCGGATGAAAAGGCGAAGCCGGACATAATCGCACGACGTGCGGCAGTCAATATGGGTAGGAGCGCCTGTGGGATTCAGACAAAAATCACGGGGAATTCGATTCGGATTCCTCGAGTACCTCGCTTTGCTGTTGCTGGGCCTGACGTGCCTGACGGGTTTCGGCTGGTGGAGTCTTGCCCCCAAGTCACATTGGGTTACGATGCCTGCCCGCGTCTATGCGGCGTCTCTGGTGGAAAACACCCGTCTGATAGAAGCGTCCCGTCCGACCATGCAAATACATTTTGATTACGTAGTCGGTGGCCACACCTATCGGGGTGTTACCCGGGTTGACCGTGTTACCCGGGCGCTCGTTGGTGCCCTGCCCAAAGAAGTTCACACGCTTCTGCATGAAAAAGGCTATCTCAGCTTTAAGGATCTTCCCCCGGAATTGCAGGCCATGTTACGCCGAAAAGGGGTGGCAACTTTTGACCAGGTGCCGGGCCCCGTGTTGGATTTGCTTCGTGCGCAGGGTTATAAGAGTATCCACGATTTTCCGGAAGATGTGGAGCGTCTATTGCGGGAGGGCAACTATGAGCAGGCGGCTGATCTTGCGGGTTTCTCCGATGCGACCCTGGCCCGCTTGCGCGCCCAATCTACGACACCGGGTGTCGGAGCGAGCCCAGGGGCGGGCCGTTCCAACCCGTCGTCGTCGTCGGTGGCCCAGGCGTCAGTTGGCGGCCACACCCCGCACACGACACGTCCCGCCCAGATTCCTTCGGGAAACATGCTTCATATTCGCTATGACCCCGAAGATCCCAGTCGCTATGAAGTCGTTCGAATGCCCTTTCTGGCAAGCGGCTTGAACATGGGTGTCTTCCTGACCATTGCGATATTAACGCTGGTCTATTGTGGCGTGGTGTATCCCCACTTTAAACAGACCTGAGCGTATCGCTCTCCAATAAAAATGCGCCAGGCAACCCATCGGGGCTTACCTGGCGCATGTGGTTTTTACAGAGGATTATTTGGGTTCTGGCGCGGGCGGATACTTAATCTGCAGGTGGAGTTCATCCAACTGACCCTGCTTGACCGCGTTGGGTGCCGCCATGAGCAGATCCTGTGCCTTCTGATTGAGGGGGAAGGCAATGACCTCGCGGATGTTGGGCTCGTCGGCCAGCAACATGACAATGCGGTCGAGTCCGGGGGCGATGCCTCCGTGAGGGGGCGGGCCAAACTGGAAAGCCTTCCAGAGGGCCGGGAACTCGTTCTTTACCACTTCCTCATCATAGCCGGCAATCTCAAAAGCCTTGAGCATGATGTCGGGGCGGTGGTTACGAATGGCGCCGGAGCTCAACTCAATGCCGTTGCACACGATGTCGTACTGATAGGCCAGGACGTCGAGGGGGTCCATCGTTTCCAGCGCTTCCATGCCGCCTTGGGGCATGGAGAAGGGGTTATGGCTGAAGTCCACCTTTTTGAGTTCGTCGTTGTACTCAAACATGGGGAAGTCGACAATCCAGCAGAAGGAAGCCAGCGTCGGGTCGATGAGGTCCAGGGCGTTGCCCAGATACCCACGGACCTTGCCGAGGAGTTCATTGGTCTCGGAACGCTTTCCGGCACCGAAGAAGAGAGCATCGCCCTCCTTCGCACCCATGCGCTCGGTGAGGGCCGCTTTTTCATCTTCACTCAGGAACTTGACGATGGGGCCCTTCATTTCGCCGTCTCGTAACGCGACCCAGGCCAGCCCACGGGCCCCCTGGGACTTGGCGAACTTCTCTGCGTCGTCGAAAAACTTGCGGGACTGAGACGCCGCACCGGGTGCGTTGATGACCTTCACCGCGCCACCGGTCTCTACCTGGCTGCTGAACACCTTGAGGTCGCAGCTTCCGAAGAGATCGGTGCAATCGACCATTTCCAGGCCAAAGCGAATGTCCGGCTTGTCGCTGCCGTATTTGTCCATGGCTTCCAGGAAGGGAATGCGGGGGAAGGTTTCGGCCACGATCTTCTTGGTGGAAAGTTCCTTGAAGAGGGTGCAGAGGAGGCCTTCCAATTCGACGAAGAGCTCATCCTGCGTGATGTAGGACATCTCAATATCGATCTGATAGAACTCGCCGGGGCTCCGGTCGGCCCGGGAGTCTTCATCGCGGAAGCAGGGGGCAATCTGGAAGTATTTGTCGAATCCCGAAACCATGAGCAGCTGCTTGAACTGCTGGGGGGCCTGGGGGAGGGCGTAAAACTGGCCGGGATAGTGACGGCTGGGCACCAGGTAGTCACGGGCACCCTCGGGGGAGGAGCTCGTGAGGATGGGCGTATGGAATTCCGTGAATCCCCGGTCCGTCATATACTTACGGACCATCACCGTCGTCTGGGAGCGGAGCATGATGTTTTTGTGAAGGCGCTCGCGACGGAGATCGAGAAAGCGATGTTCGAGACGCATTTCTTCCGGGCAGTCCAGTTCC
>CAXBPH010000159.1:0-15686 GCA_963977445.1 uncultured bacterium | reverse complement strand
ATAAAGAGGGGTAGCCAATTCATGGAAAACTCCGGGGTTGTGTCATTGGTCTTGTGAGAATAGGTTTCTTCTCGCGGACATGGTCGGAAACCGGTGTGTCGGCCTTCGAAGGCGTTGCGAGGGCGCGCGGTCAAGACCGACAGGTACCCGCCCAACTCGGCAAACACGTGGGGCCTACGCCGACATCTCCCCTATCTTAGTCCATTTACCCTATCAAAATCAGGTATACTGGTATCCTTTGACAGGATGATAAAGCCCTTACTTGGAGTTACCGGTTTGGAACTACTCTCTTTTGAAATGACGCCGTTCATGATGAACTGTTATGTGCTCAAAGACGGTGGCGAGGCCCTGGTCATCGATCCGGGCGAGGCAACGGCGGAACTAAAACAGTGTGTGGCGGATGATACGGTTACGATGATTTTCAACACCCACTGTCATATCGACCACAGCGGCGGCAACGCGGGCATGGTGGCCGCTACGGGCGCGCCCCTGGTCTGCCATGAAGCGGACCTGCCCCTGCTCCAGGCATTGGAACAGCAGGGCGTGATGTTTGGCTATCCCGTTGAGCCATCGCCGGATCCCGACCAATTTATCAAAGAAGGCGACACGGTCACGGTAGGTAGTGTCACGATGAAGGTACTTCATACCCCCGGTCACGCCCCGGGCCATGTAGTGCTGGTGGGTGACGGCTTTGTGATTGGCGGCGACGTGCTCTTCAACGGATCCATCGGTCGGACCGATCTACCCGGCGGCGACCACGAACAGTTGCTCCAGTCCATTAAGACCAAATTATTGCCCCTGCCCGATGAGACGATTGTTTACTGCGGCCATGGCCCCGCAACAACCATAGGCAAGGAACGGGCCTCCAATCCGTTCTTGAGGGGATTATGAGCGCCCTCGCCGTCATGGGCCTCTGCCTGCTGAGTGCCTTCGAAATTACGGTCTCACCGGATCAGCCGCTGCCCTACAGCTATCTGGATGATCCCCTGATTGTTGAGGTGCGCAGCGACACCCCCTGCGTGGCGGATATCGAACTTACCGCAACGCCGGACTACGACGCCCAGGCACCCATCACGTTGCGGCTGGAGGAGGTAAACCTCGGCCCCAAAATCAGTCGCTGGTGCGCCTTAAAAAATCTACCCACAATCCGTGGCCCCTGGTCCGTGTCAATGAATATCACGGTGGCCGATGTGACAGAAACCCTCACGTCCACCGGGTTTCGCATTGACCGCCCCATGGAGGATTTGCCCTATACCTTGTCGGCCTATGGCGATTCGCTGGACCGAAACGCCTTATTGGCACTCCATGGGATTGCTATCGATACGGTACGCATCCCCGTTACCCATCCCGACCTGTCAGTCCTGTTGGACACCCTTCGCACCCTGAACATGCACGCGATTGTCGTCCTTACCGCTTCCCCGGAGCACGTACGCGCCGCGAGTGCTATCAGCGAATCCTATTGCGATGTCCTTGCCGGGTGGGCCCTTCGCCCGGGCAAAAGTGCCGCCTCCACCGCGAATATCCTGGAGACCTTCCGCGGATTGGCCTGCCAGAAGCCCTTTCGACTACTTTTCAGTGAGCCGGTCCCCGTCGACGCGGCCCTGGAGCGGGCAACACTGGGCCATCACCTCATTGTCGCCGAATCGCCCGAGGCCTTTGGCACACTCCATGAATCTTTGCTCGAACATGGGCTGGACGCCGCACGTCTGGAAGCCACTATCCCCGCCGAAACGATTCAGTCGCCGGACCAGTTTCTTCCCCTGATTTTCGAGTTTATGGCCCAAGGTGCAGCATCCCTTTCCTTTCCCGTGGAACTGGTCTATGCCCAGGACACCTTGCAACCGGGCCTTTCGCAGTTGAATGGATTGATCCATCGAATTTCCCCCGGCACCTATGCAGGGCGTATTCCCCAACCGGGCACGACCCGCACCCAGATTTTCGCCGCTGGCAACCACTGGCGGGCCGTATCGTGGCGCACCGACGACACGTCGACCATTGAACTTCCCTGGTCGGGTGCCCACCCCTTTTCCCTGATGGACGCATGGGGAAACAGTCTGGAAAGCAAATCGGGTGAGAAAGTCTGGACCCATCCCCTCTCCAACAATTTCCTCTATATCACCGGCCTCGGCGGGCCCGTGTTGAAGGCCACACTGGTCAGTCGGGCAAAGCGAGAAGTTAAAGAGGTCCTGGACGATGCCAGCCTCAACCCCGCCTGGTCCGAGGCCCTGCGGAAGACCCTCACCACTATCGCAGCCGATCCCGCCGACGTTTCCAGTCGGGTTCAGTTCTTTGCACTGTTACGGGCCTTTCCCGAAATTGAAGAGCGCTGGCATGCGGGACAGTTGACCAAACCGATTGCCACCACGGCGCTGGCCCGGCTGGGCAAACTCGCCCGCACCCTGTGCCAGTTGGAAGCCGCCCTCGGGGCGAGTTTTCTGGAGCCCTTGCAGGATACCCTGGCCCGGTGCGAAGAGTTTGTGAGCGCCTATCTTACCGGAGCGACGTTGACGCCCCAGGCCCGCGAACGGGGCGACTGGCTCGTTGCTGAGGTGCGCCGTCTGATGGATGAATCGGAAGCCCTGGCCCATGCCGATTGGCGTATTGAGGCAGACGCGGTGGCCGCCCTGGCGGAATGGCGTGCCCGGGCCCTGGAATTTGCTGCGAAGGCCGGCCCCCTCAGTGAGCTCACTTCCCTTCCCGAAGCGGAAGTGGTGGAAGAGCCTCCTGCGGAAAAAGCACCTGAAGTGACTAAAAAGACAAAAGGAAAAAAGAAATGAGGCGAATCGGGGTATTGACCAGTGGTGGGGACTCGCCCGGTATGAATGCAGCCGTCCGTGCTGTCGTTCGGGCCGGTATCAATCAGGGACTGGAGGTGATCGGTATCCACCGGGGCTACCAGGGCATGATCGATGGCGAGATGGAAATCCTGGCCGCCCGTTCGGTGAGTGGCATCATCAATCGAGGCGGCACCATACTCCATTCCGCCCGTTGTATGGAATTCATGACGCTGGAAGGTCGGGCGAAGGCGGCAGACCGACTCCGCCTATGGGACATTGAGGGCATCGTCGTTATCGGCGGGGATGGCTCCTATCGCGGTGCCCACGCGCTCTATACGGAGCACGGCATCACCTGCATTGGATTGCCCGGCACCATCGACAACGACATCGGCGGCACCGAATATACCATCGGCTTCGACACGGCCATCAACACGGCCATGGAAGCCATTGACCGGGTCCGCGACACTGCCGCCTCCCACGACCGGGTCTTTTTTGTGGAGGTCATGGGACGACACAGTGGCTATATCTCCATGATTACCGCTATCGCGGGCGGTGCCGAGGAGGTCCTGGTGCCGGAACGGCCCACCAACATCCCTGCACTTATTGAAACCCTTCGGACCGGTCAAAAGGGCGGGAAGACGTCTATGATTGTCGTCGTCGCCGAAGGCGATGATGCGGGCGACGCCCTCACCATCGCCCAACGTGTGGCAGAGACCTCCGAATTCAAAAACTCCCGCGTAACCATCATCGGACACCTCCAGCGAGGCGGTAGTCCCACGGCATTTGATCGCGTCCTCGCCAGTCGCATGGGCGTTCGTGCCGTAGAAGCCTTACTCGAAGGCGAGAGCGGAAAAATGGTGGGTATTCGCAATCAGGAAATGGTGCTGTGCCCTTTGAGCGAGGCTTGGGAAAACCGCACCCAGTTTAAACCCGAATTGCTGGATGTCCTTCAAATACTGAGCACCTGAGGCCTGTCCTATGATTTAAATACGGGCACGTCCTTGCGGACGTGCCCGTGTTGTCTTTTTCGGGGGCCACCGGCCGATGAGGTCAATTCTTGTCTTCGGTAAATTCCCCTTCCGTGCCATTATGGAAACTTCCCGGCCTTCTCCGTTGTCTAAGTAAAATTGAGCACGTATACTCATCCGGCTGGCACCCTGCCGGTGTGGATTCTTATGGACAACGAGAAGGAAAATATCATGACCATGTCACGAAGAAAATTTATCGGTGGCGTCGGCGTAGCAATGGCCGCACCCTACATTATCCCCTCGGTGGCGATGGGTGCCGATGGAAAAACGGCCCCCAGCAATAAGATTCATATCGGCGTAGTGGGCACCGGTGGCCAGGCAGGCGGGCTCACCGAAAATGCTATCAAACATGAAAACACCCGGATCGTGGCCCTCTGTGACGTAGACCAGAATCGCCTCAATGAAGCCAAGAAGAAAGTAGACGACTATTATGGCGACACCGCCTGCGCCACCCATCACGACTTTCGTGAACTCCTGGCCCGGGACGATATCGACGCGGTCATCATTGCCACCCCCGATCACTGGCATGCGCTGGTATGTATCGAAGCGGCACGTCGGGGCAAAGACATCTATTGTGAAAAACCCCTGACCTGGTCCCTCGGTGAAGGCAAGGCCGTGGTAAAGGCCGTGGAAGCCAGCAACGTCGTCTTCCAGGTGGGGAGCATGCAACGCTCCAATCCAAACTTTAAGCGGGGCTGCGAACTGGTGCGCAATGGCTACATTGGTCATGTGGAAGATATCTACGTTTCATTGCCCGATTATGGCAACGCCATCTGGGTGGATGAATTTCCCGCCCCTCCTGCGGAGCTCGATTATGATATGTATGTGGGACCGGCGGAGTGGGCACCCTACCATCCCGAACGTTGCCACTGGAACTGGCGCTGGTGGTTGGGCTTTGGCGGTGGCCAGATGATGGACTGGATCGGTCACCATGGCGACATTGCCCACATGGGCATGGATTGGGACAACACGGGCCCAAAAGAAGTGGAAGGCATCCGTTGGGATCCGGTCAAAGAGCGCAACAACCTCTACAACGCGCCCGCCCGCTATATGTTTACCAGCACCTATAAGGGCGGTGTAAAACTTACGGTGGCGAACAACAGTGACATGCCCGATTTCTGGCCCAGCCCCGGCGAATTGGGAACCCTCTTTCGCGGCAGCCGTGGACGCTGGGTCTGGGTCGACCGCAGTGGCATCAAGGCCAGCGACGACAAGATTTTGAATATGGAATTGGGTAAGCGGGACTTTCGCTTCCGGGAAGAAAACAATCACGTAACCGATTGGCTGAATTGCATTGTCTCCCGGGAGAAGACCATAGCGCCCGTCAACGCCGGCCATCGCTCGGCGTCCATTGGCCACCTCGGCAAGCTCGCCTGCACCCTGGGCGGCTCCTTCAAGTGGGATGCCAAGAAGGAAGAAATCACCGACAACGAGGCCCTCAACGGAATCCTCACGCGAAAATATCGCGGGGATTGGACGTTGGAAGCATAGGGACGTAGACCAGCTCTTGAAGACGCCGCCGCCGAAAAACACGGTGGCGTCTTTTTTTGGGTTCAAGGGCAATTGGTGGGGATGATTTATTTTATACTTCAAGTGCCGGAGGTAAAAGGATGACTCGATGGGTTCTTGCGAATCATATCGTCACACATCTTTTTGCAGATAAAACGACAAACCATGGACGTTCCGCGTGATCTGGCACCCCGGTCGAAGATGCGCCGTAGGAGGATTCGTGCGAAGGGGCTGTGGGACGTCGTTGGGGTTTATGTACTTGTGGGAAGTCCTCAAAAATTCATTGGGAAGGGAGCATTGTGCTTGGCTTTGGCCTTAATGTAGCGAGGTAGCCATATCTCCCAATCCGCGCACGAACCGGAAATACCGGATCGCGAGGCACGATTGATGAGTTCCGTTTGTTTTGGCGGAGTGAGTTTTTTGGGGACCCACAAGGCCCACAGGTCCCATTGGTTCCTCAAAGTAGTCGTCGAAATCCCGTGTGCGCTTCGGGGCCTTCCAGGGCCTCCACGACGCCGTCTTTGGCCAGGGCCGCACCCAAAATGGAAAAAACCCAGTCCACCGCTTTGCCATACCCCTCCACATGGGCATCGGTATGGGCAAGGGTCGGGTATATCACCGTGCTGGCGAGGTAGCCATATCGCAACATTTCCTGGGTGTAGAGTGTCTTCAATGCGTTGGCCTGGGGATGGTCAAAGGCGAAATGAGCAAGACAAGGATAGCCATTGTCCTGAATTATAGGCACACCATGTCGATTGGCCTCAATGCGCCATATTTCCTGAACGGCTGTCCCGATCTTCGCCACATGGCCCACCACATCTTCTTCCTGCATCACATCCAACACCGCCAACGCCGCGACCGGGCCCACAGATTCGGTCCAGTAAGTGCTACTGACAAAAGAATGGTGGGCACCGCTCATGGCTGCCTCGGTCCCAATGACGGCACTGATGGGATGGCCATTGCCGAGGGCTTTCGCAAAGATGGCCATATCGGGCGTGACGCCCAACTTCAGATGGGCACCCCCAAAACACAGACGCCAGCCAATCGTAATTTCATCCATCACCATGAGCGCACCATTTTTGGTGCAGCCGTCCCGCACGATCTCCAGGAATTCCGGTGCGGGATCGTGATAGCGGCACGGCTCCATAATTACCGCGGCAAGACGGTCGCCATACTCTCCGAGAATCCGTGCAAAACCATCCGTGTCATTGGCGGTGAAGGCGACCGTCGTTCCCCGGAGGGCATGGGGCACGCCATCGGGAGAGAGGCCGGGAAGAAGATGTCCCTTGAGGGCATCGCTCTCCCCCAGATTCGCGGCGAGATACCAATCCTGCCATCCGTGGTAGCCGCATATCGCAATAATATCCCGGCCTGTGGTGGCACGGGCGATGCGGGCGGCCATGGCACAGGCTTCGCCACCAGTGCGGGCGAAACGGGCCTGCTCCGCCCAGGGATGAATATCGCAAAGTCGATCCGCCAGCGCCACCTCTTCGGGGGCGTTGAGGGTGCACATGGAACCATCCATCACCCTGCGGGTGACCGCCTCGGTAACCCTCGGGTGGGCGAATCCCAGCAGGCAGGAACCAATGCCGTTGAGGCCCATGTCCGTATATTCCCGGTCATCCAGGTCCCATACGGTGGCTCCCTCGGCCCGTTTGAAGTAGGCGGGCCACTGGTCGGGGGCAAACATTTCGGGACGCTTGCTCAGCAGTTGGGTGCCGCCAGGAATACGGGTCTTGGCGTGACGGTAAAGATCCTGGGTCTTGGACATGGAATTCTCCTGATCGAACTGTCGAAGCGTAAAGGGTGCCACCTACACAGACGTGAGGAACGAACGGCTTTGTGGGTGTGCGTGTTCAAAAACGACGTGACGCCGACGCTCACGTCGTTGTTTTTTCAAGGCTAAATCATTTCTATCGCACTTATCCACCCCCAGGAATTCGCACCCACAAGCTTAGCCGGAAACCGGCTGCGCGTGTAGGTGGCACCCTCGGAATGGACTTAGTGAAGAACAGTACCTACTTCGCCAGCGCATAATCTGAGCGTAGCGACGGGTCGGGCTGGCAATGGACACCTCGAAAAACCATCAGCAAACCCCGGCGGGATTGGTCGCTCGTATTCGGTGCGCTGAAGTGAATCGTGTTGCTGTGGTGAATGAGGGCATCTCCGGGCTGTAAAAGCACGGTCAACGCGTCGGATTTATCCGGACATTCCGCCAGGCCCATGGAGTTGCCCGCAACACCCGACGTGACGTGGGGTCGGGCGCCATCCAGTTGGCTGCCGCGAATATAGGAAATGGGACCGTTGGCTTCCGTCACGGCATCGACAGCAATCCACACGGTGAGCGCATCGGGGGGCGTCAGGCAGAAATAGGCGTTGTCCTGATGGGGCGGAACCGCCGAACCCACGCGGGCCGGTTTATTAAAGGACTCAACGGCCATAAGAACGGGCTCGTTTTTAACCAGCGAAGTTACGAGCGCGATGATGGACTCCTTCTTCGCCAGGGTAGCGAACCAGGGGTCATGGACATCCATACGCCAGCAATTGCGGACCGAGACGCCGTCGGCTTCAAGCACCACATCGTTGGGCGGCAGCCCCGGCACGATTTCATCGGCATAGCGTTGCAAGGCTTCTCGAATCTCTTCAATTTCCACCGGGGAGAACAGGGATTCAACGTGTACGACACCGTCTTCTGCATAGAGCGCAGTCAGGGCCTCAATGTTCATTTCAGAGCTCTCCCACAAGTTGCCAGGTTTGAGTTTTCGCCGATTTTAACGCGGCAAGGTTGACGCGCAAGGTTTGGATGCCATCTTCGAGGGTGCAACGGGCCGGGGCGATGCCCGCGATAGCGTCGAGCAGGGTCTCTGCGTTCAACGTATACCACGTGTCCCGCTCGGGCAAGACATGGGCTTCGTCTTCCCAGGGCCCTTCTACTTCGGTGACGCAACGCCAGCGGTTCTCGTGGAGCTCAAAACGCACCGTTCCCTTTTCGCAAACGATGGTCAGGGAAGATTCGGTGGGCTGCTGATAAAGGTTCACCGTATAGGTGGCCATTACGCTGCCGTGGCGCGCCAGGGCATGGACCGTATCCTCCACCGTGACCCCTTCGAGGGCCTGGTGATCGGCGTCGACCAGGATGCGGTCGATGGGGCCGATGAACCACTCGGCAAGGTTCCAGGTGTGGGTGATGGAATCCTGGATGGCCCCGCCGCCCTGTGCATGATCGGCGAAGTAAATTTCCCGATAGGCCGGACGAAAGAAGGCGAAGCTTTGGCCCACCATGGCATAGAGTTGCAGGGGCTTGCCGAAGCGTCCGCTGTCGAGGGCCTTTTTCATGGCCGTCAGCCCCGGATGAGCGCGGTAGTTATAGCTCACGGCCGCAACGAGATTTTTCTCGGCCACAAGTGCACGAAGTTCATCGATGCCATCGAGGGAGGTAGACAGGGGCTTCTCGATAATAAGATTGATGCCCGCTTTGGCCACCGTGATCGAAATGGGTATGTGGGTGTGGGCCGGCGTTGCCACGAGAGCCCCATCCCACCCTGCGGCGAGGGCCGTGTCGAGGTTATCAAAAGACTCGGCGATAGCGTAACGATCGGCAATGGTGCTGCGCAGGTCGCTGTTGAGTTCGCAGATGCCAATTTCGGCACGTCCCGTGGCGAGGTAGCACCGCACGTGGCGCTCACCAATAGAGCCCACGCCAATTACGAGAATGCGAAGTTTCTTGGTGGTCATAACGCTAAAATCTCCAATGCTGCGGCATACTTAAAATTCCGGAGGGCGGGTTTTCTTACCCGCCACAGAGCACACAAAAAAACTTCAAGGGCCCGTTGAGGCCCACAGTGACCTATGCTGCGGACCAGAAAGTCCGCACTCCATTCCCCTACAAGTCTTGCCATTCACCCGTCTCGGCGGACGTATAGGCCGCGTCGAGTTGACGTTGCAGTTCCGCAGCACCCGGGATAGTCAGATGGGCTTCTTCTTTACCCGCGATAGCCGCCAGGAAATTATGCAGGCAGGCCACGTGGGAGCGGAGCCAGCCAATATTGCAGGCGGGCGCGGGAAAGGCACCACCGGGCGCGGCATAACGACTCACGGTCTCAATTTTCTTAAAACCACGGTCCCCACCGAAGTCACCGCCCTTGTCGCGGGCATCAAAGACTTCGAGCCAGTTGGGGTCCATGAGGTTAAAGCGAATCGCGCCCTTTTCCCCGTGGATTTCCACCCGCAACTCGTCATTGGTGCCCGTAGCGATCTTGGTAGCTTCCACCGAGCCCAGGGCACCGCAGGCGGTGCGTACCAGCATGAGGGCGAGGTCGTCCGTCTCTACTTTGGTCATCTCGCCCGTCTCGGAATGCTTCCGCTGGGACACGGCCGTGTGGGTCTCACAAAAAATCTTCGCGGGCTTGCCCAGAAGATAATTGATGAGATCGAGGACGTGGCTGCCCAAATCATAGAGCACCCCGCCACCACCTTTTTCCTTGTCCAGCTTCCACTTGAGGGGCTTGTTGGGGTCTGCCGAACTCGCGTGAAGATAACTCGCGCGGAAGCTGTAGATCTTCCCCAGAAAGTCCTCGTCCATGAGCTGTTTGGCCTTCATGGTGCAGGGATAGAAACGATATTGCAGGGCCACCTGGGTCACAATATCCTGAGAACTGTTGACCAGCGCCGCCACCATGTCCTGGCATTCGGCATAGCTGCTGCCCAGAGGCTTGTCGCAGTAGATGTGTTTACCCGCTTCTGCTGCCGCTACCACTTGATCGCGGTGGAGATTGTTGGGCGTACACACGTGGATGATGTCGATATCGTCCCGGTCAAGCAAGTCCTGGAAGTTCGTGGTGCCGAATTCGAACTTGCCCTCGGCCACGGCGGCGTCGAGGGTTTCCGGACGACGGACACACACGCCTTTCAAGGCAAACTTGATAGGCAATTCGCTATAGAAAAAGGGGATGGTGTGGTAGCCAAAGGTATGGGTCTTCCCCATGAAGCCGTAGCCAACAACACCAACGCCGTAAACTTTTTCGCTCATCCCATGAGTTCCTTCTGGGTTTCGCCGATAGCTTCGTCGATCATGTCGAGGCCCTTGAGGAGGGTCTCTTCATTCATCACGATGGGCGGGCTCATGCGCAGGATGTGGCCAGCAGGGATCCACGCCAGGCCTTTGGCGAAGGCTTTCTTGTAAACCAACTCGCCGGCCTGGTCAAAGGGCGTCTTTGCCGCACGGTCTTTCACCAGCTCAATGCCCATTAGACAACCCTTGGCGCGCACGTCACCAATAATCGAGTGCTCGGCCTTCATCTTTTCCATACGCTTCTGGGCAATGTTCCCCAGGTGTTCGGCATGTTCGTTCAACTGTTCTTCTTCGATGACTTCCGTGGAGGCCAACGCTGCGGCGCAGGCCATGGGATTGCCACCGTAGCTGCTGGACGCGGAAATGGATTCGAAGGCTTCCTTGTAAGGCTCGCGCACGGCCACGCAGGTAACCGGAAATCCGTTACCAAAGCCCTTACCGATGGTGACGATGTCGGGCACCGTATCGTAGTGCTCCATGCAGAGAAACTTGCCGGTCCGACCCCAACTTGTGAGCACTTCGTCGGCCATCAGCAGAATGCCAAGTTCATCACACAGCTTCCGGACCTTGGGGAAGAAATCGTCGGGGGGCATGATGGTGCCGCCCCAGCCCTGGATGGGCTCGAGGACAAATCCGGCCACATCGTGTACGGTGCCTTTGTCGATGTATTCGCGGTAGAAATTGATGTAGGCATCGGTGTCGATGCTGCCGTCTTCTTTGGTCCACATGGGCCTATACATATCGGGGCGGGGCAGCATGTGGGCACCCGGTGCCCGAACCGCGCCATAGACCGACGAACGAATGTGCCCGTGAGAAACGGCACCATAGGTCTTGCCGTGGTAATCGTAGAAGCAGGACAGGGTTTCGTTTTTGCCCGTCGCTGCGCGCAGGACACGGATACCCGCTTCCACCGCCGTCGTGCCGGAATCGTAGAACTGAAAACCATTCAAATCACCGGGAAGGATTTCAGCGAGTTTCTCGACCAGCTGGGTCTTAATCGGCGTCGTGAAGTCATGGGCGTTCATCAGCGTCTTGGCATATTTTGCAATCGCTTCGCTGATCTTCGGATGACAGTGACCGAGTGTGGTCACATAGATGCCCGAGGAAAAGTCGATGTATTCGTTGCCGTCCACGTCGCGGAGCATGCAGCCTTCGCCCGACTCGAAAGCCACGGGGAAGAGCTTCACCTGGCCACTGAGACCCTTGAAGTATTTGGAGCAGCGCGTGTGGTAGTCGTGGGACTTGGGCCCCGGCGCGGGGACCACCATATTGGGGAGATTCGCGGTCTGGGCGTTGGCCCATTCGATAGATGATGTCGTCATGATTTTGACTCCTACAAAGTTAACCCGACTGGGGCATTATTAAATTCAGCTATGTTTTTCGAAGCAACCGGAGGGCGGATTTTCATATCCGCCACAAGGCAGCCGAAAAGTCATGAAGTGTACTTCATCACACGAGGAATATTGCGCCTCGCTTAATCACAAAATATACGTTTCAGGAACAGCCATTCTCTCCCACACAACGTGCAGGTTGCTGCAGACAAAAATGTCCGCATCCCGACCTAATAGCCTTTGTCCCAGCGGGGTTCAATGGTTTCGGCGATACTTTCGGTCATCCACACATCCGTCTTCAACAACTGGTGAATCGACGTGGGCAACTTGGGCGTCACGGGGCCATGGAGGCACAGGCGCGACATGGTCCGCTGCCACGAGGCACCAGACCCGTCCACCGTAATGCCATGCATGTCGATGCGATTCTTCGCGCCGATGACTTCCGCCGGCCCAATGGTCGCGGCCTTCGGCGGAACGGCTGTCAGGTCACCGCTGAATCCAAAGCTGCCGTGCAGCGAATTCTGGGCAATAGTAAAGGGACTCAGAGTACAGATGCGCGGCCCCATTTGCTTCCACTCTTCCAGAGGCGCATCAAACTCAGGGCAGTCGGGCTCCACGAAAGCAAGGTGACCGGTCCAGCCGGGTCCGCTGTAGCAATAGTCGGCACCACCCATGTCGGCGATCATCTTGCCATAGTCGTTGATGTTGGCCGTCGATGGCCCCTTCAACTGCTCAATGGGGGGACGCAACTCGGGGTCGATATTCGCGTAAAAGTGGGTCATCATGGAATACATGAAGCCATACTTCCACGTGTCCGGCGGTGTGTTGCCATTTTCGTCGGCATACTCATCCATATTGAAGGTATGGAGATGGCTGCAATCGAGGCGGTTGATGTTGATCATTTCCGCCACCCACTTATAACCCGGCCAGGGCTGGGGGGTGATGAGCACACAGGTGCGGTCTTCATCTTTTGCCTGTTTAATCTGGGCATAGATATGAAGCAGCCACTTGAGCTGCAATTCCGCATCGGGAATGACTTCGATCTTCAAATCGGGATTGCTGTGCTTGGTGATGTCTTCTCGCGTAATGGCCCGGACCCGGGCGACCGCTTCTTTATCGCGGAACGGCACGCATTCGGCCGCACTGAATTCAAACTCGGACATGGTGTCCCTCTCTCGTTAACTTTAAATAGATTTCTGACCGCGAAGCGCACTTTGCTTAGACAGATGCAAACTTCGTTAGCAATCGTAATTTCTGTACGTGAAAATTCATGTTCATTTGTGGTTCACCTATTGGACGTCAGCGGACGCGCTACAGCTAAAACACAACAAAAATATTCATCATGTTAATCTTGTAAATCCTGTCGAAAAAATGAGCCCTACTCGGCAGTCTATAAATAGACAGGATTAACAGGATTAACAGGATTCAGGAAAAAATAGCTCCTGTAACTTAGTCAGCAACACACATTCAACTATTAGATTTCGACCGACGCTCTCCAGCCAGGAGACCAAACTAGAACTCATCATGTAAATCATGTCAAAAAACATCTACTCATCGTGTGATGTATCAACTGGATTTACAAAAGGCGCTTAACATTTCTTATTCGTGTAAATTCTTGGTTCAACTCTTCATGCAAAACGAAGCCTGCGCTACGCAGTTAAAACACTTTCTTTCCACCAACCCACGTCGCCGCAGGGGTCAGCTCTTCACCGTCGTCCCACAGCACCAGATCGGCGCGCATGCCGGGTTTCAGTTTCCCCCGATCCGCCAACCCAATAACCGCCGCCGGACTCGCCGTGCCGAGGGACCAGATATCCGCCTCGGGCAGGTCAAGCCAACGCAGAAGGTTTTGCATACCCCGGTTCATGGTGAGGGCACTACCCGCAAGCCCACCATGCATGGGGTGCTTGGGGTCGGAAATCCGGGGCGCATTGCCCGCCTTCACTTCCACGGGGTAGCCCCAGGGCGTATCGTAGACACCCGGTCCCAGACCCGCACCGAAGGAGGCATCCGTAATCAGGGAAACGCCCCCGACACCCTTCGCGGCAATCGCTGCCCGAATGGCCATGGGGTCTACGTGTATACCATCGCAGATAAAATCGCAGGTAGCTTTCGGGTGGGCGAGTATGGTCTCCACCGCACCCACCGGACGTACCCCCGGATCCGTCTCTTCGGGCACGGGAAATACATCGTAAAAATGGGTGGCGTGGCGGGCGCCCGCTTCGATAGCGGCCAGGGTCTGGTCCACGCTCGCTCGGGTATGGGTAATAAAAGGCGTAACGCCCGCAGCCACCAAATGGGCTATTACGGGAATAATGTTCTTCACTTCCGGCGCGATGGACATGACCGTCACCCGGCCTTCGCAGGCATCCAGCAAATCACGGAGCAAGGACAAATCGCCATCACGGGTCTCGCAAGCGGCGCCCGTGATGGCGACGAAAGGACCTTCCAGGTGCAGACCCGGTATATGGACGTCGTATAGGGTATGTATTGCCTGCACAAGGTCAGTCAGTGTGGACCACATCCCCTCGCTCAAATTGGGCACGAGGGTGGGTACCACCGTAGTTGTACCATATTTGGGCAGCAAGGCGGCGGCCGAGCGCAACTCTTCCGGGCCTCGGTCGTAGTTAAAACGCCCCATGCCATGGGTGTGGACATCGATAAAACCGGGACTGAGTCGTCGCCCCGCCCCATCGATAGATTCGCCCTCGAAGTCCTCCGGGCCGTTGCCTTTGCCCGTTTCCACGATGACGCCGTCGGAAACCCGGAGCCAACCCGCGCAAACCCGATCACCCGGATGAATCAGCCGGGCATGGTTAATCAGCAGGTCACTCATGGCGTTTCGCGATCATCCCACGAGATTTCAGATCGATGGTGGTCTCAAATCGGAACACATCGGGGCGGTAGTGGGTTATAAACAGCCCGGCGGGTATACCGCCTGCCACCGTAACCACGTTGGTCTCTTTCAAGACAAAGTCACCTCGTGAAATATCGAGATAGGCGAGAATCGGCTCGGTAGCAATCGTCGCTTCGATAGATTGGGTACAATAGTCGAGTTCAATATGCTGTTTCCGCGCCCAGAGGGACAAAAAGTTCATTTCTCCGAAATTCGCCATGTCCAACCGGTCGGCGTAGGCTTCCACCACGAGGACCATGTCGGTCGCAATGGGGGTATCCCGAAGCCGGTCAACACGCACTGCCTCCAGCACGGTCTCACCGGGAGCAACCTGCAACAACTTGGCGCTCTCCTCATTGGCTTTCGAGGTGCGCAAGTATTCAAGGCTCCGGGTCAAATCCGGGGCATGGGTCTGGATGCTGCCAAAGTAGTCGGTGGTCAATAGGGGAATCTTCCGTGCCGGATTGGATTTAATAAAGGTACCCACGCCCTGATGACGCTCCACCAACTGCTCCTCCTCCAGAATCTGAAGGGCACGACGTATCGTAATCCGCGACGTTTGAAAGCGGTCGCAGAGTTCACGTTCGGTGGGCAGTTGATTGCTCCCCTCCCACGATCCAGCAAGAATCTGGTCGCGCAGGGTAGCAGCAACACGGTTGTAGGCGGTAGGTGGCATGGCTCTTTGGGGAGATCCTTATATTGCACAGGAAATTCCATTGCATTGTATCGATGCAAAAAGTATAATTGGTTATAACAACTTATGCAAGTTATTTTCGCGTTAGCCTGGCCTGCCCGCCAGCGCGCGCGATGAAAGGATTCGTGTGTCTCAGGAATACATTGCCGGCGCTGCCGCCGTAAATATCACCCCCGACTGTTCGCTCCACCTCTTCGGCTACCCCCACGTGGCCCGCATGAGCACGGGGGTACACGATCCGCTATTCAGTTCGGCCCTCTATCTGCGCTGTGGTGACGAACACCAACTTTTTGTGGGCAATGATGTCATTTTCATCCCCAAGGATATGGCCGCCCGGACCCGCAAGCGTATCACCGAGGCCACGGGCGTTCCGGAGAGCG
>CAXBPH010000158.1:0-15713 GCA_963977445.1 uncultured bacterium | reverse complement strand
GACGGTAGCCGTCATGCCCGAGGCCGAAGAGGTCGAACTTGAACTCGATATGAACGATCTTCAGTTTGACGTCTATCGCAGCTCAGGGCCCGGCGGCCAGAGTGTAAACACCACCGACTCTGCCGTTCGCATTACCTACAAGCCTACCAGCATGATCGTCACCTGTCAGGACGAGAAATCCCAGCACAAGAACAAGGCGAAAGCGCTGAAAGTGCTCCGATCACGACTCTTTGACATCAAGCTTCAGGCGGAAGCGGACTCCCGTTCCGAAGAGCGTCGTTCTCAGGTGGGCAGTGGCGACCGAAGTGAGCGTATTCGTACCTATAACTTTCCCCAGAATCGCCTGACGGACCACCGGATTAAGTTGTCCCTCAGCTCGCTGGACCGCGTTATGGCCGGCGGGGAACTGGACGAAGTAATCGACTCGCTCATCGCAGCAGATCGCGCGGCCAAACTTCAGGAAACCTGAGGGTGCGTACCGCACGGGAAACGCTGAGCCAGATTGCCCAGCGACTCGCGGACGTAACCGAAACACCTCAGTTTGAAGCCGAGCTACTCCTGTGTCATGTGACCGGCTGGAACCGCGCCCGACTCATTGCCCGCCTTGATGACCCCGTAGACACTAGTGTACTGGAACCCTTGGTGGCGCGACGGGAGCAGGCAGAACCCATCGCCTATATCCTCGGCACCTGGGAGTTTTACGGGCTGGAACTTGCCGTTGAGGCACCGCTACTCGTCCCACGGCCAGAAACGGAACATCTGGTGGAAATCGGGCTGACCCACCTTCCCAAAGCTGGTGCCCGGGCCCTGGACCTCTGCACCGGCACCGGGTGTGTCGCCCTCGCATTGGGCCACGAAAGTGGGGCAGAAACCCTGTGGGCTACCGACATCAACCCCGTGGCCATCCGCGTTGCGACGGAGAATTTCCGCAGACACGATCTCCCTGTCCATGTGGGTCAAGGCGATCTCTTTGCCGCCCTGCCCACGGCCGTCGAACCCTTCCACGTCATTCTCTCCAACCCACCCTACGTTGAAGCGGGCACCTGGGAGGGCCTTGCCCCGGACATTCGGAATTACGAAGATCCGGGCGCACTCCTTTCTGGCGACGACGGCCTCGATTGCCTGCGCCAAATCATTACCCAGGCACCGATGCGGCTTGTCCATGGTGGCCTTTTGGCACTGGAGATGGGGGAGACACAGGGTGCCACGGTTTGTGCCCTCCTGGAGGCCCGTGGCTTCGTCGATGTAGCCATCACGAAGGACCTCGCCGGCCTTGATCGAATCGCCCACGGCATCTGGGACGCCTCATCGACGTCGTCTGTCCTGTAGTGCTACACTAATCCTCCCAATGGGCCCCGGCGGTCGGGAGCCCTGGAAGCAGGGAGGGAGCGTCCCCGTGACACGACAGACCCACTATGTCAGTACTGCCGTTCGAGAAATGCCGGAAACCGATCGACCCAGGGAGCGCCTGGAACAAATTGGGCCCGAAGCGCTGCGCGACGCGGAATTGATTGCCGTCTTGTTTCGGACCGGCACGCGAACAATGGGGGCGGTTGCGCTGGCGGATGCGCTCCTGCGCGAATTCGGTGATCTACGGCGATTGGGCCGGGCGACCCTCCAGGAATTGCAAAAAGTTCCTGGGGTGGGCCGGGTAAAGGCAATCGAGCTCAAGGCGGCCCTGGAGCTCGGATCGCGCCTTGCCCGACATCAGGCGGCCCCCAGAAACAAGATAGGTAGTGCGGCAGACGTAGCGGATTTGTTAATGTATCGTTTCAAGGAATATGAAACGGAGCACTTCAAGAGCCTCTTGTTGAACACCAAGAATGAAGTGATAAATATTGATGACGTTTCACGGGGCACCTTGAATGAAACTCTCGCCGCACCCGGAGACGTTTTTCGTCGGGCCGTGCGCGAAGGTGCCACGGCCGTAATTGTTGCCCACAATCACCCCAGTGGCAACCCCGAGCCCAGCCGGGCCGACCTTGAGCTAACCCGGCGACTCGTGGAGGCGGGAGAGGTGTTGGGCATTCCGCTTTTGGACCACGTGGTCTTTGGCGATGGACGTTTTGTCAGTCTTAAAGAAAGACAGTTGATGTAAATAGGCGCCCTCAGCGGGTGGCAAGTGGGCCGTTCATATTGTGGCCCGCTTCTTTCGCGATCTCCGCGCTGTCACCCCCGTGGAAAACGAAGTAACTTCCCAGAACAACGAGTCCAATGCGGTGTGGATGAACCACCGTTCACGGGCCCATGACGGCACGTCAGAACTTCGGTGCCGTTGCCCGTCGCATTGTTTGTCCCGTTGCGGAGGGAGTAGTATAAACAACAGGTGATATATTTGGCATGATACGCTTCGGTTCCCGCACCGAGTTGTGTCTGCCTGTCGGCACCGAAGTGACCGCAACTAACGGTCAGAACGTGTATGCCGGCCTAACCAATATGGCGAGATTTTAATGAACATTCGACACTTCCGAACCCACAAACGTCGTCATCTGATTCGTCGCAAGCCCATCAACGTGCTCGCGTCGGTCATGACAACCATGAATCTTTACTGCGGTATCGCCAGTATTTTTGCGAGTATCGGCTCTGAGTTCGGGAAAGCCGCCATCTTCATCCTCGTGGGTATTATTTTCGATACACTGGATGGCACCGTCGCACGCATCACAAAAAGTACCTCCGATTTTGGTAAGGAACTCGACAGCCTTTGTGACATCGTCACCTTCGGCGTGGCACCGGGCGTGCTGGTGTTTGCGTCTTACCTCCCCGAAGCACCGACCCTTCATCTGGCCCTCACCGAACACCAGGAATCTATTGTCGGTCGCACCGGGTCCTACATGGCCATCGTCTATATCATCTGCACGGCGTTGCGCCTGGCACGCTTCAATACCTTCCAGGCCGAACGCACGGATTATTTCACAGGCCTGCCGTCACCAGCAGCGGGAGGAACGTTGGCTGCCTTCGTGCTCTTCCTGAGCTACTTCGCAGACAGGTTGGAGTCCAACAACCTGGGCCCCTGGGCCTATTACCTGTTGGGGCCCATGGCGGTTATCTGCGCCTTCCTCATGGTGAGCACGGTCCGCTACCCCAAGAACAAGCTCAAGTCTTTCGTCCTTGCACCACGACGTGCCTTCCCGTTCATCGTGCTCTTTGCCGTGGTGGTCGTTGTGTTTCACTATGCAATGAGTAAGTCGCCCAGCCTGGTACTTTTCCCCCTGGGCGCGGCCTACGTCCTTTATGGCATCGGCGACACCACCTGGCTTCTCCTGTTTCGCAGAAACCGGACTGCCACCGAAGAATCATCGACCCCCGACGAGACAGAAGATGGCTATGAGGCCTCTGAAGGGTCATCGGAAAAGAAGGCAGACGTCCGGTAGTAGAGCAGGGCCTCTTCCGCCAACACCTTCAGCACCGCGGCGATGGGCACGGCCAGCAATAGGCCGATGAAGCCCAGGGTGCTGCTGAAAATCATGATCGCGAGGATGACCCAAACGGGTCCCAGGCCCACCTGCGAACCCACGATCTTCGGCGTGAGAAAGTTCCCTTCCAGAAACTGGGCGACGACAAAAGTCACCAGTACACCCACCAGATGCCAGTCAAAGCCACCATAAAAGAGAATGGTGAGCCCGACGGCGGGTCCAATAGTCAGGACCAGTCCCAGGTACGGCACAAAGCTCGCCAGCGCGCCAAAGAGCGCCAGCAGCAGGGAGAAGGGGGCCCCTGCAATGGTCAGGCCGATGGCATACATGACCCCCAGGCAGCAGCACACCATGAATTGGCCCCGAAGAAACGAGCGTAACTGTCTATCGATGCGTCCCATAATATCCCGCACCCGAAGACGATTTCGATGGGGTACCAGGCTGTCCCCATAGGCCACGATGTGGTCGTAGTCCTTCAGGAGATAGATGGCCACAAAGGCAAAGAGCACGAAATTACCCACAAAAAGAAACATGCTGAGGAAGGTATCACTAACGAATCCAATCATGCGCAGCACCGAGGAACCGGCATCTTTCCACTTGGGGAAGAGCGATTGCATCAGGTTTTCCGCATTCCCTCGTATCATGTCCGAAACACGGGCGTTTATAATCGCGAGCGAATCGAGATCACCGGAGGTGGTCACCGTGGCAGAAACGCTGCCTTCCGAATTCGTATCCGGGTCACCCTCAGTCATTGCGGATGCTTCCACTTCGACGGTCTTGGCGTTTTCGTCTGCCTGGTCTGCACTGGGCACAACGACAGCTTCCTCGCCATGCCCCCCGTCTCTGGGTTGATCCCAGCCCAGAAGCCGCACGGCGAGATCCAGCGCCAGCACATCTTCAATCTTGTGGGCGACCCGCTCCCGAAAAAGCTCCTTCTCTTTTGATTCGCGCTCCTCACTGGGGGTGACCCCTTGGGGAGTCTCCATCATCGAATTGACTTGGAGAATAATGCTGGGCACGACGACAAAGGGAAAAATGATGGCGGCCAGTGTGATCCCGCCCACCAAGGTCACAATGGCCCCAACCCGAGAGATTTTGTAGGTCTCAATCTTATCGATCACCGGATCGAAGATATAGGCCACAATAAAGGCAAAAAACAGGGGGACCAGCACCGCACTCAGCAGGTACAGCACGATAGAGATGCCAATAATGGCCCCCAGCAGCGCCGTCGCGCGAACCCACTTGTTCTCTAATACTTCAGCGATCATCCGGGTAGTTCCTCGTTGGTCCGCAAGATAAACAGGGCTTTGGGAAGCTGCCCGCCCCTGTTATGGAGAGCATACAAAGTGTACGAACCAACTTACAACCCATAACATCCTTTTATTCTCCGCACTCGTGTAGCGAACAGGAATCTCATACTGCTTAATACCCCCAGGATAAAACTACCTTGGACAAATCTTTCGAATGACGCTACTATGACGGGGTTGAACAGAATAAACCACGAGGAAAGCTGCCATGCCCCTGTTGAGCCGTCGTCACTTTATGCAGTCATCTGGCCTTGTCGTTGCCACCATGGCGTCGACCCAATCCACCGCCGCACCCCAATCACCCAATGAGAAGGTCAATATTGCAGGTGTCGGCATCGGCGGCATGGGCCGGGGTAATCTTCGGGCCCTGGCGGGCGAAAATATTGTTGCCTTATGCGATATCGACACCGAATACGCTGGGGCCACCTTCGCCGACTACCCTAAGGCGACCCAATACACCGATTTTCGCGTCATGCTGGAAAAACAACCTGAAATTGATGCCGTTTTGATTGCCACGCCCGACCACACCCATGCCGTCATCGCCAAAGCGGCCATGGAGGCGGGCAAACACGTGTATTGTCAGAAACCGCTCACCCACGATGTCTTTGAAGCCCGTCGTCTGGCGCAAATTGCCGCAGCAACCGGGGTGGTCACCCAAATGGGCATCCAAGGTCACTCTATGTCCGGTGGACGAGAGGTGGCGGAGTGGATTCAGGCGGGCGTCATCGGCGAGGTGCGCGAGGTAGACGCGTGGTGTGACCTGAGCTACTACCCCTGGGGCCACGCGAGTTGGAGTTCCCCCGTGGGGGCCCGACCAACGGAAACCCCGCCCGTGCCCGATCACGTGAATTGGGATCTATGGGTCGGCCCTGCACCCATGCGCCCCTATCATCCCTGTTACCACCCCCGGAGTTGGCGCAGCTGGTGGGACTTTGGTTGCGGCATGATGGGAGACCGTGGCGCCCACACGCTGGACCCCATCGTTCGCGCCCTCAAGCTGGGACAACCGACAAGCATTGATGCGAGTTCCACGGGCCTTACTGACGAATTGCACCCGCTGGCCTCCATCGTGCGCTATGAGTTTCCTGCGACGGCAGATCGCCCTTCGGTGATCGTCAATTGGTACGATGGACTTCGTCCGCCCCGGCCCGTTGATTTGAGTGATAAGGATGATTTGGGCGATACCGAGGGTGGAGCACTCTTCAAGGGCAGCACGGGCTACCTCACCTGCGGAACCTACGGTCAATCGCCACGACTGGTGCCCGAGGCGCGCATGCAGGCATTTACCCCGCCCGATCCAAGCCTCCGCCAGGTGGAAGGCACCCATGAAGAGGAATGGTGCAATGCCATCCGTGAAAACAGAAAAGCCAACGCCGATTTTTCCTACTCGGGACCACTCACGGAAATCGCGCTCTTGGGAAACATTGCCAAGCGGATGAACACGAAGCTCCTGTGGGATACGGAGCCCATGGAATTCACCAACGCCCCCAAGGCAACGGAATACGTCCGGCAGGCCTACCGGGAGGGCTGGTCACTATAGATGGGCGTGTTATCCTGTTCTAAATGTGGTCACGACCCCGATACCATTCACTTCTGACCCATGCTAGAATAAAATCGGCTATGTGGGTATGGGGCAACCCTACCGACGTTGGTGTATCTTGAATTCGAGCAACTATTCCAAGGGACATGTCATGCTGAATATACAAATCGATGATCCTGAGCTGGAAGAGCGGGTCCGGGAAACCTATGGCGATAATGTACACGCCATTGCCCAGGATTTTATGACCTTCCTCCGGCAGGAGCGAATCAAGGGAGATGTGGGGGTGTCCATCGAGCAATTGAATTCTGGAAACGCCCTTCCCTTGGGCACCGTAATGCAAGAAATACGCGCCAAGTATGAGTAAGTTTGCCATCGTTTTCTCACCCCGCGCGCAAGAGCGTCTGGAGGAGATCGCGGATTACCTTTACGAAAAGAATTTGTCCGGCGAGTTTGTCGTGGCGTATCTGGGACAGTTCGAATCGTGGTTGGAAAAGTTACTGGGGGAGTTTCCAGAATCCGGTATGTCCATGCCCGAATTTGGTGAGGGGATACGGCGCGTAGTCTATCGAAAGTATAGCTTCATCTATCGGGTCAATGGCGACGTCGTAGAAATCCTGACGGTCTACCGCGAAAATTTGCCCTGAGCATGAACGGCAGATCCCGGTAAATTCTCACCGGCAGCGTTGGCGGATTCACGTCGAATAGGGCCATATTTCGATGGAGGTGGCATTACCCAAAAAACTACGGCTATTTTTCGGACCCCGCATCACGAACAATTTGCCCGTTACGTACCATGCCGGCATGCTTGGTTCGTCGAATCGGCGTTCCCGCAAACTCATCGTTAAAGGCCCCTTCGCTCATCGCACACAGCTCCGCCAGGTCCGGGTTCGCATGGCCGCTTCGGGGCAAAAAATCGGCTTCTGTGCTTTCTTTGGCAAACCGATTCCAGGGGCAGACTTCCTGACAGATGTCACAGCCGAAAATCCAGCCTTCCATCTGGTTATGCAGTTCTTCAGGGATTTCTCCCCGGTTTTCAATGGTCTGATAGGAAATACACTTTCGCGCATCAAGCACACCTTCGGCCACGAAGGCATCCGTCGGACAGGCATCGAGGCAGGCCCGGCAGGAACCGCAGTGGTCCGTCACCGGGCTATCGGGCACCAGGGCTACTTCCGTAATAACCGTCCCCAGGAAAAACCAGGACCCCAGGTCGCGGCGCAATATGAGGCTGTTCTTGCCAACCCAACCCACGCCCGAACGCTCGGCCCAGGCACGCTCCATGACCGGGCCACTATCTACCGCCGCATAGCTGGGAGCATCCACACCGAATCCATCGAGAAAGCGGGCCAGTTTGAGCAGGGGCTTCTTGAGAACTTTGTGGTAATCACGGCCCCAGGCGTAGCGCGCTACCCTTCCCGAGCCTTCACTGGCTTCGGGGCGGGGGTGGTAGTAGTTCCGTGCCACGACGACCACCGAACGGGCGGTGGGTATTTTTTCGCGGGGGTCCTGACGGATGGCCTTCGTTCGTGCCATCCAATTCATATCGGCGTGGTAACCGTGACCCAGCCATTCGCCGAGGCGGTCTTCGGGGTCGATGGGCCCCGCCGTGGCAATACCACAGACGTCGAAGCCCAAACTTCGGGCATATTCCTTCACCTGCTCACTGCGTGCAACTACCACATCGGTCATCGCAAGTTGACCCGGTCCCCATAGCGTTCGATGAGTGACTGGTTCCACCCATCACCACCGGGCAGGTTGGCGGTCTTGAACAGAGGCGGTTCCTGTCCGGCTTCCTGGAACCCGCAACACACGTTGTAAACAATCTGCTGAATGATGGCCACATTGGCGAGGGTGGACGTGGGGGATGTAAAGAGGTCCGAGCCGGGCACGGGGAGCGCCGCATCGCCTGGACTGCCGCAATTGTCAATAACGATATCGCAAATCTCGTAGAGCTTTCTGTCCTGACCGTTGCCCAAGGGTGCCTCTTTCGACTGAGCGAGGGAGGTGAGGGCAATGGTTTTCATTCCCCGCCCCCGTGCGAGAAGCGCCATTTCAATGGGCACCGCGTTCTTACCGCTGTTGGATACAATCGTGAGCACTTCGCCGGGGCGCAAATCATGTTGCTCAAATACCACCCGTGCAAGGCCAGGCAGGCGCTCGAGCTTCGTGCTGCTTGCGGGGCCCTCGTGCTGCATCAGGTTGGGAAAAAGCATGGCGTTAATCGGTGCCAGGCCTCCGGCACGGTAATAGACCTCTTCGGCAATAATATGGGAATGGCCCGTTCCGAAGAGATGCCAGATACCTCCGCCCATCAGGCTTTTCGTTACCCGCGCGCTCGCTTCTGAAATGGCCTCGGCCTGAGATTCTGCAATGGTCTGTAATAAGGTCTGTGCGGTTGAAAAAAAGGTGGTTGCCATAATATGCCCTTCCCGGACTGATCGATCAGGCGCTACGCTCACGACGTTGACGTTCCCAGTAATTAACCACGACAGCACCGGCCGCATCACCCATCACGTTCGTTGCGGTTCGGCACATATCCAGAATTCGATCCATTGCCAGGACCAGGAAAATGTAGTGCAGGGGCAGGCCGACCGTATTTGCAATAATCGCCATGGCGACCAGACCCGCGCTGGGAATAGCCGCAACGCCCGCAGAAGCAATAACCGCCGTCACCGCAATAATCAGGGTATTGGCAATGGTCAGGACCACGGGCACATCGTCGACGCCGCCGTAGAGCTGAATCAGAAACATGATAGCTACGGCCTCATGGAGAGCCGAGCCATCCATGTTTACCGTGGCACCGACGGGCAGGCTGAAATCAGCCACCTCGTCCGACACGTCCAGTTTCGTGGTGACACAGTGCAGGGTAACCGGCAACGTCGCGGCGGAGGAGGCGGTAGAGAAGGCCACCATCCAGGCGTCGCGAATACCCCGAATGAAGAAGCCGGGTGTCACCTTCGCCAAATAGGAAACGAGACTGACGATGAATACGGAGTGTATGGTCAGGGCAAGTAGAATAGTTGCCGAATACCAGGCAAGACTTGCGAGGGCGTCGAAACCCAGCGTAGCCATAGTGGAGCCCATCAGGCACGCGATCGCGATGGGAGACAGCATCATGATCCAAAGGGTTATTTTCATGATGATTTCATTCATCGCCACGAATAGATTTACCACCGGTGCGGTGATTTCTCCCAACACCAGACAGGCCAGTCCCACGAGGACGGCAAAAAATATGATGCCCAGGGTATTGGCACTTGCGAGTGACTGAAATGGATTGGTCAGCATGGGGGAGATGAGCTGATTCTTTATCAGGGTGCCTGGCCCAACGCCTTCCGTGGTCTTCATGTGATCAAAATTGGTATTGAAGGTACTCGACGCCACCGAAGCACCGTCGGCCTCCGCGAGGTAGGCGAGATAGGCGGGTCGGTTGGCTTCGACGACGGGATCCAGCCCCTTTTCCGCCTGGAAGGCAGTGCGATACTCCTGAAGCTCGGCCTCTCGTTTCGCCCGCACTTCCTTGGAGGCGTCACGTGTTCCGGGTTGGATAATCAGGATGAGCGTGATGCCTATTGCGACCGCTACCGAGGTTGTTCCCACATAATACAGGGCCATCTTGCCCCCGATTTGTCCCAATGCCTCGGCCTTGGGCAACGTGGTAATACCGGTGATAATCGACGCCAGAATCAGCGGCGCAATAATCATCTTCAGGCCACCGATGAAAATATCGCGCCCGACCAGATCCATCCACCAAATCGCATGAATACGAAAAATATTTTCCGGATCGGAAAACAGGTTCAAGCCCATACCAAAAACGAGTCCAATGATCATCGCAAGGAATATCTGATTATGAAGGCTGATCTTTTTCATGGTGCTTTCTGGTATTGGGTTGTCAAGACTTGGATTAAAGTTTGTCCTGAAGGCTTTCACCTTGCTTGAGTTTAAACACGCTGAACTTGCCTTTTCTTAGCGACAGCCGTAGTGGTCCCTGCACGGTATCACTTATTCTTTTCAATTGGGCCGCTATCTGAAGGGTATTGTCGGGAAAAAGCGTGCCATGTACATAAATATGAAGTACGGCAGCTTTCTTGGTCGCCGAAAAAATTGCTTTCAGTGCGGTGTCATGTTGCTTAAAGACCGCTTCCCGTTTCTTTAGTTCTTCCTGAAGCTGGGTCAACTGCGCTACCATTTTCGGCGTGAGCGAATCCCGCTTGGCCCGCAAGGGAGCCACCGTCTGGCGCAATTTCATGACCATGTCACGGGCGCTTTCCAGTTCCGCTTTTTTCTGCTGGACTTTTGATTCCATCGTGTAGTCTTTTCCCACGGTATATTCTCCGGGGATACACGCATCACTGCCCAGCCCATGGGTCTCGATACCCTTCAGCGCAATTATAGAACCGCCGACAATGCGCCCGGTACGCACAATAACGGAACCCCGGGTTCGAATTCTACACTGGTTAATCTCACCTTCCACATAAATGTCGCCACCGACATCGATATCGGCATTGCGTATAAAACGCGCGTGTAAATTTCCGGCGGCCCGGATTACGCCGCGCTCTTTGCAGGAAATACCCCCGTGGACCGTAATGTTTCCGCCGGACTCGACGGTCGCGTCTTCAACGTTCTCGCCCACATCGATATCGCCAGCGGCACGGACGACCGTACCGTTCTGAATGTCCTGTCCCACGATGAGCGTACCCGGATGATCGATATTGCCGGTTCGAAGTCCTGCGTCCCCTTTGATATGGAACACATCGTCCACCACAAGAACGCCACCTACAAATCGGATACGCCCGCTCTCGGTTGCATAGAATTTCCGAGGTCCCGGATCAAAACGGGTGTTTTTTCCTTCCCGTATCACCACAGGCCGGGGGAGGCGGGCGGCGACGAGACGGCCAAAAATATCCTGACCATTTTCGCCGGGAGTACTGGGAATTATTTCCGCGAGAAACTGACCTTTTTCCACCGAAACATCAGCAATCTTCCGACGATAGTCCGCACGCCCCGTTGCCGAGTCGATGACAAAACCCTTCGCGTGAAAATTTCCGCCCCACTTAACGGTTTCATCCGTCGGCGCGGTGGGGGGAACACCTTCAAGCAGTACCACATCCTCCAGGACGGGGCCATGGGGTATCGCCTTATCCAGGCGGCTCATCGCTTCTTTCAGCCGGGCTTCATCGGTTATACCCAAATCGACCAATTCGGCACGAATGCGGGTAATGATGGTTTCGGTATTGCGCGGCGGCATCGTGCACGTAAGTAACAGCGCCATAAAATCGTCGGTGGGCCGAAGTTCAAATCCGGGTCCCGTGGCACCACGCTTGGTAGCCCCCGTATCGATATCGTTGCTCATCACAAACTCCTGACGCTAGAAAAATATACCAAACAATCCCGTAAGTGCAACTATTATAAGGATATAGATGCGTCAGTCTGCAGAGGAATTGCCTGAATAGCACTCGAATCGAGGCGAAAAATACAGTGGGCAAGTCGACTGGCCTCGTTGGGGTCATGGGTGATATGGAGCACCGTAACGCCCATGGTGCGCTGCACTTCCGCCAACAAATCGCAAATTTCGAGACGCGTGTCGTGGTCAAGGGCACTGAGGGGCTCGTCCAGACAGAGAATGCGTGGACGAAAGGAGAGGGCACGCCCCAGTGCCACCCGTTGCGATTCTCCGCCGCTGAGACCAAAGGGAAAGCGCTGCAGCAAGTGGCTTATGCCGAGCATGGATGCCAATTCGTCTACCCGGGCCGCGATAGCAGGCTTCTTCCAGCCGCGCACGGACAAGGCAAACGCCAAGTGTTCGTAGACGGTCATTGTGGTAAACAGTGCCGATTCCTGAGGAACAAAACCAATGCCACGCTCACCGGGCTTTAGCCGCGTTACGTCGCGATCACCGAGGGTAATCGTTCCGGTCGTGACCCGCTTCAAGCCACAGACACCTTCCAGAAGGGTGGTCTTTCCGCAGCCCGTCTTTCCCATGAGTATGCCGTATTCACCGGTAGGAATGGTGAGGGAAATTGAGTTCAGGCGAAATTCTCCTGCTTGAATGGATACATCCTGGAGTCGAATCATGGGTGAGCACCCGTTGCGCTAGCGCACATAGGATTCTGACCCCCAGAAACGCACGACCAAGAGCACGGCCATGGCCGCCAGTATCATCAGCATGGAGACGGCGACCGCCGACTCGATATCGCCGATACTCATCTGTAGAAAAACGGAAGTGGGCATGACTTCCGTCTTCATGCGCGTTGCGCCTGCAAATATCAGGATTGGACCAAATTCTCCCAGCGATCGGGCCCAGGCGAGGGTCGCGGCCACCAAGAGCCCTCGGCGCGCCTCGGGGAGGGATACCGACCAGAAGGCCTGGCTGCGGGTACACCCAAGCGTCAAGGCAACTTGCTCCCGCCGTGCCGGTATTTCGTCGAAGGTTGCTCGCATGGTACGCACGGCAAAGGCACAGGCCACCATAAATTGGGCCAAAATCACGCCCGGAACGGCATAGGTGATTCGGTATCCCGTGATCGCTTTGAAGTGCTCCTCGAACCAGATTCCCGGGGGAGAGCGAAATAGAATCAACAGGCTCAACCCAATAACCAGCGGGGGAAGCACGATGGGAATATCCAGGACGGAATCGAGAAGCGATTTACCCCGAAACTCGAAGCGGGACATGCAGTAGCCCAGGGCCGTGGCCACCCAGAGAGAAAGGACGGTGGTAATGGAGCAGGTGATAAGGCTGAGCTTTATCGCGTATTGGATTTCGGGTGAGGCGAGGGTTCTGGCGAAGATATCCAGAGAGGTATAGGCCGTATTTGCCAAAACCATGGCCAGGATCAAGAATACATAGACGCCGCTGAGCAATAGTAACCCGGCAAAAAAAGGCACGTCGGATCCAGCGCGGTGGGGTGGGGATGACTCATCTGGGGGCACATCAGTGTTCATGGATCTTTGGCAAGCTCACGGTGAGTAGAAGATGAATTAAGACACCGCGCATAGATTTAGGCAATACAATTCAGTTGGAAGCCGTAGCTTATCACTACCACGGCGATTGTGTCCAATAGCGAAACCAAGTGAAATGCACGTGCGGGGGGCGCAACGGGCCGTTGCACCAATTGAATTGCCGTGTTATGCTCAAGCCGCTTCAACGGCCAGAAAGGCAATCATTATGGAATATCAGGAAATCATTTTCGAGGTAGCGGACCACATCGCCACAATCACGTTAAACCGTCCCGACAAGCTCAATGCCTGGACCATGCGTATGGAGGCCGAGTATCGCCACGCCATGGCCGATGCGGAAGTACGGGACGATGTTCGGGTAATTATCGTGACCGGTGCCGGGCGCGGATTTTGTGCCGGTGCCGATATGAGTCTTCTGGCAAGTATCCAGGGGGGCAACCTCGATTTGGACAAGGCCCAGGAAGAGACGTTGGCGACGCCGGGCGCGGGGGCTGACGTAAAAGAGGATTTCCAGAAGCCCTACACCTTTCCGCTATCGGTAAACAAGCCCATCATCGGCGCGATCAATGGCCACGCCATGGGTATCGGATTGGTCCATGCCGTTTACTGCGATATACGCTTTGCCAGCGACAAGGCAAAATTCGGAACGGCCTTCTCCCAGCGCGGTCTCATCGCCGAGCATGGTTTGGGATGGATGCTACCCCGTCTGGTCGGTATAGAAAACGCCCTGGACCTGCTGTTTTCTGCCCGAATAATAGAAGCGGACGAGGCCAAGACAATGGGCCTGGTGAGCCGTGTCGTCCCCCACGATGAACTCATGGCCAAAGCGCGCGAATATGCCACCCACCTGGCCACCCTGTGTTCACCCCGCGCCCTGGGTATCATCAAGCGCCAGGTCTACGAATCTATGCTGTCCGACCTTGGACCCGCCACGGATATTGCCATCAAGGAAATGTTTGCCAGTTTTACGACGGAGGACTTCGTAGAGGGGGTAAGCTCCTTTATAGAAAAACGCCCGCCGAAATTCACCGGAAAATAATGGACCTCAGCCGTTCAGATCGGTTTCTTCCCAGAGTACGCCCGGCGACAGGGACCAGGTAAGGGCATGCCTTCGTTCTTGTACGACCGCCAGGGGATGGTAGGCGTCTTCATGCTGTATGGCAAGGGCACGGAAGGCATTGTGGGCCATAAAGAACTGGTCTTCCAGAGCCGTCACTTCACTTGCAGGGCGAAGGCCATGTTTCCCCACAAGTCGGGGCACGGTAATATCAAAGAACTCCAAAAAATCCCGATTGAGCGGGGGACCTACTTTGGAGGTGATGGGCGTGCCATTGATGCCCGGGGCAGTTTCAAAGCCCAACACCCAGGCCAGCGCCCACATGCTTTCCGTGAGACGACTTACGTTCTCCCGATAGAAAGCGGCTTCACTGCGCTCTGTATTTACAACGTCCCGCTCGGGGTCGGTAAGCATCTCAAAGAGCTCATTGTTATCGATATATTGGGTGAGATGGGGGGATGAGACTAATTCTTCCGACGCACAGCACCAGGCCACCGTCGCATGGAGGCCCATCAGACGCCGGGCGACTTCTTCCGCGGGCCGCAAGACAAGGCGACCCCGAATATTCGCTTTCGGCAACCAGGGTGCCGGTTGCAACCCGCAGGCAGCCAAAGCGGCCATGCTTTCATTTCGAATCACTTCGGCATCCGCTTCGGTCATGCGTCTCCCTTTCTTCGACAATACATTCAAGAATTCCTGCAATGAAAATACAAGTTGGGCGGACCATTGTCAACTGACACTGCCGAAAAACAGGTCCACGGTCGAAAAAGGCAGGAACTGCTACCGAGTCCGCGGCGGATGTTCCGCGCGATCCGGTATTTCCGGTCGACGATGCGTCGTTGGAGGATTCGTGCGCGGATTTGGAGTTACGACTTCGTATCTACATCAAGACCAAGCACAATGCTCTTTTCCCAATGACCTCTTGAAGACTACCCACAACTACATAGACCGCAACGACGACCCATAGCCCCTTCGCACGAACTGGAGTACCCGATCGCGCGGCACGTCCATGGTTTGTCGTTTTATCTGCAAAAGTGAGGTGACGACATGATTCGCAAGTACCAAAAAAAACCGGGATGACCACGTTAGTGTGATCATCCCGGTAAACTATGTTGAATAGAATTCGTACCGCGACAGGTTATTTCGTCAATTCCTTGATCGCGATATTACGAAGCATGACCGGGTCGTTGTGACCGGCAAAGCCGAAGAAACCCTTGGTACGTTCTTTACCGGGGTGGGGCGTTTCGGCCATCAATTCGGTTACGGTGCTCAGGTCGCCATCGAGGATGACCGTACCATTAAGCTCAACTTTAATCGTGGAGCCCTTAACGGTAACTTCCTGGTAGTTCCATTCGCCCGTGGGACGAAGGTAACCGCGGTGGGCCGGAATCATGCCGTACGCCGATCCGTGGTACTGGCGCTTGTCCAGTTCTTTATACTGA
>CAXBPH010000157.1:0-15943 GCA_963977445.1 uncultured bacterium | reverse complement strand
CCGAATCAAGCGACCAACTACTTCGTGATGGGTTAGCCCATCTTAAATCTCTAGAATCAACGTACTACCACTGATGGAGCAACGCGGCCCGTCCGCGCCATGGAGAAACCAGAACGCATGCTCCAGTTTATATGTCCATCCTGTAAGCAGGTGTTGAAAATAGCACCAAAACACCTCGGACAGCGGGGATGCTGCAACAAATGTCGCACCCGCATCGCCCTCATCGGGTCGGCCAATGACCCGGCACCCCAAATGGCGAGTCTGGTCGAAGAGTTGCCGATGGAAGCCGGTTCAAATGAGCCCGCTTCTGAGGCACAGAAGGAATATCTTCGTCGCCTTGGTGCCCGGGAATCCGAAGTCGTAACGATGGATAGGGGAACCGCTTCGGAACGTATCGATACCCTCAAGGCGCAGCATCTGAAGTTGTCGCCACCCACGGAAAAGCAATTGGCCCATCTTGGCAGGCTCGGTGCACCACCCGCCCGTATCGCAACGGTAATCAGCCAGGCCGACGCCTCATCCCTCATCGAGGCCATGCACCTGCGACCAACGCGGATGCAGATTGAGTTGCTCCACACCCTCGGTGCCAGTGGTGCCCAGATAGCCCGCATGAAGTCCAAAGCCGATGCCTCAGAGTTAATCGAGCAGCTCGGCGGGTGAACCGGCGGAGCCGGAGTCCGTTGCTTGGGGGGGGCAGCTTAGCCAGACCGGCCCAAGAGTGCAGCGACCAGTAGAAGACAATGACGACCGTCCACGGGTTTGGCCAGCAGTGATTCACACAAATCCGTGAGTTCGTCGTCGGTCAATACCTGGGTGCCCAGGGCGCTCCGGTGACGTGCGTCAGCACCAAAGGCACCGAAGAGTTCGCCCGCATATTGGGGTTGGCAGATTTCCTTCTTCGGTTTGCCCCGGCCGACCTGGTCCAAGGCCTTTTGCATCCGTTCTTTGATGCTTCCCTTGAGTTTGTCGTTTCTAAAGGTGCCATCGGAAGCCATGCGCACCGTCGCGGGCACCGTAAGGCGGGGGAGTAGCCAGTTCTCCAACTCCTGCTCCAGAATGCCACCCAGGATAAAATCCTCCGGCGGAGCCTGGGCGCCACTCTTGAGGAGTCGGAGATATTTCCGGGATTCGGGGCCCAGGAATTCCCACCCCGGTAACCATGCATCAAGGGTCTGCCCCAGCGAGTCGCCGAGGGTAAAGGTGAGCGTGAGGTCAGATTCCTGGCTATCAACCTCACAGGTGCCCCCGTGAAATTCGATGGCCCGTTTCATGAGGGACCCATGATAGGAATCGGGGATTTTTCCTTCCGCCGTGCTCAGGCTGAGTATGCCGGTGGCCTCCCGTGATGCGGCGTCGTAGTCCAGAAGCACTTCCAGGGTGCCGCCCGCCGACATGCCGTCAATGGCCCACGAGAAAAGACTGTGGAAGAAGCCCTGCATACGTGTGCGGTTCAAGGGCAGTTGGGGGAAGCCCTCGCTGAAACTGTAGCTGTGAACCACGCCGCCCTGATTGAGCTTCGATTCCCATTCGGACAAACACTCGGTGTACAGTCGCTCCAGGTCCGCCATATCGGGTGGGGTCTGGTCTTCCAGCAGGGCCAGCGCACGAGTCGCACCTTCCACATCCGGCGTCCGCCCAAGATGGGCCGCGACGTTTTCCGCAATCGCCAGCGGTTCCGGGGGCATACGCATGCCATGGAGTCGGAGTTCCACCCCGTTTTCGGTTCGGTCGATGCGGCCCCCCGAAGTGGCCAGGGTCCAGCAGTCGCTCAGCGCTTCCAGGGTCATGGGAAAGCGGTCGGCATAGCGAAAAGATTCAGGCACCCGCCCCGGCCCCTGGAAGGCAATGCTCATGCGGGGAATCATATCGCTGTGTTCTTCTTCCTCGTAAATCTCCACCACGAGAATGGTCTTGGGGTCCCGTTCGATGGCCTTCAACAAGGCAGACACACAGGCCGACATGCGGGCGGGGTCGCCTACGCGCTCGGTCTCCACATGTTCGACATGGATGGAGAAGCTGCTCGGCGGGAAATGGGCCACAAAGGTCTGAAATATTTTCTCCGGATGATAAAGTTCTAATTCCGGGTCGGTAAAAAGGGCCGCATAGTCGCGGGCGATATTCAGGTCGGCGGTGCTATTTCGCGCTACCGCATCGGCCAGTAGCGGTTCCAGGTGTTCCGAGACGGTGCGCGCAGAGAATTGGGGGGTAGCCATGGATCGTTTCTCCTTCGTGGCCGCAGTGTACGACACCCGGAGCGAACCTTCAAGGGCGGTGATGGCTTTGATCGCCCACGGGCCGATTCACTATACTTGTGCTGGTCGCGCGGCACCACCCCATGCTCCGGTGCCCCCCAAATTCACATCCTGTAAGGACTCTTCTAACCCATGCTCTCCGGTAATATCGATTTTGCGCAAATCTTGATGCAGTACTTCTGCCTGTTGTTTTCACTGTGCGTCCACGAAGCGGCCCACGCGGCTATGGCCAATTATTGTGGCGACCCTTCGGCGCGTCTCCTCGGCCGCATGACCATCGACCCCCGAAAACACATTGACCCCATGGGTACCGTTATCCTGCCCCTCATCATGATGATGATGCCCGGATCGTACCTCTTTGGTTGGGCCAAACCCGTCCCCTTTAACCCACATAATCTGAAGAACTTCAAACGGGATCCCGTATTGATTGCTCTGGCGGGCCCTGCGTCCAACGTGCTGATCGCCCTGACCAGTGCGATACTCTTGCGCGTTTTGCTCTTGCTGGTGGTGAACGAGGTTGGTATTCCCAATCCTGACATTTTCATCAAACTACTCGGTGGGATGATTATCATCAACATTGTCCTCGCCCTGTTTAATTTGATTCCCTTGCCGCCCCTGGATGGCCACCATGTGCTCTACTATTTCCTGCCCCAGTCGGGTAAGGAGATGTTGGGCAAAATCGGACCCTTTGGCATTATTATCGCCATCCTCGTCCTGGCGCCCTTGCTTCAGACGCCCATGATGTACTGCTTTATCTTTTTCCTGAAAATAGGTGCCCAGGGATTGGTGGATATTCCCCAACTCCTGCAAATCATGTTTTCCTAGCCGTCCGTCGAATCGTCTGCCCCGATTCTGCTATACTCTCGCCTTCCCCAATGGTGTGCCCTTGCTGGCACTTTGAGCATTTGGGGAGGGCGCTGCTCTGTGTGCCACAGGTGCGCATACCCCTTTGTCTAAATAACTTACGTTGATGATAACAGGAGAATCCCATGGATTTGCCGAAGAAGTATGACCCCCAGGAAGCCGAACAGAAATGGCTCGAAAGCTGGGATGCGTCGGGTATTTACAAGTGGGATCCTTCCAAGAGCCGCGACGAGAGCTTTGTCGTCGACACGCCACCGCCCACGGTAAGTGGTTCCCTCCATGTGGGCCACCTCTTCAGCTATTCCCATCAGGATTTCATCGTGCGCTTTCAGCGGATGATGGGCAAGAACATTTTCTTCCCCATCGGCTGGGATGACAACGGCCTGCCCACCGAACGGCGCGTGCAGAACCTCCTCAACGTGAAGTGCGAAGCCCACCTGCCCTACGACCCCGATTTCAAAGCGGAACGGGGCAAAAAAGGTAACGCTACGCCCATCAGCCGTAAGAATTTTGTCGAATTATGCGACGAAGTCATCGTGGACGACGAAAAGGCCTTCAAACAGCTTTGGACCCGTCTCGGCATGAGCTATGACTGGGATCAGGAATACGCCACCATCAACGAACACTCCCGGCGCACCTCCCAATACAGCTTCCTGGAACTTCTCGAAAAAGACGAGATCTATCAGGCTGAGCGCCCCGTCATGTGGGACGTGGACTTCCAGACCGCCATCGCCCAGGCCGAGCTCGAAGATAAAGAACGACCCAGTGCCTACAACTTCATCCGCTTTGGCGTCGAAGGCAGCGAAGAGAAACTCGTGGTCGCCACGACCCGTCCCGAATTGCTCCCCGCTTGCGTCGCCGTATTGGTCCACCCCGAAGACAAGCGCTACGCGGACTTCGTGGGCAAGAATGCCATTTCGCCCCTCTTCGAAGTGCCCGTTCCTATCAAGGCCGACGCGAAAGCCGACCCCGAAAAGGGTACGGGCGTCGTCATGGTCTGTACCTTCGGCGACCAGACCGACGTGGAATGGTGGACGGCCTACAAGCTGCCCCTCCGCCAGATTATCGGCCGGGACGGCCACCTTATGGCCGTCGAATTTGTTGCTGCCGGAACCCCCGAGCAACACGGCAAGATTCCCAGCCTCAATCCCGATAGCGCCAACGCGGTCTACAGCACGATTCAGGGTAAATACACCAAACAAGCCCAGAAACTCGTCATCGCGGCCGCCGAAGAAAACGGCACCGTCATCGACCGCCCCGCCGAAAACATCACCCACGCGGTGAAGTTTTTTGAGAAAGGGGAGCGTCCCCTGGAGTTGGTGCCCACCCGCCAGTGGTACACCAAAATCATGGACAAGAAAGAGGCCCTCGTCGGCCAGGGCAAAAAGATTAAGTGGCACCCCGAATACATGGAGAAGCGCTACGCCCACTGGGTGGAAGGCCTCAACCAGGATTGGTGTCTCAGCCGCCAGCGTTATTTCGGCGTGCCCATCCCCGTGTGGTATCGCCTCGATGAACATGGCGAAGTGCGCTACGATCAGACGATTCTTCCCACCCTCAAGGACCTGCCCATCGACCCCTTGTCGGAATGTCCCCAAGGCTTCACCGCCGACCAGCGTGACCAGCCCAATGGCTTCACCGGCGACCCCGACGTACTCGATACCTGGGCCACGAGTTCCCTGTCGCCCCAGGTCGCTTCCCAATGGGTGGAAGACAAAGAACGACACCAGAAACTCTTCCCCATGGACATGCGTCCCCAGGGCCACGACATCATTCGCACCTGGGCTTTCTACACCATCGTGAAGGCCTATCTCCACGAGAAAGAAGTCCCCTGGCACAACGTCGTGCTCAGCGGCTGGATTCTCGACCCCGACCGTAAGAAAATGTCGAAGAGCCAGGGCAACGTGGTCACCCCCGAGCCCCTCATCGACCAGTTCGGCGCCGATGCCGTCCGCTACTGGGCCGCCCGCGCCCGCTTGGGTGTGGACACCTCCTTCGACGAGAAAGTCTTCAAGGTCGGCAAGAAACTGGTCACCAAACTCTTCAACGCCAGCAAGTTCGCTATTGGTCGTTTTGAAGACGTGCCCGCCGACCAGCTGACGCCCGACAAGATTTGCACCGAACTCGACCGCGCAGTCATTGCCCAGTTGCGCCCCGTTATCGAAAAAGCGACAGCCGCCTTCAAGGAATTCGACTACGCCCAGGCCTTGAGTCTGGCGGAGGGCTATTTCTGGAGTGTCTATTGTGACAACTACCTCGAAATGGCCAAACAGCGCACCTACGACGAAGCGCTGACCGCAGAACGCCTTTCCGCCTGCGCCACCCTGCGCCTGGTGCACCGCGCCCTCGTCCGCATGATGGCCCCCTTCATTCCCTACATCACCGAAGAAGTCTGGGGCTGGACCTACAGCAACGATAGCGATATGGCGACCAGCATCCACAAGAGCCCTTGGCCCACGTTGGACGAGTTCGCCGCCGTGCCTGCGCCTGCCCACAGCACCTCCTACGATGCAGCAGTCGCCGTCGTCGAACTAATCCGCAAGGCCAAAGCCGACGCCGCCGTCAGCATGGCGGCCCCCGTTGAGTCCGCGACAATTACTGTGGCCGAAGCCAACGTCGCCGCCGTCGAAGCCACCCTCGACGACATCCAGCGCATGCTGAAAATCGAGACGGCCACCGTAGTCGCAGGCACCATCGAAATCGGTCTGGCCACGGTAGAAACCGTACTGGCACCCGTTCCTGCCGCTGAATAATAAATAGCATATCCAAAAACACAACGCCGCCCTCGGAATTCGGGGGCGGCGTTTTTCATAGGGACTGCCTTCGTGCCCTGCTTGACCGCGAGGAGGGGAGCGTGTGAAGCCTATGTCCCAAACAGCTGGATTCGAAGGGAGAGGCGTTTGGGCGCGAGGCTGTACCGGCCTTGCAAGGGGGCGATGTCCATCGTCTCGACGCCGGATCCACAAGCACACCCCACGAAGCGGCCCAGCCCCAAAACTGCAGGGGAAGGGCTGCCCACTCGCTTCCCGCAAAAGAGGCTCGACAATTTGGAGCGCAGGCGGCCCGCCTGCATAGCGCCGAAGGCGCGTTAAAAATCCTCCTTTGTCGTCACGAATCCACAGTATCTTTCGTCCGATTCAAATAGCTCTCGAAGTTTAGCTACACCCGTGGCTACTCTGCAGGCGGGCCGCCCTCCTTCGGCGCGTCTGCAACCTGCGCTCCCAATGGTCACTTTTCTCTTGCTGTAGGTGGGGGCTGCCACGCTACCACAGCGTGTCCCAGGTGTTAGCACCAAACTTTTCCGTTGCCGCAAGAAAAACTCCCTTTACTGTCATAACTAACGATGCTACAGTAGGTAAGTAAATGAAGCAACGAATCAATCAGGGGCATTCCAATGCGAGGCTGGTATTCACGGGGCTATCTTCCACATTGTGACGAACCGGGTAAAGTGCAATTCATCACCTATCGTCTCCAAGACTCCCTGCCCAAGAGTGTCCTCGAATCTTACGATGAGGACCTTCGCCAACGTAAAATTGACGATGTGGAGCGTATGCGAAGGATTGAGGGCTACCTCGACAAGGGACACGGTGCGTGCTGGTTGCGAAAACCGGACGTCGCGAATATGGTTCAAGATAACCTCCGCTACTTCGATGGCCAACGCTATCGGTTGATTGCATGGTGTGTGATGCCGAATCACGTCCACGTGATTGCGGAGACAATCGACGGATACGCCCTGGAGGATGTCGCCCATTCATGGAAGTCATATTCGGCCCACAAATTGAATCAAATAGTCGGAAGAAAGGGAGCCGTCTGGCAGACCGAGGTATTCGACCGCTATATGCGCGGTCCACTTCACCTGGCCCGAACGCTTTTCTACGTCGAGCAAAATCCGGTGACTGCAAACATAGTCGCCACGGCCGAAAGCTGGCCTTTTGGAAGCGCCCACTATCGCGGTGAAGTTGAGCCGTACGATACCCACCGCATGTGAGTGCGGTGAATATTTACATTGAAGTATTCTTGATAGAAGGGGAATCTCCTGATTCAGAAACGTAGGCAGGCGGGCATATCTACAATCCACCAAAACGAACGCATCCATTGGGAGCGCAGGTCTCGGACGCGCCGAAGGAGGGCGGCCCGCCTGCAGAGTAGCAATAAGTGCCTATGGGAATAGCATGACCATTTAATCGGGCGAAAGCTACGTAAATTTGATACTCCATGGAAGCATTTTATTTTTGCGCCTTTGGCGCGGTGCAGACGAGCAATTCTCCAATCCACCAAATATAACGCAACCATTGGGAGCGCAGGCGGCCCGCCTGCAGACTGGCGATAGGCATCTATGGACGTTACATAAGTAGTTAACACGGGCGAAAGCTATGTCAATTTGAGACCCCATGGAAGCATTTTATTTTCGCGCCTTTCGCGCCTTTCGCGTGATGCAGGCGAGCCGCCTGCGCTCCCAACGGTCACATTTCTCTTTCTGGAGACGACAGTCCCACCCGTCATCCCGTAACCTACCCCGCGTACCGATGAAACTCCGTGATCGTCAGATAATATCCATCCAGGTCCCGTAACGAAAACTCCCGTTTGGTGGAGTTCTCATTCACGTGGATATCTTCTTCAATCGCACAACCAAGCCCCTCGGCATTCGCTCGGATGCCTTCCAGGTTATCCGTCTTGAAGTAGAGGATGAGTCCGTTCCCCGGTGTAATCGAGGAATTCAGCATCGTGGGGTGCTCATGGGCACCCCACGTATGCAAACAGAGTATTGTCTCGCCATCGTCATCCGCGAGCACGTCGAACTCGCTTCCGCCGTGCATGCTCTTGCATCCCAACAGCGCCTGATACCACTGGGAGCTCGCTTCCACGTCCGTTACGGCGATGATGGGGTCGAGTTGTATCATGGGTTGGGCCTCCTATTAAATCGAGGATAACAAATCCGGTGCGTGCAGTGGTCCTGGGGCCGTGCCACGCGATGCGGCTTCGCCGCTTCGTGTGCCCGTAGTCGCACTCGCTCAATGCCAACCGCACGGGCTACTGCCAGCGGCTTCACCGGCGGGAGTTTCCAGACCCTGAAAACCGCTTGGCTGAATGGGTTTGTAGTCATGCCAACTCACCCACAACGGGCACACGAACCGGCGTTGCCGGATCGCATGGCGCGTTTGGGTGAGAAGTTTGGGAATTGGGTCCTATTTCAGCGTGTGATACTTCCGAAGGTTTCAAAAGACAGACAGGAATGTCTGTATCCCTCTGTCTACTTCAAGAATCCATGATACCGGGCCATCCAATAGGGCAGCAGGTAAAACGTCCCTTCGTGTTCCGTCCAGCCATCACCTTCCGCACCATTCAGCTTGAAGGCATCGCGATCCTGGCGTACATGGGCACGTTCGTCGATGGGCAGTGCCCGGTGGTCCACGCGGGACCAGCCGTGGTTGTCACCGGCCTGTGGCGTGGGGTCCATTTCGACGTCGAGCCGATGGGTATTTTCCATGGGCCATCCGAGCAGATACAAGGGGATGCGCTGGAGGGTTTCGAGGGAATCGGCACCGGCCGCGTCGTAGGTGGAAAAGCGTTTTACATAGTTGGGGGCATAGGGGCCCGCATCGGGGAAGGCCCCGTCGAAATAGTCGGCCTTCACCAGGTCGATGAACTTTTCTGCCCCAGACGCATAGATATAGTTCCAGAGGGAATTCTTCTGTTTGCTGCAGAACTGCCAGCAATCTTCCAGACTCTGGCGATAGAGAATCATGAGCTCGGGATCCTGCTCGTAGTTGATTAGGCCATAGAAGCTCAACAGGGCCAGATTGTTGTCCCAGGGCACCACGTTTCCGGGGGGAAAGGTGGGGCGGGGGACCATGGCGTTGATGTGGTAGTTGTGCTTCTCGCGCAACATGGCGGCCACTTCTCCATACTTGGCATCACCCGTAACGTGTTCGGCTACATTGAGGAAGGACAGCATCATCATGGAGTTGAGGCCAACCTGGGGCCAGCCGTGGGCCGAGTAGAGCGCTTTGGGTCCGAAGTAGCCCCAGCGGGTGGGCTTGCCGTCGTGGTCTACCAGGGCGAAGTCATTGCGGATGAGGTGATCGGTGACGTCCCGCACCAAATCCTGGGCGGCCTGTTTTTCGGCATCGGTTTTGGCGACCAGATCGTAGTAAATGGCGTAGAAGAAATAGTGGCCGGCCAGTTCATCGGAACTCGTGTCGTTCTTCCACATGTATTTGCCGTCTTCACTCAGGGGGAAGCGGGGCGTGATCTGTTTCCAGAAGGCGTCGCCTTTGAGCTTCCGCGCGTTGTATTCCGCGTCGTATTGTTCGTTTACCGGGTCTTTCCAGTCGGCCGGAATCAGCACGCGGGCGGGAAAACCTTTCATCGACTCGGGGACCACATCGACCAGGCGCTTGCAGGCGTCGAAACTCCGCTCCGCCAATAGCCGCGCTTGTTCATCGCCCGTGGCCGCATACTTAAAGGCCATAGCCGCGCCATACATGGCGGTGTAGAGGCCGTCATTGTCGGTGATTTGGGGCACGGCGGTGGAGATATCGCCCTGCACTTCCAAATCCCAATTGGTGATAAATCCATCGCGGTTGTGACGCGTTTCCACCTGGTCGATGAAGAAATCGGATTTCTTTTCCAGGGTCCACATCTCGCGCTTGATGTAGCTGAAGCCCGTTTCGGTCGCTATCCAGGCAGAGCCATCGGCTTCCACCGTGATGCCCTTCACGTGATTGTCGAGTAACCAGCGCCGTCCCGAACGGTAATTCCAGGTGGTTCCGTCAAAGCGAATCGCGCCATGGTCCGTGCCAAACCAGACCGCTCCATCTTCGCCCGCCGCAGCACAGGTAAACGTGTTGTAGGGCAGGCCCTCGGCACCCGTATAGAGTGACCACGTCGTGCCATCCAGCACACCGACACCATTTTGCGCGCCGAACCAGAGGCGGCCTTTGCTGTCATAGACCACAGCGCCTACCTCGCGGGGTGCCCAGGAATAGTGGTCGTCGGCGGGATAGACGGGGGCAAAGCCTTGTCCATTTTCAGTGACCATATACAGACCCTGTTCCGTTCCGACGGCCGTGGCGTGGTCGCTGCCCGGTGCGGCTGCAACAGCGAGGATAGCGCCTGCGTCCGCGAGGTCATCGCTATCAATACTGAAGGAGGGTGCGGGAAACTTCACGTTGTCCGGCAGGGCCTCCTCGGATTGGTAAAAAGAAGGAATTTCCTGGGGAAAGGGGGTGTTGGCGACGTCAAGCACATTCTGAGACGTGGCGGCCAGGGCGGTGAGGGCGAGGTACAGCAGCATTGGGTATACTCCGTGAGATTACGAAACGCTTGTCCGCACAGGCGTTAGGGTTACAGGCGGGGTGCCCGTAGGGGAGTGTCTCGGGAGACAAATTGTGCGGGTAGCCAAGAGCAAGCGTGACGATTCATGACCACCATTCTAGCAGAGGCCGCGCCGGCGTCGCCATTCGAAGGATCTCGGGCGAATTACCAGGAGTGGACCCGACGAGAAATTCGAGCGGGTCCACCAATAGAATTACTCACGGCAACTCCTTTAGAAAGATATCTTTGAACTGCACTTTCATCGGCATCTGGTTACGTAACTGGAGTGCCAGGATGCCGGATGGATCGAATTCCTTCGTGTCGTAGTCGACAAAGACCGCCGACACCTCGCCGTTTACCCGGAGGGTCATCCGATGGTCTCGGGCGATGATATGGTAGTCGTTCCATTCGCCGATAGGGCGTAACGCAACCGGATCGCCGATGGGCGTGACCGTGCGATTGCCGTCGAAGTCCACGACCGTCTTGTGCCCATTGGGCACCATCAGCGGTTCGCGCCCCGTGTACTCATCGGCGAGGGCACCACACCAGGGGCCGCCGGGCAGGATGTCCGCCTGGTAGCCCACACCCGTGCCGTCTGCAGCGATACGGCTTCGGAATTGAATGCCGGAGTTGCCCGTTGACTCGGCAAGCCGGAACTTCGCCTTCAGTTCAAAATTCGCGACATCGCCGCCCTGCCAGACGAGAAACTGATTCTGGGTGCAGGGAAGGGCTTCTGACCATTGGCCGGTGATGGTCCCGTCTTCGACCGACCAGTAACGCATGTCGGAGGCCTTCCACCCAGAAAGCGAATTACCATCAAAGATTGAAACAAAAGGGACATCCTCTTTTTGGGCGGGCGGTGCCCAGATTTTCACATCGTCAAACCAGCCGATGTCGTTGAAACTGCCGAGGCCGAGGGAGCCCTTCGTGAAGGTGATGTCGTTGGCCACCATGACGGGCTTGTTCATATCGTCAACGTAGACGGTGATATCACCCGCCAGCACATCGCGGACAATCCGAACATCGTGCCATTGGTCGCCCCACGTCGTGCCGTCGCTACGCTGGATGGCTATGGATTCTCGCTCGGCATTGTCGACGCGGAACACCGTGTTGGCCCCCTCGTCTGCCACGGGGGCAAGATGGACGTAGTAAAACTGGTAGTCGCCTTCGGTATTCAAAACGACACAGAGATCCTGATGACCATATTCCTTGCCCCGGTGTCGCAGTCGCGCCTCAAGAACAAAACTGCCGAGGGAAAGATCCTTGATGGTGGCCACAGACCGTGGTGCAAAGTAGTCCCGCTCGTTGCCACTGGGGGTGAACAAAGAGAGGACGTGGTTGTTCGTGTCGTCTTCCTGTTCCACCTTCCAGTTGACGGCGTCGCTAAAAGACCAGCCGTCCATTCCTGACTCAAAATCATCTTCAAAAACGAGTTCGAGATCGGCTTTGTCGAGTGCGGGCACGGCGACAGGCCACAACAGGGCCACGGCGACGAGGCACCGGATACATTGCCATGATGGGCGACTACTAAACATGAATTAATCTCCTTGTAGGGCAGCCCTAATCGATAAGCGTCAAGTCGTCGGGCAGATGCTTAATCTTAATCTCTTTAAACTGCACCGTCATGGGCGCACCCACATGGACCTGAAACGCCAGCACCCCTTCGAGGGAACGGCCCGATTCATCGAGGTCGGTTACTTCGGTCGTCGGTTGGCCATTAATCCAATGCTGATAGTGATTGCCTTCGACGAGAATTCGATATTCGTGCCATTCACCTGCCTCAAACTCGGGCGCGGGCGACGACGCGGTAACTTCGGGTTTGCCATCGGCACCAACCACCGTGGTCTGGCCGGTTTGGGAGAGGATGCCGCGACCCCGCTCTTCATAGAGCATGCCGTTGTACGCCGGGTTGTCCGCCACGATGTCACACTGGTAACCCGACACCGCATAGAGGTCGATTTCGGGACGGGAATCACTGCGGTACTGGATGCCGCTGTTGCCGCCCGGTGTAATCTTCACCTGCACCCGGAGGTCAAAGTTCTGGATGGTCGAGCCGTTCCACGTGAGGAAGTTGTTCACCTTCAGCGTGCCATCGGTCTGTCCGGTAATGACACCCTCCTTCACGGACCACAGGGCATCGTCACCGCTCCAGCCGGAGAGGTTATTCCCATTGAAGAGATTGACGAAGCCATCGGGTCCGGGCGTTATGCTCACGGCGGCAGAGGCCTCCGGATGGGGGACCGTCGCTGCGGTGAAGGGCTGCCCCAGGGGGGCAAGGGGGGCACCGAGCTCGGTCACCCGTTGGGTCGTACGCGCACGCATCGCCTGCAGGGTGTCGGCATACTGCGGGTCACCGGCGAGATTGACCAATTCGTTGGGGTCATTTTTAAGGTCGTGAAGGAACTCGAAGTTTTCTTCGTCGATGTAGCGGGCGTATTTAAACGCTTCGTTTCGGATGCCCTCATGGGCGGGGATACGGGAACGTACGGCATAATGTTCGTGGAAGGTCTCCGTGCGCCAGTCGGCGGGCTTTCCGGATTCGACAACGGCCTTGAGACTCTCTCCCTGGAATCGCTCGGGAACCGAAGCACCCGCCCAGTCGACAAAAGTGGCCGGGAGGTCCACGTTCAACGCCATGGCGTCGGTGACCTGTCCCCGCTGTGTTTCGGGGAGACGGGGGTCAAAAACGATGAGGGGAACGCGCAAGGCCTCTTCATAGTGGGACCACTTACCCGCGAAGCCCCGGTTGCCCATGTAATAGCCATTGTCGGCCGAGTAAACGATGATGGTGTTGTCGGCCAGCCCGGCCTCTTCCAGGGCCTTCATGAAGCGCCCCATGGCACCATCGATTCCACTGACCATGCGATAATAGGCCCGCATGTTGGTCTGGTATTTCTCATCCGTGTTCCACCGCCAGAAATAGCGCTCCCGGTTGAGGGTCGTCTTCAGGAAGTCCGGCTGGCCATCAAAAATCTCCGGGGCATTCAGCCGAGGAGGGGCGATGGTCATGCCCTCATACATGCCATCCACTGCGCGGGGCCAGGGGAAATGGCCGATTCCGGGACGACGGTCACTATCTTCTGCGTGGCAGGCGTTAAACCACATATTGAGGGCAAAGGGTTGGTCTTTGGGCTGATTTTTCAGAAATTCGATGCCCTTATCCACAATGAGTTCCGTTTCATGGCGGAGACTGCCATCGGGCATCTTTTTGTAGTAGGGGTTCCGTCCAATAGCCTCAATGACATCGAAATGCGCTTCCTTTACGAAGTCCTTGGGAAAGCGCGTGTCCCATTTGCCGAAAAGACCGGTGCGATAGCCCTGTTTACGAAGTTCGTCAGAAAACAGCGCTTCCGCCGCATCGGGACGGGCCACTTCGGGGTTCTCCGGCGTGCCATAGCCCCGACCGGTCATACCCGTGAGGATAGTGGTCCGGCTGACCCAGCAGATGGGCTGGCTCACAAAGGCATTGGTAAAACGGACACCCTCGGTGGCGAGCTTGTCTATATTGGGTGTCTGGACAACGTCGTTGCCATAACAGCCGATGGTGCTGGTGGTTTGGTCATCGGTGAAGAAGAAGACGATGTTGGGTTGGGTAGCTGCGTGGGCGACGTGAGCCAAGGATACAAGCAAAAAACAAATGGACAAAGATTTCACAAAAAGACCTTTCAAGAGAGGCGACGAGTGCGGTTAGAAATGGGTCTAACGGGACGGACTCCTGCCGATTGAATCTGAAACCCAAGTGTAGCACGTCACCCTCGGGGCGCGTCCAGATGCTCCCGAGATCCCGCGCGATGTTTTTTGCATCGGGGAGGTGTCCGTCAAGGGTGCCACTTGGAGCCCATGGTGGGCTGTGTGTCGGGCAGGAATGCCCAACCTCCTATGGAGACGTCTGCACAGGAGGTTGGGCATTCCTGCCCGACACAAGGCGCACGTTGTATAAACAAGGGCACCACGTTCAGCGAGACAGCCCCGCAGGTCATTCAGGCAAGGGAATCAGTTGCAATGCATCGACTATGACGAAGCCGTTGGTGCCCGAGTTACCCAGGGTGATGGTTGTTTCAGAATCTCTACGCAATGCTACTGTCCCGACCTTTCGAAAGTGCTTCCCTTGTGGGAGGGGTTGCGTTTGGTCCACGAAGATAGTGGTCTTTGTCTCACCACAGACAATTTCGGCAGGCACCTTCGTCGCACGCGTTGGGTGGGCTGAATAGGCCATGCGTAATTCATAGTTGCCATCCGCCGGGACGGTGAAGCGAAAAGTCGCCGTCGCTTTGCGGTCGCCTGCGCTGTCGTCGTGGACATAACCCGTGCCCACATATACCGGAAAATTGGTGGAGTGCTTCCACGTTCCCGTTAATTCGGCATCCGAGTCATCCAACACGATGCCGGGTAGTGTCTTGGGATCGACCGCGCCGAGCTTCTCCGGTTTGGGGGGCAGGGGCGGCAGTTCGGGAAGGTCCAGGACTTGCCCCTGCGCCAGCAAGCGTTCACGCAAGGTGGGGTAGGGCACGTCTTGTACCGTCACGTCGGTTTTCGCCGCCAGCGCTGCCGCAATACCCGCGCTCTGGCCGAGAATCATCCACGTGGGCTCTACGCGGATGGAAGAGATCGCCACATGGGTACACGACAGCGCCACCGGCACGAGGAGGTTGCTGCATTCTTCGGACTGGGGAAGAATGGCGCGATAGGGAATATGGTAGGGGTAGCCATGACGGCGTCCCTCCATCCGTACGGGGAAGATGGTACCCTCGTTGATGACACCGCCCTCCGGCAGAGCAACCCGTTGCACATCGTGAGAATCGATGGGAAAAGACGAGACCACAATGGGGTCTTCCTTTTCGGGCGATTCCAGGATGTCTTTTTCCGTGACTACGTACTGACCTTTCATCCGCCGACCTTCGCGGACATAAAGCTGGGGCGAGAAGTGATCGTACTCGGCGAACTCATCCTTACAGAGGCCCAGGTTGATATACTGTTCCCGAATGGCCTCGGGCACTGCGGGGTCGTTGACGAGGAAGTGGCGGAACTCCAGGGTGTACTGTTTGTGCGCTTCCCAGATTTTCTTGCGCCCTTCGGCGTCCGCCTCGCTCCATCCATTGCATGCGCCCACGAGGCCGAGGGAAAAGTTGCCGCCAATGGAGTTGTTGCCATCAAACTTGTTTCCGGGCAGGGGATAACTATCCCAGCCAAAATTCTTGCCGCCCGACTGGGCATAGCGCCGAACCGCCTCAAAGCGGGCCGGGTCGTAGTGCTCCGGTTCGGGGAAGGGCACACGGTTGTCGGGATCGTCCGTGAGACACAGGCGAAAGCTGTAAACCATAACCCTTTCGTCGCCTTCCGCCTCGGGTCCCGCGTCCGTGGTGGTCATGAGGGGCAGGGGCTCGCCGTCGTCGTCGAGACCGGATATCTCCATCTTCCTTTTGGGGAATCGCTTGCCCGCCAGGGACTCGCCGTACTCGGCACGGCCTTCCCGTCCAATCGTCCAGCCCACGCCCGCTGCCGCCATGAGA
>CAXBPH010000156.1:0-16009 GCA_963977445.1 uncultured bacterium | reverse complement strand
CGCTCAGGAAATAGGATTCCCCGGAAGCAATCGCATCGACGACAATCATTCCGATGATGCAGGTGGAAATAAAATCGAGCGCCACGACACGGTCGGAAAGGGTTGGCCCCTTGATAAGGCGACACAGGGCAAGAAGCAGGGCGATGGCGTAGAGTAACATGACGCCGTTGGTTGTAATCGATTCAATCATGGACGTGGTTCCTCAATCGAAGAGCTTGATGAGTCGCATCTCAAGGCCCTCTTTTATGGCGCGACGAACGGCGTCGGGACTTTCCATATCGAGCACGTGGACATAGAGGGTCTTTCCATCGGGAGAAAGGTCAATACTCATGGTGCCCGGCGTCAGGGTGACGGCGTTTGCCAGCAAGGTATTTTCGGTGGCCGTCCGGGTATCCAGCGGTATGGCCACAATGCCCGGGCGAAGCTTCCTGAATGGCCACAAAATCGCGCCAGCAACATCGAGGGCACCGACGACTATCTCTTTGAAAAAATAGACCGCGAAGGCGATAGCGTAGAAAATCTTGGTGCGGTAGGTGCCACTGCGTGTTATCTCGGGATGGACGCTCAGAATGGCATAGCCCACAATGAATCCGAGGATAAAGTTTGCCGTGCTGATTGCACCGGCGGCGGCACACCAGGTCAGGGCAAGTAAGACATTAAGGAGCAGGGAGTTCATTGTTGCGCCCCCATCACCGCGTCGATATAGGACACCGGGAGCAACAATTGCTCGGCGGTCTGATTGGTAAATTCCAGGAGGGGCTGGGCAGCCACCGAAAGGCCGATACTGAACAGGGCCAATACGATTCCGGGAACAGCCATCCCCCACATTCGTGTCGCCGACAGGCTATGCTCTGAGAGATCCCCCGACAAGGCCGCGGGCGCAGGCTTCCAGAAGGCTTCATTCCATATCTTCGTCATTGAGTAGAGGGTCAGGAGGCTGACTCCGAGGGAAACAGCAACCAACAGATAGACTTCTCCATCGAGACCTGCGCGGAGTAAGGCCAGCTTGCCCACAAAGCCCGAAAAGGGTGGCAGGCCCGCAAGGGACATGGCGGGAATGGCAAAAAGGATGGCAAGGGCAGGTCGGGTCGTCGCGAAGGAACCCAGTTGCTTCAGATCGGACGTCCCCCGAAGGTACCAGGTGATTGCACTTACGATAAATAAGGCGGCCTTGGCCGCCATGACGTGCATCAGGAAATAAAGGGTGGCACCGAGGCCTGCTTTGCTGAAGAGGGCCAGGCCGAATAGCAGGTAGCCAATCTGGCTGACAATGTGAAAGGAAAGGAGTCGTCGAAAATCATACTGTGCCACCGCGCCCAGGACGCCGGTAACCATGGTCAAGCCCGCAACGACCAGCAATATGGGCTGAAAGTAATCCTGTTCCGACGCAAAGACCAGTGTAGTTATTCGAATCAGTGCGTACACACCGACCTTGGTGAGCAGGGCGGAAAAGAGGGTCGTCACCGCATGGGGGGGCGTATGGTACGACGCGGGCAACCAGGAAAAGAGCGGAAACGCGCCCGCCTTAATGCCAAAGGCGACGAGCAACATGCCACCGGCCGCCTGTTTCAGCGGTGTGTTGGTAAACAACGGCATGCGAACGGCCAGATCGGCCATATTCAGGGTGCCCATCTTCCCATAGATCAGGCCAACGGCAGCGAGGAAAATTACGGAACCCAGGAGGTTCATGGTGACATACTTTACCGCGCCGTCAAGCTGACTTCGCTTCCCCCCAAGTACGATGAGCACGAAAGAAGCGATGAGCAGCACTTCAAACCATACATAGAGATTAAAGAGATCCCCGGTCAAAAATGCGCCATTTACGCCCGCCAGGAGCACGAAATAAAGGAAAAAATAGCCATCCTTAAGTCGATGGGTTTCGATGGTGACCGCGGAAAAGAGTGAAAGGGCTACCGCCATAATCCCCGTCATGAGCACCATCGTAACGGCAAGGCCATCGGCAACGAGGGTAATGCCATAGGGTGCCCGCCAATTGCCGACGTGGAGCACCTGAATGTTGGCAGGGTAGACCCGATACGCAATCGCCAGCGCCGCTGCCAACAGGGCTACCGAACCCACCATACCCAGCAGGCGTTGGAAGTTTGGTTTTCCCGTCGTACCGGCACAAAGGGCGGCAAAAATCAGCGGGATAATTATGGGAGCAATCAGTAACAAAAAATCCGGTCCTTATACATCAGTCAGCCCTCTGTTCCTTTGAGCTGGTCCATATCATCAGAATCCAGATCGTCATAGGCACGCCGAAACAACACAAGCGCAAAGGCGGCCACGCCAAAGCTGATTACGATGGCCGTAAGAACCAGAGCCTGTGGAATGGGATCGGCACTACCGGTGGGTGGCGCGGCCATGCCCGCTTGCACGAGGGGCGCGGGGCCCCGTTCTATACCGGCGGAGGTAAAGACCAGGAGGTTTGCGGCATGTCCGAGGAGCATGAGCCCCAGAATGACTTTCAGGAAACTACGGCGCATGAGCAGATAGAATCCCGCCCCGAAAATAATGGCAATCAATACAATCAGGCTAATCTGCATGTTGACTCTCCAGCATGGCGAAGGTGATAGACAGCACAACACCGGCCACAACGAGATAGACCCCCAAATCGAAAAGGAGGGGGGAACCGAGCGTGAGTTCGCCTGCGAGGGGCAATTCCAATGTAATCCACTTCCCGGTCAAAAATGGCTCCTGTTGAAACGCGCCAAAAAATCCGCTCAGGAGTGCAATGCCCAGCCCCACCGCCATAATAGTTTCCGGGGGAAAGCGGACGGCTCGGCGGGCCGAGGCCACATCCTGTGCCAGGGCATGCAGGGTGAAGGCCGTCGCGGCGAGAAGGCCACCCACAAAACCGCCGCCCGGCTCGTTGTGCCCATGGAGCAGCAAGAGCACCGAAAGGAGCAGCATAATGGCTTTCAGCACGTGGGACCAATTGTAGAGCAAGGTGGAATTCATGGCTGTCCCTTCGATTTACGACGCTGGCGCAAGAGGGCGCGGGCACCAAAGGCGGCCACAGCGAGAACTGTAATTTCACCCAGCGTGTCGAGGGCGCGAAAATCCACCAGAATCACATTGACCACGTTTCGCCCGTGGGCCAGGGAGAGGCTGTTTTCCCGATAGAAATTCGCTACTGGCTGGGTCTGATTAGAGGCCAGGGTGCTATAGACCAATACCCCCATGAGTCCACCGGCAATGGCTGCGATGACGGCATCCCGGCGTCGAACGGCGGGCGGACTCAACTCGCGGAAGCCTGGCATGCCCGCAGCCAACAGAGCAAAGAAGACAACGGCCAGGGATTCCACCACGATCTGGGTCTTCGCCAGGTCGGGGGCACCATAGTAGACATAGAGCAGCGCTATGCCGTAGCCAACGACGCCCAGGCACGCCAGTGCACCAAACCGGGAGCGAACGCGCGTAAGAGCCACAGCGGCCAATGCAATGGCGGCCACGGTGACCAGCTCGTGAGCTCGAACCGGCACGGAGTCGAAGGCGCCCTGGCGAACCTCCAACTGCAGGGTGCCCGCAATGGCGGCAATCATGCATATCAGCACAACGAGCAGATAGTACCGCAGGTAGCCATGTTGTAAAATCCGGGTTTGCATACGAGAAAAACGGAGCATGGCGGACACACTGTGGTTATAGAGCGCCTCGGGACCGATTCGGTCGAGGGCAATGACGGGTTTGGTCATGTAGTGCCACAGGCGGCGCAGCACAAGCAAGGCGATTCCCAGGGTCACCGTGAGGATACTGAGGAGGAGCGCCGCATTAATTCCATGCCACATCTTGAGACTGAAATTAAGACCATCGCCGAGCACGGTCGCGCCGGCGGGTGCGAGAATGTGCTGACCCAGCAAGGCCGGATAGAGTCCGGCACCCAGGCCAAGGGCACCCAGGACGATAGGGCCAATCCAGAGGCCCACCGGGGCTTCGTGTTTCACCTGTGCATGTTCGCCACGAGCACGCCAGAATGGCAAAAGCCCCACGGCAACAGCCACATAGACATTGGCGACATTTCCCAGGACGGCCGCCACGACGAGAATTTCCATCGCACGGGGTGCATGCAGCATGGCCTCGTAGACGGACTCTTTTCCGATGAATCCCAGCAGGGGCGGCAATCCTGCCATGGAGAGGGCCGCAAATAGCGCGGCCAGGGCAGTCATGGGCATGGCACGGCCCAATCCACCCAATCGCTCGAAACGGGTCTCGTGGGTTTCGTGAATCAGCGTACCCGCAATCATGAACAGGGCCGCCTTGTAAAAGGCATGAACGAAGAGGAAAACCTTAAAGGCCTTGATGGCCAGCGGCGTGCCCAATCCCAGACAGAGCACCAGGGTGCCCAGGGCGCAAATGGTTGAGTACGCCAGCATGGGCTTCAGTTCGGCCTGCCGAAGGGCCAACCAGGCCCCGACGAGCATGGTGGTGGCCCCCATCACCGTCAGCAGCCAGAACCAGAGCTCTGTGCCACCCAGGGCCGGGCTCAACCGCGCCAGCAGGTAGATGCCCGCCTTGACCATGGTGGAGCTGTGTAAATAGGCACTCGCCGGGGTCGGCGCGGCCATGGCATTGGGCAACCAGAAATGAAAGGGAAACTGGGCAGATTTCGTAGCGGCCCCCGCCAGTATTAACAACACGATTGCTAAATAATGGGGATGGGAACCAAGCCCCTCCTGGGCGATGATATCGGTGAGATTGTAGGAACCTACGGCGTTGCCAAGCAGGATGAGACCGCCAAGTAAGGCAAGACCACCGGCACCGGTCGTAAGCAGCGCCTGCAAGGCCGCGTTTCTTGCCGACTCCTTCTGGTGCTCAAAGCCAATGAGCAGGTAGGAGGCGATGCTGGTAAGTTCCCAGAAGACAAACAGAACAAGCACGTTGTCGGAGAAAACGACGCCGAGCATCGCCGACATGAATATCATGAGGAAGGCGAGAAATCGGCCCCGTCGCGGGTCTTCCCGAAAATAAGCGTCGGCATAGCAGCAAACGAGGGCACCGATACCCGTTATCAACAGGCCAAAGGCCATGCTGAGCCCATCAAGCCGGAAAGAAAGGGTCAAACTAACCGCAGACGCCCAGGGAAGTGAAGTCAGGAGCGCGGAATCATCGGACGGGAGGTGAACCAATTGCTGAAGGAGATAGGCAAACGAGAGGGCGGGAATGGCGGCACAGATCGCGCCTGTCATTCGCCCGAGAACGCGGGCAAAGGGACACACAAGCAACGCCGCAAACAACGGTGCGATGATTATAAGAAAAGTCATATAGCTACTTGTTGACGGAACAAAAGGGCGCTTCTACTTGGCAGTTTGGGCGGGGGACAGCCCAACCTGCGCGTCAGAACAACTTCGATATGCGACCCTGTTTCACAGGAACACCGTATTTACACCCCGACCTCAATGTGTATTCATCCACATCGAAAGTCTATACCACAGGGGGGCCTGGGACCAAGAAAGATACCATTGGCAGCGATGGGAACGCCTTGCGAAGGAAGGGGTGCGGCGGTGCCTATTCCCTCCCCCACTCACCTTGGATGGGCCGTTTCAGTGCGAGGGAATTCCGGGAATCATGCGGGTAATGCGCTCAACTTCAACGCGGGAAATTCCCAGCACCTTGGACGCCTTATCGATATCGCCACCACACTGGCGGATAACCGCGGCAATGAGCATTTGTTCCGCATGTTCCAAGGGGTCGAGCGCTGTGGAGCGGGCCTGGTCATCTTCCTCGGTTGGCGTGAAGTCCTGACTCTCAATCACTTCCCCATCGCCCCGACGTACAGCTTTTGATATTGCGCTGCGTAACTCCACGGCATTACCCCACAGGGGTAGTTCCTCCAGATATCCCAAGGCATCATCGGTCAGTGCCACGGGCTTCTGGCGGGTATTTTTCCGCTCGCTGGTCACAAAGTATTGCGCGAGGGCACGAATATCTCCTCGACGATGGCGCAAGGGAGCAATCTGCAAGCGTTGACGGCTTAGTGTCTTCAACAAATCAGAACGAAAGGCGCCGTCCCGCACCGCGAGCTCAAGATTCGTCCGGCTCGTGGCGATGATACGCCCATGAAACGAGACCTCCCCTTCCCCTTCACTACGCACGAAAGCCCTGCGCTCAAGCACACGTTGCAACAGTTTCTGATTCTCGCCGGTGAGGGCCCCGATTTCCCGAAATACCAGTGTCCCGCCGTTGGCCTGATCGAGATAGCCCACGTCGATGACGCGGCCGCCAGACACAGTGGGCCGTTCTTCGCCGAGCAGGGCGCGAGCAAAACTCTCGCCACCCACCACTTCGCAATCAACCCGGACGTAGTGTCCATTCGGTTTTGGACTGCCCCGGTGAATCATCTGGGCCGCGAGTCCCTTTCCGGTGCCCGCCTCCCCGGTAATCAGCGTATTGAGTCGGGTCTGGGAGGCCACCCGTATTTTGGCACGAAGGGACTTCGCTTTTTCACTGTTACCGAGAAAATCAGCCGGTACGTCTTGGCTGACGATAGGAATCTGGTCTACCTCGCGGGCATGTCGGGCCAATGAAATATGATAGTGAGCGGCCACGCTGGCGAGGGCGTCCAGCCCCGCCAAATCGCCTTTACTCCACAAGGGGCACCGCTCGGTCGAGCAAACAACCAGGGCGGCGTGGGCACCTGCTGTCGTCCGAAGGGGCGAAATACATAGTTGGCGCGCCGCACGAAAAGCATGCTTTCGGGCGAATTCCAAGGTGCTCCGCCCCGTTCGGAGGGCACGCTCCACATGGACACGGGTGCGATCGGGCAGATTAACGCCCCGGGGAAAGGTGTCGACGGATTCGTCCGAACGGCGCAAGCAGAGATAGACTTCCGTAGATTCGGGAAAAATCTCCTGGGCCGCTGCGATGCAGAGTGATGCAAAACTATGTTCCGAATCCACCCGCTGAAGTTGCTGGCTGAACTGAAACAGACGAATCATTTCCTCGGCCGTGGCCGGCGGGGTACCGCCCTCTCTCGATGACTCTTCATTTTGCATCAAGACAAAGCTGTTGAGAGAAATCGTGGTGTTGTCGGAGTGCGCCTGATGTGTCCGCTCGCCGTCGCCGTGCGCCAAGGCATGGGCCACCACGAAGGCATCGTTTCCCAGCGAAAGGACGTCACCCACTTCCAGGTAACACTCCTGGGCTATGCGGCCGTTTATGAGGGTCACGTTGCGGCTACCCAGATCACGAAACTTCAGGCAAACCCCTTCCTGTACCAACTCGCAGTGACGGCGGGATACGGTAGGGTCGCCAATGGTGATGTCACAGGCCAAGCTCCGCCCGAGGGTTACCGGACGATCACTAACGATCCAGCTTACGCCCTGTCGGGAACCAGATTTTGCCGTAATCTGCCAGTTCATTGCTTGCCCTTTTGTCGGTTGGGTCGCGGACCCCATGTGAATTTCGCCGATGTGGGGTAACACGTATACCCGTCATCGATAGTGGGTTCCGCGATGGCTGGACAGCGCACAAGACGTGTCTGATCAGGAGCACAGCACGAAACAACTACGTTCTCCCGACGAGACGTCCGCAGTCGAAGGTATGGAGCACACGGCGACAGGAACACATCGTCATATCGCATTCGTGTACGTTCTATTCTGTTGGGCAAACCCAACCTATCGATTTCGAGCATAGCAGCCCCTGCTTGAAACCGCCCATCCGACCGCCTTTTTCGTTGAACTCCATTGTAATAGGTTACTGGAAAATGTGCAAGTGAAGATTTTCCGATGGAATAGGGCCGTATCGGCGTGGTGGACGAAAACAGGCTTGGATTATCAGAAACCAGGACCTCTCAGGTAAAATCGTGCGGTATTACGCAAAGGATCTGCCCCGACATGACCAATACCACGCTCACGACCCCAGCGGGCGCTGTAGTTACCCTGACAGCCTTGACGACTTCGGAAGCTGTAGCCCTACAACGGTTTAACCGGGCTCTGTCGCCCGGAACCCGCCGCCGATTCCTCCCCCACGCCTATGATAGCGCCACTGTCGCCAAAATTATTGCCCGGGCAGAAACGGGCGTGGATTATACCGTCGTATTGCTCGATGGTAAGCAGATTGTGGGCTATGCATTCCTCTGGGATGTTCAGGACCCCGTTCCTGTGCTCGGCATCGGCCTCGCCGACGCCTTTCAGGGAAAAGGATTGGGCCAGGCCCTCATGAAGCACCTGATTGACGTCGCCAGGGAACAGAGGGCGGAGGGTATCGAACTGACCACCCTTCCCGACAACGACGGCGCTTTCGCTCTCTATCTAAAAATGGGCTTCACCTATCTGGGTGACACGATGAACCTCGCAGGCGACGGCCGCAATGTCCAGGAGCGTGTCATGTTTCTCCCACTGAAAGCCGACGCGAAGCCACCTGTCCGGCAATTCGGTCCGCCGGTCTAAGTAAAGCGGCGCTGCGCTGCGCCCGAAACAAGGTGGTCTTGGGCAATTGGTGAGGATGATATATTCGATAGTTCAAGTTCCGGAGGTAAAAGGATTACTCGACGGGTTCTTGCGAATCATGTCGTCACGCAACTTTTCGCAGATAAATCGACAAAGCAACGACGTCCCACAGTCCCTTCGCACGAACTGGAGTACCAGATCGCGCGGCACGATTGATGGGTTCAGTTTATTTTGGCGAAGTGAGTCTTTTTGGGCACCCATTAGCTGACCATAAACTCAAAAATTTGGGCGTCACCGTCGTTTCAAAAACGCGGGACGCCCACAATGAAATTATACGATTCTCACTACACGCTTCGGAACTTTAGAAGCCCAACTGACGCTCAACTTCGCCACTGGTGATGGGTGCCAGATTGTTCGGGTCCCAGATGGTCGCACCAATATACCGTTCGGGACCCGTTTTCTGGTCGCTGATGTAATAGGTCGTCACCACCTTGCCATCGGGGCGCACTATGCTGCGGACGTAGCCCACGTCCCGATCGATGCCGTCGTTTCGAATGATAATCTCGGGTCCCCACGTCGTGCCGCTATCGGTGCTGAGCCGTGCACGAATACCAAAGGGGTAGGCCCGAAAACCATAGGTCAGACACAGCTTGCCGTCAGGGAGCTGATTCAACATGGGCGGGTTGCCCTCGCCCAGATAATCAACGGGGTTGGCCTCTTGGACCCACGTTTTTGCATGGTCCGTGCTACGCCATTGCTCGATCCAGCGAAAGGTCCCCTCGCGACACCGGAGGGTCGTCAGATACTCCCGCTCGGAAAGGCGCAAGGTCGACGGCATGATGGCAAAGCCCGCCGGTTCCGGCCCAATCCACGAAACGAACCACCACGTCACCCCACCATCTTCCGTGCGCGCGACCATAGGCCGACCCTCGCGCTTGTTCTCCTTCGCCACGGTGATGAAGATGTACATATCATGCTTGCCGTTGATGATGTAATCCGTCCGCGCAGCCGTGCCGGCCGTGCCGAAATCAGGGAGGGCAAAGGGCCCCGTCCACGTCTTACCTCGGTCATAGGAATACTCATAGCGCGACACGCCGCCGTGATAATCTTCCATGCGGAAGGTGAGGCAGAAATCGGGATTGGAAAAGTCCATGGGCTCGGTCTGGTCCACCACCTCCGGCAGCGCCAGGCCCGGCGTCTCTGTGCCGTGGAGGGCCACGCCCCGGGGAATCATCTGGCCCTGTTCTGCGGGATGTTCATGGGTCCACGTCAGCCCCCCATCGAGACTGCGGGCAAACCAGAACTCTTCGGGCTTTTCCCGATCAATGTGGTGCGCCGTGGCACCCAGGTCCTTGTCGTAGCCCTTGCTGTAGCCCACCAGGATTTCGTTGTCCCAATTCCACATGCCATAGTTCGCCGGCCACCCGCCAAAACGTCCCGGCTCGTAATAGGCCTTCACATGGACGGCATCCACCGCCGCCAACAGGGGTTCGCCGGGCAAGGTGCCCAGGGCGGCCATTAGTATCATCATGGGTAACATAGGGTGCGTTCTCCTTCAATAGCGTACAGCGGCAAAAGTGCCGGGACCTGCCTTACGTAACTTCCTCACTATTCACTATTGGACCTTGATTTTGCAACGGAACGATTTGCTCAGGCAGGAATGCCTGAGTCCCACGGGACTCGGACATTCTTGTCTGAGAAGCGGCGCGGCGAGCAACGGGGCGGTGGGGGTATTGACCGGCGTCTGAGCACCCGCTTGCATTGGATGTGCCTTTGAGGTCACGATAACCCTTCACTACCATGACAGGGAGGCAGCATGATGGATAGAATACCGGACCAAGAAGAACCCAAGGAAACTCCGTCGTTTTCGAATTTTCTTCCCCGCCGTTCTGCGGTGGAGGCCACGCGCCGTTACCTACCCCATTGGCAGTTGAATGAGGGGCTATACTTCGTCACGTGGCGTCTGGCGGACTCGCTACCACAGCCCCTGCTCCGGCAATGGCATGCGGAACGACGACTCTGGCTGGAGAAGCACCCTAAACCATGGACCCCGAATATCCGGGAAGAATACCAGCAGGCCTTTCCCCGACGCTTGGAGACGTGGCTGGACGCGGGATATGGCGCGTGCGTGCCGCGTGAACCGGCCTGTTCGGATATTCTGGCGCAGGTGATGCTTCGCTTTGACGGGACACGCTACGATATGGCGTCGTTTATTGTGATGCCAAATCATGTGCACGCGCTGTTTCAATTACGCGGCAATACGGTGCTTCCAGAACTGTTGAAGGCCTGGAAGGGTAGCGCCGCGCGAAAGATAAATGTGCATCTGGGACGGCGCGGCACACTCTGGATGGACGAGTCACGCGATACGTCAATTCGAAATCCAGATCATCTCGCCCGTTGCTATGGGTATATTAGAGAGAATCCGGTAACGGCCGGACTTCGCGATGGTGAGTTTTTCTACCACGAGTTCTCGGGCATTGAAGGCCAGATACGTGAATGGAGTGGTGATTTTGACAAATAGCGGGACTCAGACATTCCTGTCTGAGCGAGTTTGCAGCATTGTCGTCGGGGGATGGTGTTGCCGTTTATGGTGACGTCGTTGTTTTCGGGCTGCTGCTTTGGCAAGTTGTGGTTCATGTACATCATTACGTTGCCTTCTAGTAATTGAAGTGGGCTGTATCTCAGACAGGAATGTCTGAGCCCCGTATAGCGTCGACTCGCGACACCCACCCCCCTTTGGTGGCCTAGTTGCTTTCGGGCTGCTGCTTTGGAAAGTTGTGGTTCATGTACATCACTACGGTGCCTTCTGCTAATTGAAGTGGGCTGTATCTCAGACAGGAATGTCTGAGTCCCGTATTACGTTGACTCGCAACGTCCGACCGCTATTCCGTACACTAGGAGATGTTGTGAGTGGTGAATTGATCGCCAGGCAGTGCATTGTTGACGAGGAAACTTCATGATTACGCTTATGTTCCCGCTTCGGAAATTTAGCCCTTACTTTTCTTTCAGATTAATGACCCTGGTTTTCATGGCAGGCTTCTCCTTTGCCCCCGTGGCCCAGGCGGCGTCTCTACTGGTGGAGGCCGAGAGCCTGGCTTCCCATGGCGGCTGGATGCTGGACACGCAGTTTATTGAGGAGATGGGCTCGCCCTATCTGCTGGCCCATGGCATGGGCACCCCGGTTGCCGAGGCGAGCGACACGATTGCCTTCCCCGAGGCGGGCGACTATCACGTTTACGTCCGTACGAAGGACTGGGTGGCCCGCTGGGAAGCCCCCGGTGCGCCGGGCAAGTTCCGTGTGGCGATTGATGGCACGGTGCTGGATGAAGTCTTTGGCGATGAGGGTACGGAATGGCATTGGGAATATGGCGGCACCGTTTCGGTGGGCACGTCGGCGGTGGTGGCCTTGCAGGATATGACGGGTTTCGATGGCCGGGTAGATGCCCTCTATTTTACGACGGACAAAACGGATACGCCGCCGAATACGGGCGAGATTCTTGGAGACTGGCGACGCACCCAGTTGGGTCTGCCCGAATCACCGGAGGTGTTGGGTGACTATGACCTGGTGGTGATCGGCGGCGGCTATGCGGGTATGGGCAGTGCCATTTCTGCCGCGCGCATGGGCATCAAGGTGGCCCTGATTCAGAATCGCCCGGTCTTGGGCGGCAATGGCTCGTCGGAGGTCCGGGGGTGGGCGAAGGGCCTCGTCCGTCGGGGTAAGTTCCCCCGCATCGATGAAATCATCGAAGAAATACGAGATAGCGCCACCCGGTCACCGGGGCAGGCGGAAGAGTTTGAAGACGCCAAGAAAGAGGCTATCGTCCGGGCGGAAGAGAACCTCGACCTTTTCCTGAATCACCATGCCTATGACCTGACCATGGATGGCGAACGTATCACGAGTGTCTTTGCCTTTGACACGCGCACGTCGGCGCGCAAGGAATTTAAGGCACCCCTCTTCGTGGATTGCACGGGCCACGGCACCATTGGTGTCCTGGCGGGAGCGTTCTGGGAAATGACGCCGAAAGGCCGCATGGGCATGAGCAACATGTGGCGCTGGGCCGAAGCGGAAGGGCCCGTGGCCTTCCCCGATACCCCCTGGGCGCTGGATCTGGAGATGAAGGACTTCCCCTACCCCCGTGATCATCATGCGGAGTGGTTTTGGGAAGGGGGCTATGACAAGGACCCGGTGGGTGACGCCGAGGGCATCCGCGATTGGAATTTTCGGGCGGCCTATGGGGCCTTCAACGCCATGAAGAATCGTGATGGTGCTGCCGAGCATAAAAACGCCTACATGGAGTGGCTCGCCTTTGTGGGGGGACCCCGTGAATCCCGTCGGCTCATGGGCGACGTGTTGCTGTCCAAGACGGATATCACGTCCAAGCGGGAATTCCCCGACGGAGTCGTGCCGAGCACCTGGTCCATCGATTTGCACTATCCCAAAGAGCAATACATGGAGAAGTATCCGGACAATCCCTTTATTTCCTATGCGGTACATGGCCGTGATGTGGATCGCCTCTACGGATACGCCGTTCCCTATCGCTGCTTCTATTCGCGCAATATCGAGAACCTCTTCATGGCCGGTCGGGACATCAGTGTGACCCACGAAGCCCTGGGGACGGTACGGGTGATGCAGACCCTGGGCATGGTGGGCGAGGTCGTTGGCAAGGCGGCGTCTATCTGCATCGAACACGACACCTTGCCCCGGGGCGTGTATGAAGACCACCTGCCCCAATTGCTTTCCATGCTCGATTTACCGGGCAAAGCCCACCGCCCCAATCTGGCGGCGGACTTCATCATTCCCGATGATGCCATGACGCGCGCTTCGGCCCTGGGACCCTATCTCGGTATTGACCCCTCGACCCTTTCGGGGATCGTGATCGACGATGAGGCCGCATCAAAGACGGGCACCTGGTCCGTCAGCACGGGCCTGGCGGGTTTTGTGGGCTATGGCTACGTTTACGGCGCCGGGAATTCCACCGCCACCTACAGCGCCAACATTGAAGCCGCCGGGCGCTACGAAGTGCTCCATGCCCACCAGCCCCACGAAAATCGTGCGTCCAACGCGACCCTCATCGTTCACAGCGCCGAGGGCGACGTGTCCGTGACCGTGAACATGAAAGAAGCGCCCACGGGTGAAAAAGGCTTTCAGTCCCTGGGCGTATTTGCCTTCAAGGCGGGTGAGCAGCCCGTTGTCACGGTCGATGCGAATGGTGCCAATGGTGCGGTCCACACCGATGCGGTCCAATTGATTCGGGTGAAGGAATAGCCCCCTCGCCCATCGGCATAATAAGGTACCGTTAAGGCAGCCATGAGTATGGAAAAACACCACAAGCTGCGCCCCTGGGCGGTGCGTTTGTTTCGCGCATTGATACTGGTGTCGGTGCTCCTCGTGGTGCGCATGAACGGCCATGGCCATGCCACAGGGGGCGTTTCCATTCTCCTCGATGATACCGTCGCGCTCTATCCCGGGGCCTTCGCGCTGCGTCCGGGCGACGACCTCACGACCGTGTTCGATGAATCGGAAGGGCTCCTGGGATTTGTGGTGAAGACCTTGCCGGTGAGCGAGAAAGTCATTGGCTATTCGGGCCCTTCCGATGTGCTCGTCGCCATCGATGACACGGGCACGGTAACGGGTACCCAATTGCTCTGGAGCGGCGACACGCCGGAACACAGTGATGCCGTCCGTAAGTCCCCCACCTTCTTCGCGGGCTTTGTGGGGTGGCAACTGGGTGCCGACAATGACGTGGCGGCCGTCGATGGCGTCTCTGGCGCGACCCTCACGAGTCTGGCCATTATTGAGTCGGTGGCCCTGCGGCTGGGTGGCCATCCGCCGTCGCTGAAGTTCCCCGATGGTCTGCGTCTCGACGATGTGCAGCGAATCTTCGCCGAGGCCCACAAGGTGTCTGCGGCCGAGGCTCCCGAAGATGGCCTCCTCGTCCTCGATGAACGGGGAACAACCATCGGCCATATTTTTCGCACGTCGCCCGAGGCCGATGCTATTGCGGGCTATCAGGGCCCCTCCGACACCCTCATTGGACTCACCCCGGACGGCAACGTGGCGGGTATATCGCTGGGGGCGACCTATGACAACCAACGCTACGCCGACTACGTGCGCGACGATGCCTATTTTCGCAATCGCCACCAGGGAAAGTCCCTGGCGGATCTCGCGGCCCTCGATAAAGATCAGGTATGGGCGGACGGCGTCTCCGGGGCGACCATGACGAGCGGCGCGGTGATGGAAGGGGTAATTCTCCGTGCCCAGTCCATCCTGGGGGGCCCGAAAAAAGAGAGCGAGACTTCGCCGTGGATTCAACCCAAATGGCGCGACGGTGCCACGTTCCTCGCCATCGTTCTGGGCTGTTTCGTAGCCTTCACCCGATTCCGGGCAAGCCGATACGCCCGCACGGCCCTCCACCTCTATCTCGTCGTTGTATTGGGACTCTGGGCGGGCGACATGGTTTCCCTGGCCGTGCTCGGGGGTTGGGCAACGGGCAGCGTCCCCCTCAAGATGGCCCCCGGACTGGTCGCACTCGTGGCCGCCGCACTGGTGCTCCCCTGGCTCAGTGGCAAGCCCGTCTATTGCCAGCACCTGTGCCCTCATGGTGCGGCCCAGTTGTTTCTCTATCGATTGATTCCGGGACGACTCCAGGTGCCCGGTCGCGTTCATCGCTACCTGACGATGCTGCCATTGCTAATTCTTGGGGCGGGCATTGCCATCGCCACCCTACAGCTCCCCGTGAGTCTGTCGGCCCTGGAGGCCTTCGACGCGTGGATATTTGGCATTGGTGGTCTGGCGACACTCGTTATTGCCGTGGTCGGTCTGGGGGCGTCCGCCTTCGTGCCCCAGGCCTATTGCAAATATGGCTGTCCGACGGGACTGGTGCTCGACTATCTCCGTGCGCGCCACCACGACGATTCCCTGAACCGTCGCGACGCGGTGGCCTGCGCGCTGCTGGTAGCCGCCGTGGTGATGGCGCTCTTCATACGGGGCTGATGGCTATACGCGGAGAAAAATCTTCTTCTGGTACATGAGCCGGGCAAAAATCAGCACAAATCCAATGCCCACCGTGGTGATGACCAGCTCGCCATAGTTTCCCATGCGGGCCGCAATGGGGCCGCCGAGAATGCGCTCGGCCATGTCGTGGAAGTCGATAAACTCCGTGCCGAGATAAATCATCAACGGATTGGCCCCTATCCAGATAAAGGGCAGGGCCCATTTCTGCAGTTTAAAGATATCGACCACCAGATAGAAAAAACTCAGCAGAAGAAGGCTGTAGCCACCGGCCACCAACACGTAGGAAGACGTCCATAGTCGTTTTATGATGGGTGTCTGATAGCCGAGGCCGTAACCGAGGGCCACGAGGAGAATGCCAGCACCTAGATAGAGTCCGAAACGCTTCCAAGGGCCAAATCGGGGCGTGACCATGAGGAGCCCGGCAAAGAGACCAATAAGACCCGTGGCGACTGCGGGGATCGTGCTGAGGAGCCCTTCGGGATCGAAATACTGTCCCTCTTCTTTCATGGGCAGGAATTTGTGGTCAAACCAGTTTACGATGTTCTTTTGGCGATCAAAACTTACGCCATCGACATCGGGGTGGGGCACGAAGCTCAGCAGGGCCCAA
>CAXBPH010000155.1:0-16114 GCA_963977445.1 uncultured bacterium | reverse complement strand
GCGTGGACAGCCTCGTGGTTTGTATCGAGAAAGTAGCAGAAATGAAGTTTCTCGAAAAGTCCCTCGATGACGTTAAGGCCGGGTATCCCAATGTGGATGAGGCTCGCCAGTCGGTATTGATTGTTCACGCGGCCCGTGCCGTGGTGCTCAGGAATCAAACCTATATTGAAGCGGGAAAAGGTGCGCCGGTGACCGCAGTCTTTAACGAAGAAGGCATAACGATGTTCGACCCCTACGCTGGCCCTGAGAAAATCTACAATCGGCCAGTCTAATGTCACGATTGCGTCGCTTCATCCTCATCTTGTTCTTGCCTGTATTGGCAGGCCTTGCCGCACTGGGTTACGGTGTGATGCAGGGGTGGGGCGGCGGCTATGGTCCTTGGGCGTTTACGCTCTCCTGGCAACAACTGGATCCCTATCTGGAAACCCAGGTGATTGGGGCCACGAAAGTTGCCCTCGAAGTGGTGCCGGAGCAAGGTAGGCTTGTCGGGGATGCCACCCTGAGCGTTTCGGCACCAGGCGGCAATGGGGGGGAGGTTTTCTTTCTCCTGAATCCAGGCTTGTCGATTGATTCGGTCACCACCGGAGAAACGACGGTCCGGACGGATAGATACCGGGAACGGGTTCGCCTGACCCTCCCGCCCGATACACGGGCGTGCGATGTGCGCATCCAATACAGTGGCCGGCCGGTGGAAGCCAATGCATCTACCCTGGTCGTCGAACGAGATGAAGTACTCATCGACAAACTCCAGTTCTGGTATCCCGTCGACCTGAAGAACTTCGCCTCCTTTACCGCGAAAGTGACCGTCCCCGAGGAGTTGCAAGTCGTCTGGAGTGGCAAGTTGCTCCAGGATGAAGTGGTCGACGGAAAACGCGTGGTCGAGTGGGAAGAAGTGCGCCCCATCCTCGCCGCAGGCCTCGCGCTGGGGGCCTATGAACGGCGTACACGTATTCAGGGGAGTGTTCGGTGCAATGTCTACGGAAAGTCAATCAACAAAGACGATTCCGACCGATGCTTGAGCGCGATGGGCGATGCCGTTAACTTTCTCAGTGCCTCGCTGGGCTCTGACGGATTTCAGCAACTCAGTCTGGTTCTCAGCGACCAGATGGAACACACGGTCCATGCCGGTGGCCCCTTACTCTTTGGTAGTGCCGGTGTCGCAACCGATAGCGACACCTACTTCGTTGAACTTGCCAGCCAGGTGGCCCGCAATTGGTGGGGCGACACGGTTTCGGGACGTTGGTACAGCACCCGGCCCGAGGCGGGTGAATGGCTCGTGTCGGGCCTCGCCGAATACAGCGCCTGGCAGACCCTGCTTTCCGTAAAAGGCCGTCGTTCCTACCTGCGTTATATTGAGCTTCAATCCTGTCCGCCCCGTATCGATGTGCCCATGAAAACCTGCAACCTCAATCAACGACTGAGTCCGGGAGAAGGGTACGGCCAGGATCTGCTCCGTGTTCGCGGTGCCTATATCGCCGCTACGATAGCGGCCTATGCCGGGCAGGATGCCTTTGACCGTGCCACCAAAAACCTCATGTCGGTGCACCGCTACACTACGATCTCCTTCGGTGCACTGCTCCATGAAATTACACTGGCGTCTGAGGTGCCCCTGGACGAACTCGTGCGGGTCTGGTTTGACCGACCCGGAACCTTTGACTACCGTATTGCGGACGTGGTGACCGAGGAAAACCGTATCCACGTATCCATCGAGAACATGGGCGATATTCCCTCCTATGTCCCCATTAAACTAGGTATTGTTACCGAGACCGGCTATCACGAGCACGAAGTGCTCCCCGGTGGGCACAGTGATACCGTTACCCTGCCCCTGGAGGGCACCCTGCAACGGGTGGTCCTGGATCCCGAATTCGAGCTTGGGGATATGCGCCGGGCAAACAACATGTGGCCGCCGACCGAGTGGCCTGTGAAAATGGCGGTTGCTTCTAACGGACGGATAGCACTGCTTCGAGAGGAGGAGTGGGGGGCCGCTTCCAAACCTCAGATTGCCATATTCTCCCGAATGGACAAAGCGCCAGAATACAGTCTCGACATGGGCACCGTATCGCCACAGTGGCTGCAGTGGGATGGTGAGGGGCGGCAATTGGCCGTTCAAAGCGATGCTCTGGCATTGTGGTCGCAAGGAGCCTGGTCTACATTGCCCCCAACGGATGACGTGCTTCTGGGGTGGAACGAGTCGACCTTGATGATGGATAAGGGCGATGCGATTGCTGTCTCCGACCTGGACCGGGGCGAAGCAATTCCAGGGAGCAGGCGTCCCTTTCCTGCGGCTATCGACAAGGTGAGCGGCGATGTCGTGATCGCAGGGGACAATGGTCATCTTATTCTCCAACATGGCGGAGAAGGGCGTACCGCGCTACTGCGCGACGGGGTACATGTCGCGGGTTCTATCGGCTGGATTGCCGATGAACGGGCTTTGATGTATTTTGAGCGGGAAGGTGATCTCGTTCAGTTTTCGGTAGACGACAATACCCGTACCGTGGTGCTTCACCGTAACTATCAAGTACTTCGCTCTCGTATCAGCGGACAGGGCGCGCTCGCCGCGTGGGTTGATCCCGCGGGCTTGATGCGTGCTGTCTCTCGGGAGACGCGGGAGCCGGTCTATATTTCCCTGCCGGGGGAGATAGTGGATTTTGCCTGGGAGGGCGAAGAAGCCCTTGTGGCGCTGGTTGCTGCCATACCGCGCCGCTTGCCCATGCGCTATCACGCCGAGTATTCGTTATGGCGCATACCCGTTTCCACGTGGCAAGGGGTCCAGCTTCCCTACGACCCCGTGCAATTTGCGCAGGCACCCGCTCAATAGCCCAACGTAATGGGCGAGGCTACATTCTTGTGCTACACGCGCGACGGTCGCCCGTGTTTCCCAATGAGCGCCTACTCCTGCCGGTGCTGACATACGATCTCAATCGTCGCAGGACCCATGTTCTCTTGCGGGGCCGACGCTTCGGTAAAAGAGAGGGGGTAGCGCGATTGGGTCTCTCCAGCAGTCACGGCAATGCGCAGGGGGCCCGTAGGATATGCCGATAGATCGAGGGTGTGATGTGGAACCATGGGGTCCGTCTCGATGAGTTGGTCGTTTACGCGCAAGGTGATTCCGGAGGGTGCTTTTCCCAGCCATGTCCAGGAGATGTCAAGTTCTTCGCCCACAACCGTATCGCCATCGGATGGTTGAGACATGACCAGCACGGTCGTCTCCGGCTCGGCCTGGTGGTACAGGTCAACCAGGGCGCGGAGGAGGTTGAGGTAGTAAAAACCCCAGCCCCCCTGACCCCGGTAGGCGGCGGCCGTCCGAGATACGGGCTCGATGTCATCGCTGAGTTCTACATTGTAGGAATCGACATACAAGTCCCCATGGGGCCCATAGCCATAGCCCTCCCATTGCCCGGCGAATTCCTGATATTGGTGAATCTGTAGAAATTGCGGGCGGTGCGTGAGGGCGGCGCGAAAACTATCCAGAAACGTAGCGCCACCCCGTCGGCCGTGGGCACCGTCCTTTTTCCAGCCACCGACGCCGAAAAACGCCGTGGAGACCGTGAGCGCTTCAATGCCGCCCTCGTAGGGGGTCGGAACGGGTTCCAGCGAAGCATCCATCCAGGACCAGAAGCCATAGTCGGCGTGATCGTTCAATTCGTGCTGAAACGACTGATTTCGCACGGTAAAATAGGTGTTGTCGGGTTTGAACGCACCGCTTTCATCGTGCCACTGGGGGCCACCTCCATTGTGGACAAGTAGCAGGGGCTTTTCTTTGTAGATCTCAAAGAGCCCGCTAAAACGAGGATTTCGAATGTAGTTATGTCGGATCCACTCCATCTCCTCATTGAGCGCTTCAATCGTCGTGCTGGGCCCGTTGTTCAGCCCCGTGTAGAGGACCACTTGCGGTACAGGAAGTCCTTCATCCCGCATGGTCGCGAGGCTTTCCAGCAGCATGGTCGTGGCGTGGATGATTTCATTGGTATTGTCGGAGCGCTCATTCCAATGGGCTTTTCCCCAAAGGTGGTTGGTCCAGTCCACCACGAGAAAATCGATTCCAGATTCCATGAGCCAAATCAACTGTTGGCGGATTGCATCCCGATTCCACGACCAATAGCGCCCCGTCAGGGGAATAGCATGGGCCGAAGACCAGTTGGCATTACCGGGAGTAAACCAGGGTTCAAACTGGATGCCTACCCGATGCGCTGGATCGACGGGAGGGCGTTTCAGTGCGCGTCGAACCACGTTTACGGTCGTGGGGGCAGAGAGGAGACCTGTTGTTGGGGCGGGCGTACCGACCATGTCCCATGTGAGACTGGTTAAGCCGGGCCAATCCCCCATGGAGCGACGATAGGGGTTCCAGTGCACGTCGCCGAGGGAGTGCACACCGAGCCCGTCTACCTCCGCATAAAAGGGCCACACGTAAGGTGCCGAAGGAAAATAGGTCCAGCGGCTGTCGGAAATGAGAACCGGGGACTCCAGGTCCGGACCCGTGTCCAGGCGCACGAGGAGGCCTGCCAGACCACCATTTGACGTTGCCGCAATAGAGATTACATTCTCGCCGTCTACGAGGAAGGTGGCGAGATCGCTGAGGGGCGCTTCCCGTTTCCAGCCGGTCACCGTGCCCACTTCTTCTCCATTTAGGTATACCGTCGCCTCATCGTCTACAGCGATGAAGAGACGTGCCAGCGCGGGGTCTCCCTGAAACTGAAAACGCTGCTGAAAATATTGGGTCGTTTTTTCCAGGCGTGTATCCCCCCAAATCCACGAGGGCTGTGGCGCGCGGGTCGGGGGGGCTTCCGCCAGTACCTGTATCGTCATCGGGCCTGCATTGGGCAGGGGCAGGAGGTGGGTGGCTATGCCCTCGTCCGTCGTCGTTTCGATGGCTCCCCAGCGGGCTCCATTGACGAAGGGAATAATCCGATAGCCGCCTCGGTCGTGGGCGCTGCCCGTGCTCACCCGTGAGGTGAGTACCACGCTTTGGCCCATGCCGATCTCCGCGCGATCCACGCTGATGCTGACGCTGGGTGCGGCAAGGGCAGGGCACGTAAGCATGACAAACAGCAACAACAGGGTAGGTATCGATAAGGTCTTGATTCTATACACGCGTATCTATCTCCATGACCAACGGGGGAATTGCCCTCGGGTTTCGTAGATTGATGGTACGAGATTGAATGGTACAGACACCAATCATCACGGGTAATGTGAATCGTTGCCCGTTAGCCTCGTATAATGGGCCATCTCGATATGCCGTGTAATGAGTTTTATCGCAGTCCGGGTATTTCGGGCGGCGTCGCGTCGACAGCCCCATTCCGCCCAGGACAAAAAAACTGTCCAGCGGGCGGGAATTAAGTCGGGTGGATCAATAAAGGGAGATTTTGGTGGCCTTAAGTTGGGAAGGGTGGATAACGATAGGCACAATCCTGTCCGTTTTTGTGGTGCTTGTCCGTGGTTGGGCTCCTTCAGACATGGTCATGCTCGCCGGTGCGATTTTTCTGGGGGTGATTGGGGTGCTCGATGGAACGCAGGTCTTCAACGGCCTTGTGAATCCCGGGGTCTTGGCCATTGGGGCACTATTCATTGTGGCGGCGGCCATGCGCGAAACGGGCGTCATCGATGTGCTCGGTGCCCGGCTGCTGGGTGCGGCCCGCACGGAAGGTGCCGTACTGATACGATTGGCCCTGACCGTTGTGCCCCTCTCCGCCTTTCTGAATAATACCCCCGTCGTTGCCATGCTCGTTCCCATGTTATCGAATTGGTGCCGGAAAAACAGGGTGGCGCCCTCTAAACTTCTCATTCCCCTCTCCTATATGGCCATTCTCGGCGGTACCTGCACCCTGATCGGAACGAGCACCACCATCGTCGTCGATGGTCTTATGAAGAAACAGCAGATCGTTCTACTTGCCGAGGGCAAGGGGGCCCTCGCAGACGGCCTCTATCCCATCAGTATGTTCGAAATCAGCATACTGGGCGTTCCCTTTGCCGTGATAGGCATCTTGTATCTGCTGACCATCGGTAGGAAGCTCTTGCCGGAACGGTGTGATTTGCTGGAGCAGGGCGGGGAAGGCTCCCGGGATTACCTGATAGACATGCGACTTGAAGCGGGCTGCCGACTGGTGGGGGAGACGGTTGAAGCGGCCGGCCTACGCCACCTTCCCGGACTCTTCCTCATTGAAATCGTCCGCAAGGAGGCCTCTATTGCGCCCGTGCGGCCCGATGAAGTTCTACACGCCGATGATGTATTGACCTTTACCGGCGTCCTTGCCACCATTGTGGATCTGGAACGCATTCCCGGGCTCGTACCCGCCGCAGACGCCGGTTATGAAGCCGACGCGCCCCGTGCGCGGGACAAGGCCCTCAACGAGGCGGTTATTTCCGACCGATCTCCGGTCATTGGAAAAACAGTTCGTGATGCAGAATTTCGGGCCCTGTACAACGCGGCCATCATTGCGGTTCATCGCGGCGGACAACGCATTCGCGGCCGGGTAGGGGATATAGTGCTGCGCTCTGGCGATACCCTGTTGCTCCAAGCCGATCCCCACTTTATTCGTGCACATCGCTACAGCCGGGATTTCTTTCTCGTTGGTGGTGTCGATGAAGCACGGGCAGTTCGGAATGACAAGGGCATCATTGCGCTGGGCTTGCTCGTCGGGCTTATCGGACTCATGAGCTTTGGCAGTATGATTGGGGTCGATGTGGCCCTCGCAGCGTCGTTGATTGCCGTGCTCATGATTGCAACCCAATGCATATCGCCCGCCACAGCCCGTGAAGCCCTTGATCTGCGCACCCTGATGACGATTGGTGGGGCCATCGCGCTTGGGGAGGCCCTGCAGGAGACGGGAAGCGCTGAATACCTCGTGGGTATCTTGCCCATTGAGTCGCCCTACGCCATGCTCGCTACGATTTACATCGTGACGAGTATTCTGACCGAGTGTGTCACGACAAAAGGTGCGGCGGTGATCATGTTTCATATCGGACTGGCCACGGCCGAGCAGTTGGGTACGTCTCCCCGGCCTTTCGCTATCGCCGTGCTATTTGCGGCGGCCGCCAGCTTTGTTACGCCCCTCGGTTATCAGACAAACCTTATGGTCTACGGCCCCGGCGGGTATCGTTTTTCGGACTACCTGAAAACCGGGTTGCCCTTGAATGTCGTATTGACGACCCTGGCGATTATTTTCATCCCGGTCCTGTGGCCCTTCTAAATAGGCGAAGATTCATCTCAGACATTTCCCACGTCATTCGGTTTCCAGCTCTCCGAATTGGGGCTATGGAGCGTCGAACAAGGACGCGCAGTAGGAGGGCGGCTCGTCGGCAATAGGTCGAAGACGTAAAATAACGAGCTGAATTTGATCGAGGTCAATCTTCGCTTAATCAGCAACCACCGGCAGAGTCGGGGGTATGAGGAATGTTCCCGCAACGGGGCTGTTAAGTCCACGAAGTGGGCGAAATATCGTAGCCCAGCGGCGAGCGTAGCGAGTCCTGGGTTTTGGTCGACACACGCCGATACAAGTCCCAGCGGGGCGACATAGGGCGCGAGTTGGGTCCCATCTCCGAAATTTCTATGCCGCCCCGCTGGGGCTAAGAGCGCTTCGACCGCCCTTTTCTGCAACACTGCAAAAATTACGCTGCTTGAGCTAACCATAGAAGAACTCGACGGAACGGCAGAGCCTGATGAATTCTCACCGGCAGAGCCGGTGGATTAACTATTATTTAGCAGTGCAGCGACAGTAGCGACTCATTTTTCGTGGGTAGCATTGTCCTGCCCCTCGGGTGCTTCTTCCTTTTCGCATCGAACGATGAGTTCTGCGCCTCCGATGTAGGCATGGTTCCGAACTGTAAATCCACGGGCGGACAGCGCGTCGAACAAATGTGCCCGATCATAATGGGTCACCTGTTCCCGTGTGTAGGGGTAGGGAACGATCTTGTTGTAGGCCCATTCAATCGCTTTCCACTGCCACCGCCCATAGTCGGGAGTCCCGAGAACGAGGACGCCACCGGGACACACCACACGGGCCAGTTCATCCAATAAGGGGGCACCATCCTCGGGGGTGTGTTCCAGCAACTGGGAGCAAACGACGGTGGCGATGGACTCATCGGCCACCGGGAGATGACATCCATTCCCGCGAAGGAGTGGATGACCGGTGCGGGCCATAAAGCGGAGTTTCTCGCCGCTCAGATCGAGGCCTATGGCACCATCGGGCAATTTTGTCAGCAACGTCGAACTGCCACAGCCGACGTCCACCATGGGGAGGTGGGTCCCGGCGAAGCGTTGAATGTGGCGCGCCCGTTGACGGTGCCACCAGCGTTGCAGCGGAATGCGGCTATGGCATGCGCGCCAATCATAGTCGGGAAAGGTGCAGGCATTGCGAATGCGCCACATCTGATAGAAGAGGCGACAATAATCGATGCCGAATTGAATGATTCGCGCGTTGGAGCGGCCTTCCTCGCGGGGTTCGTAGTGAAACGGCACTTCGGCAACATGGCCACCCCGTTTCATGATGGTCAATAGCAGTTCGACCAGGAAAACGAAGGAAGTGAAACGAATCTCCAGCCCCTCAAATACCCGACGGTGATACAGGCGATAGCCGCTGGTGAGATCAAGGGCCGTAAGGGAAAGGCCATAGCGGAAGAAAGCGTTGAGAATTTTGCTGAGGAGGAGGCGAAAAAAAGGTTGATCGGCACCACCACCTTCAACATAGCGCGATGCGATTACCAAGTCCCCTTCTTCCCGGGCAGCCCATAAATCCTCGATGAATTTTGTGGGGTGGGAGAGGTCTGCATCCATGGTGATAAAATAGTCGCCCCGCGCGGCTTGTGCGCCGGTCAGGATGGCATGCCCATAACCCCGGCCCTTCTCTCGCAGATAGCGCGCGCCGTGAGAGGCCACGATATCCGGTGTGCCATCGTCAGAGGCCGCGTCTACGACGAGGATTTCTGCACGTATAGGGAGGCGGGTCAGCGTCTCCTGCAGGGCAGGGAGCAGTAGATTGAGGTTGGGACCTTCGTTCTTGCTCGGGATGATAATGGTCAGATCGAGGGACGGATTTTCTACGGGGTCATGCATAGCGGTACTTTAGCACGGCCTTGGGTCGTGATTCGCGTCAAAAGAACCTGGATACCGGGATTCGTGTCCAAAGAACCAAGTCATCGATTAACTTTCGTGAGCACATTCGCCCCGGGACGAAACACTATTCCGGGGAATCCATTTCTTTGTCGACAGTTGCCGCTTGGCCAGTCTCTTCCGCTGGAGGGGAAGAAAAAAACGCCCGAAACCGTCGCCAGTATCCTTTCACAATGAGCAGCGCACCGAGAATACCTCCAATGAGGCCTTGAAGGACGAGTATTTCCAATCCACCAAAGATATAGGCTGGTTTCGGACGTCGTGTTCTGCTCTTTTTCATGGGAAGTCCTGATAGTGTCTGCTGAAAGGGGGCTGTACGGGGCCAGATTTGGGATTGTAGCAAGTATCGGGTGTTTTCGGAGCTTTCTTTAGCGGACCGGCTTTATTAACAGGGTTACTCCACAATAAAGCCGTGGTACAAACCCAGATAGTAGCCTAACAGGAACGGCGAGCCCTCATCCAACCACATACCGTTACCGCTGCCATCATCATATCGCCAGGTATCTTCGCTGAAGGACAGGGCATTGCGTTCGTCGATGGGAATCACATAACCGTCCACGCGGTAACCGGTGCCGTCGGCCTTGCCGGGCTCGCGCACATGGGTGCCCAACGGAATGAGATCGATGCGGTGACTGTTCGTCATTGGCCACATGACAAGGTCCATGGGGAAGCGCTTCAGGGTATCCACGCTGTCGGCCAGCCATTCATGGGTGGGGGAGAGATCAGTGACACCCCATTGGGTCTTCATGCCTTTACCCTCGCACAAGGCAGCATAGACAAAATTAAAGAAGGGGTTCCGCTCCTGGCGCACAATCTGCCAGTAATAGAAGATGGAGTTCTGGAACATGCGAAGCACCTGCGGGTCTTTTTCATAGCGCAACAGGCTGTAGTAATTCATGAAGGACATCTTGTCGTCAAACTGCACGTAAGAACCCGGGCCAGCCTGAAGTTTGGGGGCAACCATTCCATTGAGGGCATATTGATGGTTTTCCACCAGATCCATGAACACGTCCCGGTACTTTTGCTCCCCAGTGACATGCCAAGTAACATTGAGATAGGTGAGGAGACTCAGAGAATTCAGGCCCCGTTCGGCCCACCAGTCGGGATCGCCATTGAGTGATTCGGGACTGAAATTGGCCCAACGGGTCGGTTCACCATCGTAATCGACCAGACGGAAATTATGGGCGATCAAATGGTCCATTACCCGTGCGGTAACTTCTCGTGCCCGCGCTTTCTCCGCGTCGCTCTCGGCCACATGGTCATAGTAAAGTCCATAGAGTAAAAAGTGACCGTCCAGCTCGTCGGAACTCGCGTCTGTTTTCCAAAACCAGTTTTCGTCACCGCTGGTGGGCCATCGTGGATCCATGACCTTCCACAGGGCATCGCCCTGCTGCTTATTGCGGTCCCGCTCTGCGGTATCGTGGTCGTTGGGATTGGGGCCGCTCGTCGGGCGGATGGTGCGGGCGATGAATCCCGGCGGTGCAGGGTGGGCACCGGATTGGGTCACTTCACTGAGGAAGGCGAGCGCCTCGAAGGCCCGTGTGGCCCGGTCTTTGGCCGCCGGGTCGCCCGTCGCGCCGTAGGCCAGGCATTCCGCCGCACCATAGAGTCCCGTGTATTGGCCGTCATTGTCCGTGTCGTGTTGCTCCCAAACCGACTTATCGTTGGGCTGCGCGAGACTCACACCCGCCACATAACCATAGGGAGTTCGGCGGTGGTATTGGTCGATTTCCGACTCGTAGAAGGCAGCCTTTTCGGCGAAGGTCATCGCTTTAAAATAAATATGGCTCACACCACCTGCCGTTGCGACCCAGGCACCATCATCGCTCAGGACAATGTCACGGACATCGTTGTCGGGCAACCAGCGTTTACCGGCACGGTACGCCCAGTGTGTTCCGTCATAGTGGATGAGGCCCTTTCGGGTGCCCAGCCACAACCGGTCACCTTGGGCAATACAGGTAAAGTCATTGTAGGGTAGGCCGTCATGCCCCGTATAGAGCTCCCATTCATTGTCTGCAGCTTCGCGAGCAAGGCCCTGTGGAGCACCGGCGATAAGTCCGCCATCGGGGGTGAGCCCAAGGGCCTGTGCCTGAACCATGTTCCAGCCTACGTTGGCCTTAGCGGGCAGGAGGGTACGCCATTCCATGCTGCCGGTTTCGCCAGAGGCCAGGTGCCGGAGGCCCTTGGGTGTGGCAACGGTGATTTCACCGGTTGCTGAAACAACCACGTCGGTAATTTCCTGAATCTCCATCAGGGTGTCGTCGAATACCGGCAGGGGTGTCACTTCACCAGATTGAATAGTGAAGAGTCCGTCCTTCGTGGCAGCGAGTAATACGACATTTGGTGCTGGTTTGTTAACAACCAAGGCGGTAGGCGGAGAGGGCAGTCCGGAAGCAAAGAGCGTAAAGGCCCCATCACGGAGTTGGTAGACCGTCGTACCGGCGATTAGGAACAGTGTCGAATCGGAAAAACAGAGTTGGTTGATATCTTTGGGGGCATCTGCCAGGGCCGTCCAATGTCCATCAGCAAACAAGCCAAGTCCAGCGGATGTACCCGCGTACAGCTCTCCCGAGGGAGCAAGGGCAAGGGCAAGGGCGCGGACGTCGTCGGACGGGAGACCCTCCTCAACGGAATAGGCGGTCCGCATTTCCTGAGGGTACGACGTCACTTTCAGATGGTTCGGGCTTTGCTGGAGCTCGGCAACCGCTCCCTGAAGGAGAAGTGCGGGCACCAGAACTCGAAGAAAAATAGAAATTGAGCGCATGACATGACTCCTGTGCGATGACAAAGAACGATTGCGTAACAAATCCCCGAACACCACGCGTACTATAGCGGTTGATTTGAGGGGGTTACAAACATCACGGTAGGCCCGGCGTGAGCAGACGGCAGCGTTAATGTTGTGTTAATATTAGCTGACACGAATGTCGTGTGGTATCTATGTGGCGTGACTGGGGACAAATAATAGCGGGAGTTACGGGATGAAAATCAGTCCGGCCTATGCGGTAGCGGTCTGTGTTCTGGGCAGTCTGTGTGCAATTATGCTTGTGGGTGGCATTGGCATGATGTTGTGGGAACTGGGGCGTCGCGTACCCCTGACAAGTCGATCGGATGCTTCCTACCAGAGCGAGGAATACAAACGGATCGATGCGGATCGTGCCAGAGAACGGGATGCGTTGGCCCAATCTCAGGGGCTCTATACCCGCTACACCGTGGAATCATTGCTGGGCGACCACCGGGAACAACTCTATGCACTTCGGGAGTTTGAAGCTATCGAGACCTGGTTGGCTTCCCTCTATGAAGAGCGGGACGACCCACTCCACTTCCACAATTATTACCGGACCATGTATATGTTGTGTGAAATTGAACATGGCCGCAGTCCAGAAGAAATGCGGGAAGTATTGGATGACTGGATTGGGCGCTATCCCGATTCCTATCGGGCGCGGTTCATACGGGGTCGTTTCCTCATCGAGCATGGCTGGCACGTTCAGCCCGGCGAGATGGGGGACCCCTTCCGCGGGAGGGCCCGCGATTTGCTCATGGAGGCGGAAGCGGATCTGCGCGCTGCGCAGGCGATGAATCCAGACGATCCCAATCCCTCCGCCGCGCTCATCCTGGTGGCCATGGGGCTGGAGCAGGGGAAGGCTGAAATAGACCTCGCCTATGCCAAGACCATCGAGATTGATCCCACAAATCTCGTTGCCCGCTACAACCGCTTACACGCACTGTTGCCCTCGGTAGGTGGTTACTGGGAAGACGTAGAGGGAGTCGTCAGTGAGTCCGAGTCGGCAAAGAGCAGGTTCCCCCTTCTGGGGGTTATCCACCGCTACGGGGTGAGACTACTCGCGGAGAAAGGCAAGAAAGAGCGTGCGATTGCAAACGCATCAGACACGAAGCGCAGCTATGTGGAACCCTATCTTGCACAATTGGAAGAGAATCCCGGTGATCTGATGCTGCTGTGCAACGTAGCGTACTACGCCTATAAAAGTAGGGACTATGAGCGTGCCGCCGAGTATTTTGCATTGGTTGGCGACCGGTTTCACAAAAATTCCTCCTTTGAGGATCTGTTGGAATTTAATGATTGTCGTGCCACGACCCTGGTGAAAATTGCCTTGGACCAGCCGCAGCCCTTTCAGAGCGAGCAATTGATGAACGCCCTGGAAATGGCACCCAATCACTACTACACAAATTACGCCTATGGCTTGGCATTGTTGGAAGAAGGCAAGCTGGAGGAAGCCCGACAGATGCTCGAATATGCCACCACCTGCGAGTCGGAACACTATCTTCCCTGGGCAGGTATGGCCCGTCTTGCCTATGAATCGGGTAATTGTCCCGAAGCCGTTGAAATGGTAGAGAAATCGATTCAGCTTGGCGCGAGTGGCGAAGACCTTCATTGGCTGGATCGGATTGTGCGGGAATGTGGCCAAGCGGCGTTTCTTGACCCAACCGGCCAACCAGCGGTGGAACAGTAGTGTTTGCGCTCCCGGGCTCCCGGCGCTTATGCTGTCCACATCGTATACACGGGAAAAGGAACGCAATACATGTCGGGACATCGGTTAAGTGAAGAGCAACAAACGTTCTATAAAGAAAATGGCTATCTGAAAGATTTGCCCGCAATTTATGAGGCCTCGGGCGTGGCCCATCTCAACACAGGCATCAAAGAGATACTGGCCCTGCTGGAACCGGGAGAACGCCCCCTCGAAATTCGAGAGTGGCACCAGAACAGTACCTTCCTCTTCGACATCTGCATGCACCCACAAATCCTGGATTATGTGGAAGACCTCATTGGGCCCGACTTCTACATGTGGGCCAGTAGCTTCTTCATTAAAGACCCCCACAGTCCCGAAACGGTGGATTGGCATCAGGATTCCTACTACTGGCCCCTCACGCCCCCGGACTCGTGCACCGTGTGGCTTGCTTTCAGCGATAGTGACGAAGGCAATGGTGCCATGCGCGTTATTCCAGAGTCCCACAAAGGGGGAATCATTCAGCACACGTCGGATGCCGATGAAAACTCTGTATTGACCTTGCGATGCGACACGGCAGAATACAAAGATGATACGGCGGTCTTTTTGAACTTGAAGGCGGGCGAGATTTCGCTGCACGACGATAAGATAATCCACGGTTCCCTCGGAAACAACTCCGATCGCCCCCGGGTCGGGTTTACGATACGCTATTCAAAAACCAATGTTAAATGTGATCTGGCGGTAAATCCGAATTTCAAGACCTATCATTGTCGGGGCGTTGATCACTATGACCACAATCCACGTGGCCCCATTCCAGAAAACGAGTATGGTCGGATCTGGCAGGATTATCGCAACGTGGAATCCCAGAAAGCGGAGCGTTAGTCCGCGTTCGAGTTTTGCAACGGGGCGCTGAGTCGCCCGGATTACGATGGAGATACAGGCATGCCTGAATCACGTGTTTTGAAGCCAATATCCGCCATGGCATTTTTTGCCCTCTGTTTTATGATGCCAACCTTTGTTTTTGCGGCCACGTGGCCCGAGTTCAGAGGACCGGGTTCGCGGGGCGTCCGTGATGATTCTTCCGTGCCGACAAACTGGTCGGCCACGGAAAATATCGCATGGAAAACGCCCCTTCCAGGCCGGGGATGGTCCTCTCCTGTAATTTCCAACGGAATGGTCTTCCTGACGTCGGTGGTTTCCGGTGGCGAGGTGGAAGCACCCAAAAAAGGGCTCTACTTCGGCGGAGAACGCCCAGAGCCGTCGGAATCGGATCACCAATGGTTTGTCTACGGCCTCGACCTGGCCACCGGTGAGATTCGCTGGAAGCGTGAGGTCCATGCGGGAAAGCCCCTGGCACCCGTCCACGTGAAGAACAGCTACGCTTCGGAAACGCCGGTCACCGATGGCGAACGGGTCTATGTATATTTTGGTGCCCTTGGTGTCTTCTGTTTTGACGTGGATGGAACACCCCGCTGGGAAAAGCGCATGGAGCCCCGGAAGATGCGCTACGGATGGGGTACGGCTGCCTCACCAACCCTCTACAAAGACCGACTCTATATCGTGAATGACAATGAAGAGACTTCCTATCTTCTTTCCCTGGACGCCACCAATGGTGACGAAGTCTGGCGGGTGGAACGGGATGAGGCCAGCAATTGGGCGACTCCCTTCCAACCCGTGAAGAGATAGTAGCCCTGGGCTCGGGTGCGGTCCGTTCCTACGACCTTTCGGGAAAACAATTGTGGTCCCTCGAAGGTATGTCATCGATTACCATTGCCACGCCCTATGCGGAGGGGGACAGGCTCTATTTCAGCTCGGGTTATGTGGGAGATCGTAAGCACCGACCCATTTATGCCGTGCGTGCAGGTGCCACGGGCGACATTTCCCTCGCCGAAGGCGAAGACAAGAACGAATTCGTCGCCTGGAGCCAGCCCATGGCCGCGCCCTACAACCCATCAACCTTGCTCTATGACGGGCGACTTTATGTGCTTTACGACCGAGGACAAGTCAGTTGCTATCGAGCCTCCGACGGCACGCCCATCTACGAGAAGGAACGGTTGCCCAAAGGTGCGGGGTTTACCGCGTCGCCCTGGGCGAGTGACGGGCGTATATTCTGCCTCAATGAGGATGGAACCACCTTTGTCCTGAAGGCAGGGGACACCTTCGAACTGGTGGCGACCAATAGCCTCGGTGACGACGATATGGGTATGGCCACACCGGCCCTGGCAGACAAGGGACTTGTCCTGAGAACGGCCTCGGGCGTCTATGGTATCTGGGAGCCTTGAGTAGACAATTCGACCGCTTGTGAGCCCTTATCGTCGACCTGCGTTGACCGCGACCCGGCAAGGGTGCTATTTTGTGCCGACATCCGGTGCGAATGCGCGTGCCGGATTTTCCAGACGCGTATACCCCTGAGGAGTGGAACAAATGCGGGCATTGGTCTTATCGGACGGTGTACTTCGGGTGACCGAAGTGCCCAAACCGGAACCAGCTGCAGGTGAGGCACTGATCAAGGTACTCGTCGCGGGTGTGTGCAATACAGATCTCG
>CAXBPH010000154.1:0-16217 GCA_963977445.1 uncultured bacterium | reverse complement strand
CCTTCGCCTTCGCCTTCGCCTTCGCCTTCGCCTTCACCTTCACCTTCGCCACCTGGCTCTGAAACTGTGATATAGCTTACATCGGTGCGAACATCGGCATCCCCTCCATTGGAGACTACCGTAAGTGATACCGTGTAATTTCCCGCCCGCGTATAGGTGTGCGAGGGATTCTGATCACTGCTCAGGGTATCGTCGCCAAATGCCCAAGCCCACTGGCTTATCCCAGAGGCTCCCACTGTCGACTCGTCGGCAAATTGAACCGTGAGCGGTGCCACACCCGTCAAGGGACTCGCACTAAAAGCGGCCACTGGGGGCAACTCACCTTCACCTTCACCTTCACCTTCACCTTCACCTTCACCTTCACCTGCACAATTGTCGAGAACAGTGACCGTACGGGTGATCATGGTCATATTGCCCGTCGAATCCGAAGCGCTATAGACGATGGGGTAGGCTCCCGGCGTATTGGCGTCTACGGCTCCCGAAGCCGTCACCGTAACAGCACCATCGAATCCGTCCACCCCGGTAGCACCGGGATCGACAAAGGCAGTGGCACCGCAATCCAGTGTATTGACAGCGGCCGAATTATCCGTAATCGTAATCACCGGGCCCACCGTATCGATGGTAACCGTGCTGCTCGTAACCGTAGAGGCGAGCGCGTTGCCCGAGGTGTCTGTAATATCAGATCCGATATTCGCGCCCAGTGAAAGGGTGCCTTCACCGGAAACGCCCGTGATGGTTACCGTGAAGGTAACTGGCCCACCGGTGATGGTCACCCCGGTGTTTGCCGTCTCACTGTGATTGACGATGACGTCGCTTGCATCGTTGAATTCGAGGGCATATTCACTGAACGTGACCGTAAAATCTATTTCGGTCATATTGGTTGGCCCCGCAAGTGCCGGTACGATGGAAGTCACCGTGGGCGACAGGGTGTCCGGCAACAGTTTCAAAACGAAGCTATCGCTACTGCCCGCGCTCGTTGCTACCGCCGAAGCGGCACTTGGATCGAAGTCCACCATGGACTCAAAGCGGCCTGTCGTGTAGACCCCGCCCGCAGCGTCAACGGCAACATCAGCCGCTTCGTCTCCGCCGGGTCCACCCATGGTACCGACCCAAATGTGGTCGCCTGAGGTGTTTAATTTCAACACGAAAATATCGCGATCGCCGGCACTGGTAAAATTGCGCACATTCGCGCTGGGATCAAAATCAGCGGTTCCGCTGAAATGGCCGGTGGTATAGACGGAATCATCGTGGTCCAAGACCAATCCACCAGAAAACTCGTCTTCCGGCCCTCCCACACTTCTCGCCCAGACCAAATCGCCGTCATTGTTCAGTTTTACGATATAGATATCACGCCCGCCCGCGCTGATCAGATTTAGTCCCCCTTCCAGGGCCCCAAAATCAACGGTACCCCGAAAAAATCCAGTCGCATACACTGCGTCGAGACTATCAATCGCAATCTTGTAGCTGTCGTCGGAACCAGGCCCGCCCATGGTGCGCGCCCAGACAAAATTGCCATCGGTATCCAGCTTCTGGATGTAAATATCGATGATGCCCTGGCCGTCCATATTGACCGTACCTGGACCGGGATCAAAATCTACCGTGTCAATGAAGTTACCGGTGGAGAAGACATTACCGACGCTGTCCACCTCAATGCTATGCCCCGAATCCTGGTCTGCACTGCCAAAGCTTTTTACCCAGACGAAATTGCCGTCCGAATCCATTTTGTGGACAAATACATCGGTCTCAAAATCGCCCACGCCATTTGCGGTAGCCGTGGTCGTCCCCGCGCCCGGATCGAAATCCACCATGCCGCTGAAAGAACCCGTCGTATAGACATTGCCATTGCCATCAACGGCGATGCCCAATCCCACAGTGAAGTCTGCCCCGCCCATGGAACGGACCCAGACGAGATTTCCATCGGTATCCAATTTACATACGAAGGCATCTCCGAAACCGGATCCTGTACGCTCAACGACCCCCGCACCGGGATCAAAGTCTGCGGTACCCGTGAAGGCTCCGGTGATATAGACGTTCCCGGCGAAATCAATGTCGATGTCACCCATATCCAGATTCGCTCCCGCCGAAGGAACCCCAAAGGCCGTCCCCGAGCCCCCGAAGGAGCCTACCCAAATCAGATTGCCTGAGGCGTCTATTTTCTGGATGAAGATGTTAAACCCCGTCCCCGAGCTGGACCGGTTTACGACCCCTGGGCCCGGATCGAAATCCACGATGCCCGTGAAGGCTCCTCGAGAATAGACGTTTCCCGCGGGGTCCACGGCGATGGCGCTACCGTAATCACTGCTGCTGTTTCCGGCAACGGTGACAAAACTGTATTGCGGCAACTGCGCCTCCGCCACCATGGCGCCTGCAGTGGCCATAAGGAGCAACAGGGAAGAAATCAACGGCTTAGTGAAAAGTTGGAGCTTTAGTTGCATCTTTAGTACGACTTTCCGGTTTTTTTGTACGGCACGGCACACTTACAGTTTTCGATCAGGGAAAATGGCTTCGACGTCAACGGAACTTTGCGTAGCACCATCAATAATCGAATTACGCATATATTCGACACCTACGGGACCAATGTTCACCGCATAGTCAGCTTATCTAGCACGTAATCATCATTATCAAATACAAGTATACCCTATTTTCCGTTTCAATGCGGTGCCGTTTTACCGTATCACACAGAATTGGCATAGGGCTATCACCCTACCACGCTTGCAGTTAGCTCGATTTCCCGTTATGCTGATGTCGCTAATGGAAGGTCCCGCCACAGCCAAGGAGGTTCTGATGAAGACCGTATTTATAATGCGACACGCGAAATCTGACTGGAGCCAGGATGGAACGCCGGATCATGACCGCCCACTGAACCAGCGTGGCTTGCGCGATGCCCCCCGAATGGGTACCCTCCTTGCCACCTTGGGCGTCACGGTAGACTTGGTGGTCTCCTCCACGGCAACACGTGCTCGGACTACCGCAGAAGCGGTCGTCGCAAGTGCCCAATGGAAGATTCCCATTCACCTGAACCAGGAGCTCTATCTCGCCCCACCAGATACCTGGATAGAGGCGCTTCAGAATTTGCCTGATTCTTGCAAAAACATTCTTCTGGTAGGGCACAACCCGGGCATGACCGAACTTGTGACGGTCCTGACAGGAGAAACGGTATCTATGGCAACTGCGGCCATCGCGGAGGTGTCGTTATCCCTACCCAATTGGAGCGAGCTCAACGTACGTCGACAGCATGAGTTGATAGAGCACTATTATCCCAAGGGCTTGCCAGCCGCAGTTGACACCAATGAATGATTGGAATATGACCGCTACACCAGGTGCCTTGACTGACCTCTATAAGATGGATGAACTCTGGACCACAGAGCAGCGCGCTATCGTGGAGGAGGTGCGGCGCTATGTGGATACGGTTGTGCTACCCGCAATCGGGCAGCATCACAATGAGGAGCGCTTTCCGGAGGAAATGATTGCCGGACTCCGGGAACTCGGCATTTTTGAGTTGATCGCTGACCAGACGGTGGACCCCATCAGCTATGGGCTCATAAGCCGTGAATTGGAGCGGGGCAGTTCGGCCTTGCGGAGTATTGTGAGCGTGCAGGGCTCTCTCGTGATGGGGGCGATTCAGCAATTTGGAAGCGAATCTCAACAGGAGACGTGGCTTCCCCGACTCGCTCGATTGGATGCGTGGGGCTGTTTTGCCCTCACCGAGCCGGACTTCGGGAGTAATCCTGCGGGAATGCAATCCCGGGCCGAGGTCACGCCCGGGGGCTATCGTATCTCCGGGGCCAAGTGCTGGATTACCAACGGCGTTCGGGCGGACGTGGCCGTGGTCTGGGCAAAGCTCGATGATGTCGTTCACGGATTTCTTGTCGAAACGGATCGCCCTGGATTCACGGCCTCGGCCATTAAAGGCAAGTGGAGTTTTCGGAGTAGCGAAACGGCCCAGATCTATCTGGATAACGTGGAGGTTGCCCGAGACGCACTCCTGCCGGGCGCGACCTCCCTGGGGGCCGCACTCAAGTGCCTTTCCAATGCGCGCTATACCATTGCCTGGGGCGTGATCGGGGCGGCCCGGGCCTGCCTCGAAGAAACCATTGACTATTTGAAATCCCGCCCACAGTTCAACGAACAGCCCCTGGCGAGTCACCAGCTAATTCAATTTAAACTTGCCTGGATGGCCACCGAAATTGTGGGAATGGAACTCATCGCCCATCGGCTCGGCCAATTGAAGACGATGGGCAAACTGGATCCGGCGCAGCTATCGCTGGCAAAAATGAACAATTGCCGCAAGGCGTTGGAGATTTCCCGGACTTGCCGGGAGCTTCTGGGGGCCAACGGGATTCACACCGAATATCACGTGGGCCGACGTATGGTCGACCTGGAAACGGTGTTGACCTATGAAGGCACGGAGCACATCCACGGGCTGACGATTGGGGCGGCCTTGACGGGCATTAAGGCCTTCGGCTAGGCGTCAAATCGCACAACGCAGTCGGTGGGTCAGGCGACTTCGCAGTCACATTCCAGCACGGCGTTGTCCACGAGCATTTCGAAAGCCTGGCGTCCGGCCCGGCAGAAGAGTGCACTCAAGAGGACGGCAACATTATCTTCGAGGACCGCTGCACGCTCGCCATAGGCTTCGGCGACGAGGGGTGCCCCCTGGGCCAGGTCGTAGTCTGCCGCATTACCGAGAATGAGTACCATTTCTTCGAGCAGGCGACATTCGTTCCACTCACCCAGCATGGATTGGGCTTCTTTCAGTCGGAGTATGTAAATTTCCATGGGTTCACCATAGATTTCCTTGTGAAATTCGCACCGATATCGGAATCGTTTCAGGGCGATGCGCACCTCGTGCAATTCTTCGGCCCCCCCCTCTTTCTTCCAGACCTTTCGGGCAAATTGAACTTCATAGAGCCCGTCCAACAAGGTGTCGGCGGAAAGGGGTACGATACAGGCGTCGTTGGTATTAAGCGATGTCACCATTGCTTCCCGGGCCTGTTGCATCGCTTCGCTCTCGTAGCAGGTGACCGCCTCGAGGCATGACCGGGATTCCCGCTCCTGTCGCCCGACCAATACCGTAATCATGTGGTCCATGAATCGGAGCCAGAGCCCATGGGCCTCATCGCGGTGATCGTTCAGCATGGCCACCATCACATCCAACTCACGGCGACGACCGAGTGCACGCCCAATGGTACGTGCCCCCTGATTGAGTGTCTTTCGTGCCGCCTTGTCGAGATAGGGCTTGTAAATCTTGAGCAGGGTACGTAGACGCCTGGAGGCCACCCGCATGTCGTGGATAGATTCCAGATCGCATTGACGGACCCCCTCCAGATTTATCGCGATTTTCTGCAGCTGATCTTCTAGGGCATCCTGGGCGCGCTCGCGACCCGGCAGACATTCCTGCGGCATAGGTACTTCCTTAATGGGTGCGTAATTCCTGGATTACGCGGGGTAGAACGTTGAGAATCCGGTCGATATCGGCTTCCGTTGTGTTGAATCCAAGACTGATACGAAAGGCACCCAACGCGACGTCATCGGCTTGTCCCATGGCACGGAGCACGTGGGATGGATCGGCCACGCCCGACGTACAGGCCGAGCCGGTAGAAATGCATATTCCTTCCGCATCGAGGCCATAGAGTATACCTTCACCCGCTACGTGGGCAACTCCGATATTCGAGATGTGGGGCAGACGATTCGCTTGGCCACTGTTTACCCATACTTCGGGAACACGCGCGCGAACCCCGTCTTCCAGCCGTGCCCGAAGTCCCAGCAATCGTGAGGACGATAGTTCCATGTTTTCGCGGGCCAATTGACAGGCCTTTCCGAAGCCTGCGATACCCGCAACGTTTTCGGTGCCTGCACGCCGATTCTGCTCCTGTCCCCCACCGACGATGTGGGCGTTCAGGGGCGTGTCGCGGCGAATATAGAGTGCCCCCACGCCCTTGGGTCCACCCAGCTTGTGGGCAGAGAGGGACAGTAAATCCACCGGCCACGAAGCAACGTCCAGAGGCACGTGTCCCGCCGCCTGAACCGCATCACAGTGATACGGGACGCCCGCAGCATGACACGAGGCAGCAATCTCGTCCACAGGCTGTATCACGCCTGTTTCGTTGTTCCCATACATGATCGAAACAATAGCAATTTCAGGAGACAGGGCCTCGCTGATTTGGGAGGGATCCACCAGCCCCTGTCCATCTACCGAAAATACCACCGGCAGTGAATCGGGTTGGGACCAACGGTGTGCGGCGTGGAGGACGGCGTGATGCTCAATGGCGCTGGTCAGGATACGTCCACCTCGGGCAGCCACGGATCCCGCGAGGGCCAGGTTATTGGCCTCAGTCCCACCAGAAGTAAAACAGATTTCGTGGGCTTCGGCACCGATGAGGGCCGCGACCTGTTCCCGCGCAATTTTTACGGCCTGGCGCGCACGTCGACCCACGCGGTGCAGGGAGCCTGGATTGCCGTAGCCCTCCTGGAGCCAGGGCAACATGGCCTCCAGCACTTCCGGGTGGAGCGGCGTCGTGGCCGCGTGGTCGAGATAGATAATTGTCTCCGCCATACTACGGCCTGCACATTGGAAATACGTTCATGGCAATGTCATTCAATGTATCGCACACGATTAGTGGTCGGCACCCGCGTCTTCGCGTTGCAGTTCTTCATAGGCCACAATGGCGCGAATCAGGCCGCGCTCGGCACGCATCTTGTCTTCGCCCTTGGAGCGATTCCAGATGCGGGCCGCTTCGCAGACACCCTGCATACAGTTGAGGCGGGCGGCATCGATGACGAGTACGCCTTCGCGGGAGGTTGATTCTGACATGGAGGTATTGCCTTTCCTGATGGTTACGGAGAAGTATACGGCAAAGATGTCGGCATGCCCAAGTATATGGTCCGTCTGCTCACCGGAAGACTTATGAGACGCCGCTGCCCCCTTTATCGATGGGAGCGGGAGTTCCCGGTTCGGGTGCATTGCCCCTCGATTACGGGTGGTTTGGTGGATGACTTGGCGTTGGCCATGTTTCAAGGAATTTTGGTGAACAACGCTACGGTGGCATCCACTTTATGCCGACAATGACGTGGGTCAAGGCACCCGAACCCGCTCTTTGTACGACTACGCCGTCCGAAGAGCGGGATCGGGTGGCACTATCGGGCTGGCATCGTTGATTGAGGAGCCCATCAAATCGATCTTGTGTACGCGCCGCCGTCAATGCGATAGCCCTGCCATGCACCCGACCTGTCCCACGTGCTATGATCGCGCCGCGTTTCCGTACTACGTGGCGACGTTTTCTGCGATTGCTCACCTGAGGAGAAGTTTCATGCATGTACCCCTACTCGATTTGAAAGCCCAGCTTATACCTATTGAGGCTGAGATTAAGGAGGCGGTACTTTCCGTTATTGATTCGACCCGCTATGTGATGGGGCCCGAGGTTGAAGGCCTCGAAGCAGAGATTGCGGCCTATTGTGGTGCGAAGTTTGGTATCGGTGTTAGCTCGGGGACAGACGCCCTTCTGGTGGCCCTCATGGCCCTGAATGTGGGGCCCGGCGACCTGGTCGTCACCACGCCCTATTCGTTTTTTGCTACCGCGGGCGTAATTGCACGCCTGAATGCCACGCCTGTCTTCGTGGACATCGACCCGGAGACCTTCAACATTGACCCGGAGGCCCTGAGCGCCTGGTTTGATGCCAATCCCGACGCTGCCGAGCGGGTGAAAGCCATCATCCCGGTCCATCTCTACGGACAATGTGCCGACATGGACCCCATCATCGCGTTGGCCAATCGCTATGATGTGCCCGTCATCGAGGATGGCGCCCAGGCGATTGGCGCAAGCTATCCCGGACAAGGTGGGGTCAAGAAGGCAGGTGTTATGGGGCTCATGGGCTGCTATTCCTTCTTCCCCAGCAAGAATCTTGGCTGCATGGGCGACGGCGGCATGGTGGTAACGGACGACCCCGAGCTCGCGCAGAAACTCTATCAATTACGCAATCACGGAATGGAGCCGAAGTATTACCACCCGTTGGTGGGCGGCAATTTCCGGTTGGACGCCATCCAGGCAGCTATACTACGCATAAAACTGAAGCATCTGGACACGTGGCACCAGATGCGTCGGGACAATGGGGCCTACTATGACGCTCATTTCACGAGTTCCGGGCTGACAAAACCCAATCTGGCGTACGGACGTGAACATCATATTTACAACCAGTATATCGTGCGAATAAAGGAAAATCGGGATGGCGCGTTGAAACATCTTCAGGCCGCCACTATTGGCTGTGATGTTTACTACCCCGTTCCGTTCCACCTGCAGGCCTGTTTTCAACATCTTGGCTATGAATCGGGCGCCTTCCCCCATGCCGAATGTGCGGCCCGTGAAAGTCTGGCCTTGCCCATCTACTCTGAGCTGACGACGGATATGCAGGACCATGTGATCGCTAGCCTCGAAGCCTTTACAGGGTAGGACGATATCTTGTGAGCAAATTCATGGTTGCGTTCCATTGCCGTGGAATAGGTCAGGTTACCGGGGCCCCTTGGATTCTACGGTAAAGCCCCCTTATACTCTCCAGAGTTTATCTTTCCGAATCCAAGCTCCTGGAGATGCCCCGTGAAGTTCCTCAGCGCCGTTCTCATTCTGTTTTTCTGTTTCTCCCCGACCAGTTTCGCTGAGACACCGTGGGAATACGACCGGACCGTTCAGGTGATGGTCGACGAGTGGCGCTATGCGGCCCGAGATCAGATCGAAGAGACACTGCCCGACATTCATTGGCAGGATGTCGCTCTGGTCGAAATCCCTTGGAACATAGAGCGTACCCGTCCCTTTGCCTGGTTCACGACCTCGGTCGAACTGCCGAAAGAATGGTCCGACCAGGCTCTCTTTCTTCATATCGAAGGAACAGGGCCGCTGGCGGTCTATGCCAACGGCACGTTGATTGGCACGTCGAAGGAGGACGGTACCCACGCCCTGGCCCTGCCGGAAGGCGCGCAGGGTGGCGACGCGGTTAAACTTGCTATCGGTCTTACCCAGGGAAATGGTCCCGCTGAATTGAATCGCGTCTGGCTCCAGGGCGAGCCACGGGGTCTCACGATGGCCCTCGCCGAAGCCAATGGTCTCTTTGCCACCATCACCGACTACGGGGAATCGATTAACCCGTGGAAGCGCCTGGTCGGCGAGACACCCGATGCGGCCTTTGCCGTAGATTTCGACGACAACAATTGGGAAACGGTCAAGGTGGGTGATCCGTGGCCCGGCGATGATGTGAAGGCCCTGTATCGGGGAACGCTGACCGTACCCACGAACATCAAGGGTGTTGATACACGTGCCAACGGGCCCCTGCTCGCCCTGGACTTCGACGATCCGGCGGCCTGCTATATAAACGGCGTGATGGTCGAAGAAGTGGAAAAAGATTTTCGGGGAAGTGTCTTTGCCTTACCTGAAGGCATTAAGCCGGGGGATACCATTCATGTGGCCTTCCGCATTCGTAATCGGTGGGGCTCAGGAAAACTGAAGCAGGCCACGTGGCGTCTCCCTGAAGTAGACGAAGGTCTTTCTCTCAAACGGGACATTCAACTCTATCTCAACCGCCTTGCTACCACGATGCGGTCCCATGATATGCCCAACGGTGAATGGGTCTCGGAAATGAAGGCCCTTGTCGCGCCGCTGAAGAACGCGATGAATGACCTGCCAACCTTGAGCGAAAAGATGTATGCCCTTGAAGAGGCGTACTACACGCTGGAGGAAAGCGTTCAATCTGACCCGGTCCTCCTCACCCAGACTTACTTGCAGGATGTGCGCCCGAATGAGATTACCGTATGCTTTGAGACCAGTGGCCCCATCCCGTGTTCGGTGGCCTATGGGGCGCAGGACCTTGGAACGGTGACTCGGGAAAAGGAGAGTTATGAGGGTATCCACAAAATTACCCTGGGGGACTTGAAGCCTGCCACGACCTATAGCTACCAGGTCACGGCCGGTCGTCGCACCACCAAGTCCTATTCCTTTACTACGGCTCCAGCAGGTGACGCCCCGTTGAACTTCCTCGTGTGGGGTGACAATCAGAGTGGCTATCGCATGTCCGAGCGGGTATGTAAAGCCATGGGTGCCACAGACGCCGACTTTGTCATGAGTGTGGGTGACGTGGTGGACCGGGGCATCAACTGGGACGAGTGGACCTATCAGTACCTCATGCCCGCCCGCCATTTCCAGAGCACCAAGCCGAGTTTTATCGCCATGGGTAACCACGAGTACGGCGGTTACGATGGTAACCCCGATGTATTGGCGTGGGAATATTATTTCAAGCACCCCATGACCTCACCCGGAAGCAACAAGTACTGGTATTCCTTCGACTATGGTAATGCCCACTTTGTCATCCTGGAGCCCCTGAAAATGAAGTGGATGCCCCACAAAGACGCCGCGCTGGGTAATACGGTCGTCCAGGATGATCCCCAGTTGTTGTGGCTGGAAAGCGATTTAAAAGCCAATCTTGGCAAACATGACTGGACCTTTGTTTTCTACCATGAGCCCGCCTTTGCACAGACTTGGAGTGGCGGCTACTACGACGGCGAAGATTTCATCCGCAATGCGGTCGTTCCGATTCTGGAAACCTATGATGTCGATATGGTTTTCAATGGCCATACCCATGCGTATGAGCGAGGCCTTCCCCACCCCGACACGGAAGCGGGCAACGGCATCACCTATATCATTACGGGCGGCGGTGGTGGCGGCCTGGACAACCACAAGGACAAGGAATGGGGCAAGATGGATATACCCGACCATCCTGCGGTTCCTGACAGTGATGAACCGGATGAAGGTACGCTATACCGTCACCACTATTGCGACGTGCGCGTCGACGGTAAGACGCTGACGTTCACAGCCCAGGAAGTGCTGCCCAATGGACGTTTGGGTGATGTGATGGACAGTTTCAAGCTGAAGAAAGAATAGTGGTTTGTAGTCGACCGGGTTGTATCTTGGGTCGTATCGTAGGTGAGACGCACCGTGTATTGCCCTGCCACCGGAAATTCTCAGGGACCAACACTTCCCCCCGTGGTTTCTTTACTCGGGGCCTCACTCACGGCGTTTTGTCCGGCGCGACGACCCGTAGTGTCACTTGGTTACTCGTGAGTGACATGCGCGGAACGTCCTGAAGACGCTTGCGTATGGCCGATTTACTTTTGAGCGGGCCCATGAAGCCAAACCAGCTTTTTGCGTTGCCGCCGGTATCGTAGTGGAGCTTGATAATGTATTCACCGGGCCCCGTAAACTCGCCCTCCCAGAGGCGGAGCCAATTGCCCATGGGGTCCATCGTGCCTCCGTCGGCCACGGCAACGAAGTCTTCCAGTTGGATATTGTTGGTATTGCCGCAGCGCCCTCTGAAGCCCGGTTCCGGGACACCTTCCGGAGGCATTATTTCAAACGTCACATAGGGTGAACGCAGCGCATGGGATGAGCCGTCCAGGGCGGGCACCAGGGTGACTGGGCGGCCTGATTTATTGGTGAGCGTTGCGGTGATGACCGGCGCTTCGCCCAGGGTGATGGTGGGTTTCTCGGTCGCAATCGTGAGGGTGAAGTCGTCTGCTTTGGCCTCAAGGCGTTCTGTCTTGGCTTCGGCCCCATGGAAGCCTGCCACCGCAGCGAGTCCAAGGAAAATTGCGATGATGCCCCCCGAAATGATGCCAATTCGTATCATCGAACTTGCCTCCCTGTTTTTATTATTGTGATTGAGTCGAAACCTGTGTGGCGTCGTTCTATTTACTATAACGGTTTTTCGAGCCGGGTGTCAGACCATATTTTTTTGAACCCGCCGTCACAGACCGTAACCTCCACTTCATTTTCTATTTTTGTATACTTTCTTCTCTATTTTTATCACGCCACTTAAACAAAACCACCGCACCAATACGCGTAACCCCTTTATTATGCGAGACTTATAGCCCCAACCATCCTTGGCATGATTCTGGATAATACTTCCTGTATCGAGAAAAAGGATGAGAGCAATGGATGTGCGTGCATTACAACGGGAATTTAAGGCGATCGGGGCTACTTTCGCCGTGGAAAAACAGGATATGACCACCCCACTACAGGAAGGGGCGTGGTGGCGTCCCCGTAAATTCCGCCCGGGACTGGTGATTGAGGGCACGCGCTGTATTCTCCAGCTCAGCGCGCAAAAAAGTGGCCTGATCCGCCTTGAGGCCACGGGTACGGACAAGCACGGCGGTATGGTGTTGGTGACGCTTCGCTTGGGCGAGCGGCGGGAACGGTACCTCTGTTTTCGGGAGGGCACCACCCTTCGGCGCGAGATCCTGACACCCGAAGCGCCCCGCACCCTATCGGGAATCATGGCCGAACGGGAGGCGGAACTACGACGGGCTCGCGAGCACCAGAAGAGTCGCAGCAAGCAACGAAAAGGGAACAGCGCCTGGACCTATGAGGAGGCGAAGGAACTGGTTCCCATGAATAAGGATAGCTACGCGGCCTATGAGGCCTTGGTGCGGCACTGCCACAACACGAAGTTCCTCCGGGATGATGGGTATGTGATCCCCTACTATGGACCAGATTTGTACAATCGCTACCACGTGGCCCTCATGCGTATTGCACGCCATCGTGCTCACTACGTACGTCCCCTGGAGGATTGGAAGGCCCGGAGTCGCAATGCTGAACGGCAATTCGGCGAGCTGCTGCGTCACTTGTTTGCCCACTATCCCATTGCGTTGATGATGGACAGCGTCTGGTTACGTCCCGAAGGCAATTGGACGGCCTGGTATGTTGGTCTCGGCACGGGGAAGAACATTCGCCAGATGACGGAACTTCCCTTTCCCTTGACAAAGCGCATGGCTCACCAGATGATGTCTGCTCCCGCCGGATTCACGATTGAACAGGCGATTCGCTGGGGCCAGGTCATTGCACTGGGTGGCGACCGGCGCTTCTTCGAGGCTATCGAAAGAACCGATGTACCGGTTGTTTCGTTGATTGATCAAGGCGAGCATGCTTTCTGGCAACAGGTGATGGGGTGGTTTTTGAACCACCCCATGCTCGACTCGGCCCACTATGGACCTATCGTGCACTATGTGCAGGCGGTCCGCGAGCGAGACGAATCATTTTGTATTACGGGTCGCTCTCCCCAGGCCCTGTTGCAGGGGGTGGAAGAATGGCACGACATGCTGAATGCGCCCATGAAGGGAGCCGCGAAACACGGACGCGAGGAAATGGGCGACGTCTGGGATGGACATGACCTGGATTGGTACTATCGAAAAGAGGACGCGGAGAAGATGGTGTGGCACTGGGAGATGGTGGAGTTGCGGAGTGGCGGTGATCTCTTTGAGGAAGGACGGGAAATGCACCACTGCGTGCGGACCTATCTCAACAGTTGTCGCCGTGGTGCGAAGGCCATTTTTTCGCTCCGGTGCAATGGAAAGCGGTGCCTCACGGTGGAGTATATACCGGAACGGCGCATGGTCGCTGAAGTGCGCGGTAAGGCCAATCGTGCCCCTGAAGCCAGGGAATGGCGTATGGTAGAACGATGGGCCCTGGAGAAGAACATTGGATAAACTCATGAACACGACGATGGAAGCAATCGATATCAATGGGGCAGCGGGCGAAGGGGGCGGGCAGGTGCTCCGCACGAGCCTCTCCCTCTCTGTCATCACGGGACAGCCCTTTCGTATCTATGACATTCGGGCGCGACGGAAGCAGCCGGGCTTGCGGCCTCAGCACCTGGCCTGCGTTCGGGCGGCGGCTCAGCTATGTGACGCCGATCTGGCGGGTGATTCGGTGGGGTCGATGGAACTAACCTTTGCGCCGGGAGCACTGTGTTCCGGTAACTATCATGTGGACATCGGCACGGCCGGCAGCACGACCCTGGTACTCCAGACCGTGTTGCCCCCACTGCTCTTTGCGGATAGCCCATCGCAGGTCCGCATCGTTGGTGGCACCCACAATCCCATGGCACCGTCGGTGGAGTTTTTGAAGCACACCTTCCTGCCCCAACTGGCGCGTATGGGTGCGGCGGTGAATCTACACGTCGAAGGTGTCGGTTTTTACCCGGAGGGTGGTGGCGTGATTGTGGCTGATATCACGCCGGTATCTGACTGGAAGCCCTATGTGATGGAAGCGTGGCATGGCATCGAAACGATTCGTGCCGTAGCTACCCCATCGAAATTACCCGAACATATCGCCGAACGAGAACTCGCTGTCATCCAACGGAAAATGGGTTTGTCGGAAGAGGCACTCGAAACACGTTATGTGGAGGGCCTTGGTACCGGAAATGTGGCCCAGATTTTCGCGCAGGGCCGTGAAATAACGGAAGTATTCACGGCTATCGGTCAGAAAGGCATTTCGGCGGAAAAGGTGGCCACTACGGTGGCCCGCGAACTGCAGGCCTATCGTCGCGCGGAGGCACCGGTGGGTGAACATCTGGCGGACCAGTTGTTGCTGCCCATGGCTATCGGTGCCGGGGGACGCTTCCGCACGGGTAGGCCGAGCCTGCATGCGACAACAAATATAGCGATTATCCAACAGTTTATTGATGTAGACATTAGCGCGAACCCCGTGGATGCCTATCGATGGGATCTGGTGGTTGCGACGAACAATACGAAAGGGGCATCCCATGAAATCACGTGAAATAACGGCTATCGGGATTCCAAAGCATCTGCTTAAACTTGCGCAGCGATCACTCGCCGCAGCACGTCAATCGGGCACGCGGAAACAGGATCTAGGCGGCCTCTTGACCAAGGTATGGAGCATGCCGGAGGACTATCAGGACGCTCCCCACGTTGGTGAACTGGCCCGAGCCTTGATGGAACACAAAGAATCGGCGGCCCACTTCGTGGCTCGGGAAGTTCCGGCACCCTATCGTCAGTGGGGCGTCGATCTGGAGCCTCAGTCCGTGCAACAGATGATGCATGCCTGCGAATTGCCCATTGCGGTCCGTGGTGCATTGATGCCCGATGCTCACCTCGGGTACGGACTCCCTATTGGTGGCGTGTTGGCAACCAAGGGGGCCGTCATCCCCTATGCCGTGGGTGTGGATATTGCGTGTCGCGTCAAATTAAGTGTGTTGGACCTGCCGGTGGAACGACTGCAGGAGGATGGCGAAACCTTGACCAAGGTACTCCTTGATGAAACCCGCTTTGGTATTGGTGCCCACTTTACTACCCGTCGACAGCATGACGTGATGGATCGGGACTGGTCGGTGACCCCCACGACCAATCGCCTGAAAGACAAGGCGTGGTCGCAGTTGGGCTCGAGTGGTGGCGGGAACCATTTTGTGGAATATGGTGCGTATACCGTGGACCACGATGGGCTGGGTATTCCAGCGGGCACCTATCTTGCCCTGTTGAGCCATAGTGGAAGTCGCGGTACCGGTGCGTCGGTCTGCCAGGAATACAGCCAGCGGGCCATGCTCCGTCACCCGGGTCTGCCGAAGGAATTGAAGCATCTCGCCTGGTTGGATCTCGACAGCGAAGACGGACAAGAGTATTGGGCGGCCATGAGCCTCATGGGCCACTATGCCGCGGGCAACCACGCCTGTATACATCGTCATATCGTGGATGCGTTGGGCGCGGAGGTACTTCTGGATGTGGAAAACCACCATAACTTCGCCTGGAAGGAAGAACACGAGGGTGAAGAGGTGGTGGTACACCGAAAGGGTGCGACACCGGCGGGTGCGGGTGTCCTGGGTATAATTCCGGGCTCCATGGCCACCCCCGCGTATGTGGTGCGTGGATTGGGCCAACCAGAGTCGTTGAACAGCGCGGCCCATGGTGCGGGGCGTGTGATGAGCCGCAAGCAGGCCTATCGTACCTTGCAATGGTCCGATGCCCAGGCGTTTCTTAGGGAACGGGGCGTCACGCTCCTTGCTGCGGGGCTCGATGAAGTACCTGCGGTTTATAAAGACATTAATCAGGTCATGGCCGCCCAGGCCGACCTCGTCGAGCCCCTGGCACGTTTCCAACCGAAATTGGTGCGCATGGCCGATGGTGGACCGGCCGAAGACTGACAAAATGGGCCCGCGTCACGATATCGCGGCGCGGGCCCATTGACTTAGATTGTTACGTGCTACTTCTTCATGCCCATGGTGCTCACGCCCAGCAGGGTCATCATGGCCATTCCCAAGAGCAGTATATCGGCGACATAATCCTTGACGCCATTCACCGTACCGTTGATATTGAAGGTACATCCTTCCACGCCGCCTTCGCCTTCGCCTTCGCCTTCGCCTTCGCCTTCACCTTCACCTTCACCTTC
>CAXBPH010000153.1:0-16249 GCA_963977445.1 uncultured bacterium | reverse complement strand
AACACGATCTAGCGTCCAAGCAATGGGGTCCACCTCTGGGGACGGCCCCGACCTGACAAGACACCCAGCCTACCCACTGCATCCCCGGTACCAAGACAACATTGCCCTGCCTCCACGTACTTCAGGTCAGTGCAGTCCCCGGGGACTGCACCGACAACACCACGGATTGAAGCAAATTTGGCTCCCTGGTGCCAGATGAAACCACACTCCACGAAAGAAAACTCCAACCGTCGGGGCTGTACCCCCTGAGCGCGAATGAATCTCAAAAAGTCGCTGAACTACGAAACGGCAAGTGAAGTCCTACAAGAGGCCATGGTTGCACTGGACGGTCGAATCTACCGTCCAGGTAGGTGAGATTCACCAGGGTGCCCAAAGTCGCGAAGCTGTTCATGTCCACATTGTGCAACTCAATATGGGTCCGGCCCGTGAATCGAGCGCACGTGCCTGCCCTTTCGTCTTCTACTGCGCTCGCTGTAGCAACGCTTCTCTGGCGACAACTCGTATTTTCTGATGATGCAAGTCCTTCGAAGACACTGTCGCGCTGTCGTCGACCCATCGATCCAAGTCGGCCAGTGCGGCCTGACCTGCTGATCGTGTAAAGCAACGAACGCCCAAGGCACGAATTGACGGACTAGCAGTCGAATCGTCAACCAACTCCCGAATATCGTCTGCCACCGAGGAGTCCCCGGAAATCCCCAAGGCCAAGACAATCCATGTTGTCAAAGCGCTGTGGTCCTCGTTGGAGACCAAGTGTTCACGAAGGAGTCGCTGCGCAGGCTCACCCACTTCATCAAATATCCTCAGGTACATCGCCAGCCCCCATTCTTTCACGTTAACACCGCCGCTTAGCGCTATCTCTTCGGATGGTTCTGGCTCCAATATCAATGCTCGAAAACGGCCAACCACCGGCCCTATTCGCTCAGAATCCGGCAGATTGTGGAACAAAATGAGTTCCTTAGCGGCCTCCACCGACTCTTCTGTACGCCCATTTTTCACCACATTTGTAAGTTCAATTACTTGCGATCCCGGGGGAATACTCTCTAAGCCAATACCGGAGGCAACCCGTTTACGAAGGGCTCCGAGTGCGGCGCTACGAAGAGCCGAATCTCCGTTCTTGAGCTCCAACAATAGACGCTCTGCACCAGAATCAGGCATCATCGACAAACAGCGAGCTAGCGCTTGTTTGACCGCAAGTTCCGAACCCTTATCCTCTATTGTATGTCGAATGGCGACAAGCGCACCCGCCCCAATTGAAGCAAGTTCTTTCTCTAAACCCCTGGATTTTTCAAGGGCTTCAATCTCATAGCGGATCTTTTCCGGAGGTTTTGTGTCATCCACCTGTTCGGAATGGTATCGAATGGTCTGCTCGATACGGCTGATAATCTCGGGCGCTCTTGTCGCATCGGTGGCCCAAGCCGGATTCGCCGCCAAAACTATTGTGATAATCAAGCTTGTCACGACACCCCTCCAAATACTCGTATAGTAAGAAGATAATTCAAGACTACACTTTTTTGCAGTCTCCCAAAAGTTCTTTTTTCCGGCGTTTCCATTTCTTGTGCCGTGGGCAGCAATGGGCCCCACACTCGGCCAGGGATGCTCTTCCGCCCGTTCCGCCATCCCCACGCGAACGGGGTTCATCGCTGCATAGCGCACGACCGCCTGGAGGTGGTTTTCATCAAGCGGCGCGGAATAGAAACGCCCCTCCCATACATGTCCATGTAGCCATGCTATTCCAACTACCCCTTTCTGGCAATGTTATTCGTAGTCTGACAATGTATTATCACTTAACCGCCCAATTCCATTTTCATGAGCGCTAACGCGCGTTTTGACGCCGCGCGAATGGGGTAAAAGGAACTACCATCGGGCTCTCGGTAAAAGTCGCTTGTGCTCTCGTCGTTCAGCCAGGACTGGAGCGTTGGAATCGTTTTCTCTCCGCCCGCCTTTGCGTAGGCCAGGATAGCCAGATAGCGAAGGTGTGTGTCTGCATCGTCTCGGACCAGTTTTTCGAGCTTGGAAGTCTGTTCTGAATCCGATGTCATTCCCAATGCGATGCTTAGCCATTTGGTCTCTTCTGCTTGGGCTGGGGGTGTATCTTGCACGGCTTTGCGCAGATAGGGCTGTGCGGCCTCACCAAAATCCTCGAAGGCCTGAAGAAACCAATTCAAGACCAGGTAGCGCGGTGGCATATAGGCGTGGTGGGCAGCAATAGCCGGGTTCGGCTCCCCCACTGCTTTAACAAATCGCTTAACCACGGGTGGGCAGCGCTCGTCGATGGGATTTTTCGGAAGTATGGCCAGTAGTTGTGCCCCATCGCCTGCTTCCCCGATGGACCCTGTGTTGACCGACGTAATCAGGTGGGCCAATCGCTCTTCCGACACACGTACCCCAACGGGGTGGCCGAGCCTTGCTCTCGCCTGTAGTTCGCCCTGTGCCGTTTTACTCAGTGCGGGTCTATCGAAATAGTAGTTCAGCAGAAGCTGGTCGACGTCTGGCGTATTCCGTTCTCTCAGACAGAACAAGAGGAACGTGTTCAACGGTGATGCGTCCGACCGTGCAATCCTCGCCTGTATCCCTGCGACAACGCCGTCGTTGTGTTCCGCCAGTTGTTTTCGGTAGTCAGCGGCACATATCCATGGATTGTTGTGGGAGCCCTCGGGGCATCCGCTTTCGAAGATGTGTTCGATGCGTTCAAGGATGGCCCCCACCCCGTTGTGGCCGTCGTCGACTTGCGCCTGGACGGAGGAAGTCAGCCCAATCAGTAGGAGGGTCAACACGATACGTATGCTTAGAGTTTTCACCCACAACTCCACGGGGCATAAGTCCTTTATTTGGTTGTTTTCGTTAGATGCTTGACTAAATCTGACAAGACTTCCACGACCAAAGGGCACGCGCTTTTCGACAGGTTGTTGAGTATTGCCTCGTTGCTGGCATCAGGAATCTGTGCTGCGAACTCGGCCACAAAAAGTTGAACCCACCACTCGGGTCTTTGCGATAACTTTTCCAGCTCTTGAGTTACAACGGCTTTTGATACATAGGTGGGGAGTGCAAGTTCTTTGTAAACGGGGACTGGCCAGTTTTTGTCTCCCTTTTCTATTTTCAGTTCTCGTTTCAGGCCATGGAAAATCGGGTCATCCAGGCCCATGATAGTCAGCGGTGCAATTCCAGGTTTTTTGGCATACATGTATCGAAGGAGCCCAACCGGTACGTCCCCCCGCTGCTCCAGTTCTTCCCGCAGTATGGATTCGTAGACGCCAAAATCTATACTGCCTTGGGGCGTGCCGCGCACAACAAAGGGAATCAGGAGCTCTCTGAATTTCTCATCAGATTCTTCGAGCAGCGGGTAGAATGCGTACGCAACATCTTCGAAATCTACATCGAACGCGACCCAGAGTCCCTGCATCGCCGTCGCCACGTCCGATCGTCGTCCCAGCTCCAGCTTCGATACATAGGAGGCGTAGCAGTACATCCATTGTTGAAGTAACGCGACTTTGTTTCCATCAACGAACTGAATTAGACTGGCTACTTTTTCGTCATGCAGCTTCTTCGTGGTCGCGTTATATGGTGTGTCCAGTATCAATGTCATCAAGTCGGGAAATGTTGCTTGCGCTTCTGGAATGGGTGTGATTCCCCACTGTACGGGCATCGATTCGTCCGCATTGGATTGGCCTCCAATCGCGGAACCGATAAGTACAAAAAACATGCACCGTGTCATAAACGTCATCACGCTTGTTCCCCTACGCAAACAAAACCGCCTCGGCGGCGAGTCCTGGACCGAAGCCGAGGGCGACGCAGGGGAGTTCGGCGTTTCGTTGCTGCATGGCTTCGATCACGAAGACGACCGTGGGCGAGGACATATTGCCGTAGGCGCGGAGGACCTCCCAGGAGGTGGCGAGATCGGCGTTGGTCAGGGAGAGGGCTTCGCGGACGCCTTGGAGAATTGCGGGGCCGCCAGGGTGAACTGCCCAGCTCTTTATGTCTTCGAGGGCGTAGCCGTGCTCTTCGAGCCAGGGGCCCATCCAGGGGACGAGGTTGGTCCGGATAATCGACGGTACTTCCCGGCTCAGGGTCATCTGAAAGCCATGGTCCCGCACTTTCCAGGTCATGGCGTGGGCGGAATCGGGCAACATGCAGGAACCCGTGGCCACACATCGCCAGGCGTCGGATTTTATCTCACCCCTGCCCATGGCGACGAGGGCGGCGGCGCCGTCGGAAAAAAGTCCGTTGGCGAGGTTGGTTTCGTCGTCTTCGCTGTATTGGTAGTGGAGGCTGCACAATTCGACGGCTACAATGAGTACCCGCGCGTTCGGCTGGCTGCACACATAGCCGTTCGCCACCCGGATAGCATTGAGGGCACCGTGACAGCCCATGAAGCCCACATGGGTCCGCTGGGTTGTGGCGGGGAGCCCGAGGGCGTTAATCAGGGCGGCGTCAACGCCCGGTGCGACGAATCCGCTGCAGGATACGGTGACAATGTGGGTGATGGTGTCCACGTCAACGCCGGAGGCATCCAAAGCGCGCTGGGCGGCCTGAATCGCCAGTTTGGGTGCGCATTCTTCATAGCGAAGCATGCGCTCGGTCATGGCGGGGCCGAATTGCTTTGTGGCATCGGCGGGACGGAAGAAATCCTGCACCGTATTGCCTTCTCCATCGGGCGACAGGACGGTGCAGTGTCGGTTTTCCACCTGGGTCAGGCGGTATAGTTTTTCGATGCGTTTCTTTTGTTTGTCGTCGTAGTCACAGAGGGTGGTGGCCATGGCGGCCGCGTCAGTTTGCGAGATATTCAATTCCGGCAGGGCTGTTCCGATGCCTGCGATATACATTTTCCCCACGTGCTCACGGGCTTCGTTTAATTCATCGTGAAGGCGTGATTGGGTAGATTCTGTCATGGGTGTCATCGTTGCCTGGGACCTTTCGGGTAGTCGAAGCGTACGCTGACCGACTGTCAACGATTCTGTGTGTTCAGCGCATCGTTGCTGGATACACTCAGTGTGCAAGGCGGTCAATGCTCGTTACACGATACCCTGCGGGAAACTAAAAGGATGTCTGTCAAAACCTCCCGACGGGTTTTGAATGGCAGTCATGTCAATACTGTGCCACCTGCGGATCAACCGAGACCGACCAGGCATGGATGCCTCCGGTGAGATTGCGGACCTTGGTGAAGCCGTTGCTCAGGAGGATTTGCTGTGCGTGTGCGGAGCGCATGCCGTGGTGACACATACACACGATGTCTTTGTCCCGCCACGCGTCCAACTCGTCCAGGCGCATGGGTAAGGCATCCAGCGGTATATGACGGGCATCTTCGATGTGGGCGATGGTCAACTCCTCCGCCGTGCGAACGTCAAGAAGTAAGGGTTTCGCATCGCCTGTAAGCTCGGTATGCAATTCGGTAACGGTACAGCTATTCATGGGTACTCCGATTCAATGTAAAATCCAGTTCTCATTGTGTGCGGGGTGGGTTTCCACCCTGCGGCGGCGGAAATCCGTTTTGTGGTGGCGGCTGACCATCACGGGGCCGTGGTCCACCTTCACGCGGTGGCGGTGGTCGAAACCCGTCTCCCGCCCCACCATCACGTGGGGGTGGCAGTCGTCGTCCATCCGGAGGTGGCGGTGGCCGCCATCCGTCGGGGGGCGCTTGGGCACCATCTTCGGGCCGGGGTGGCGGATCGGTCTGTTGACGTTGTTGGGCAGGCTGGCGCGGCGGCTGGTTTTTCACCCAGTTATCGTAATAGATCATGGCCAGCGCCACCACGGCAACAAAGGCCAGGGTCAGGCCGATGCCCTTCCAGGGAATATCGATTTCCCGTCGTTGGGGCACGTGTTTTACCAAGGGGCGGGTTTCGTCTATCAAACTGGCTACCAGAGAATCGCTCAGGGCAACGCCGGTGCCCGTGGGACTTCGGGTGAGGTCGGCCGCCGATGCACTGGCCGGCCCGTGGGCCGCTTTTTCCAGCCTTCGGGATTGGAGGTGGGCCATCGTTCCGCCTGATTTGTAGGCACGCAGATCGTCAAGGACCTCAACGGCACTGGTATAGCGAAGTTTCAGATCTCGGGCAGTCAAGGTCTCCAGAATCTGGTCAACCTCGGGGGGAATGTCGGCTACTTTTTTCGACAGGGGTGGAATGTCTTCGTCGGCGATCTTTCGCATCACGACGATGCTGCTGTCCCCCTTGAAGGGCACGGTGCCCACGACCATTTCATAGAGCATGACGCCCAGAGAAAAAAGGTCACTTGCGGGGCCCACCTCCCCCACGCCACACTGCTCGGGCGACATATAACAGGGGCTGCCCACGGTGTGCTGGGTGCCGGTGAGGTTGGTTTGGGAGCCGAGAATCTTGGCAATGCCAAAATCGGTCACCCGGGCCCGGCCGTTCTTATCGACAAGGACATTGGCGGGTTTTATATCACGATGGACGATGCCGGCTTTGTGGGCGCAATCGAGGGCGGAAGCAACCTGGGCAACAAAATTGAGTGCCTGCTGCCAGGAAAGGCGCTTCTTGCCTCGGATGAAGGATTCCAGATTTTGTCCTTCGATGTATTCCATCGCCATATAGGGTGGGTCTGATTCCACGTCAACGGCATAGATCTGGACAATATTTGGATGGTTCAGCTTGGCGGAGGCCCGTGCTTCCCGCTGGAACCGGGAGATGAATTCATCGTCGTCCGCATAGCGTGGCAACAGGACCTTGAGGGCGACCAGTCGGTCCAGGGCGGTGTCCTTTGCAAGGTATACGGCCCCCATTCCGCCCTGACCAAGACGATCCTTTACATGATAGGTGCCCAGCGTTTCACCGAGTAATGATCGCTCGCTCCGTCTATGCATCGATAGGCCTCATGACAAAACTTGCTCCAACCCGATTAATCCGTGTCCACACTCTACCATATCTCCTCCATCGACATACACGGCACCGCGTGTCCCAATGCGCTTTAATCTTACCAAATCCCCATTGGCGGCATCATTACCATAGAGCGTATGATGACAACACCGCAGGGAGATATGGGAAATGAGTCCGGCTGAGACACAATTATTGGCACGATGGCGAGAGCAAGGTGATGCGGAGGCCTTTCAAAAACTGGTTGCCCGCCATACCGGCATGGTCTATGGGACGTGTCGGCGCATACTGCGCAATGCCACGGCGGCGGAGGATGCCACCCAGGTTTGTTTCCTGAAATTGGCCGAAATGCCCGCTGCGGTGAAGACTTCGCTGCCGGGCTGGCTCCATACCGTGGCGACCCGTTGCTCCCTTGAAATGCTGCGGAGTGAGGCCCGGAGACGCAATCGGGAAACGGGATATGCGCAAGAAAGCGCTGACCTGGTGGAGCCCGCGTGGGATGAGATTTCTCCAATTATCGATGAACTTATTCACGCCCTGCCGGAAAAACTGAAGTATCCTGTACTACGACATTTTCACGAGGGTCAAACCCATCTGGCCATTGCCCGCGAACTTGGCATCTCCCGGGCGGCAGTGAGTCAGCGTATTAAACGGGCCGTAGAGACATTGCGAAGCGGGCTACAACGACGGGGTATCGTCCATCCCACCGCCGTTCTATCCACCTTATTTGCCGCCCACCTTGCCGATGCGGTTCCCCCGGCGCTCATGGCGGCCTTGGGCAATATCGCCCTCAAAGGGCCTGCCCTATCCGTATCGGCAAGCTTCGGCGCGGCGACGTCGCTTTGGGGTGGCATGCTGAAAGCGGCTGGTATTGGTCTGTGTCTTGTCTTAGGTGGCCTGGCGCTATTTACCTTCAAAGGCCGTGAGGATGGAGGAGGCGAAAAGGTTGTCATGACGCAGGAGAAAGGTTCAGAAACGCCCGACACGTCCGCTGCACGGGAAACTCCGGGCAATGGGGGAGGACGACTTGACCAACGGGAATCTCGTGGTGTCGACATGGGCGAGAGCCGAGGTGTACCTGAAAATGATCTGACACGGGCGATATCGGCGAATTTGGCCATGGAAAACGAAGGTGTTTCCGCCGTCTCAGATAGCCCCAATCTCTCCCGCAGCGAGTTGGTGACGAAAACGGAGCCGGGCCGGATTGAGTGCACCATCGAGCGGCATGACTTGCTTGGCCCATTGCCCGGCGAAGCCATACGGGTTGAGCTGCAGCAGGTTCCGGAAGATCCATCGTCTCCTCCACTTCAACGTGGAATCGAGCGTGTCCATTCCCTCGAAAACACGGGCCTGGTTAACTTTGATGGACTCCCCCTGGGAAGCTATGAGGTCACGGCCACCGAAGGTACTCGTTGGGATTCCGTGGTGGTCGCACTGACGGCGAAAGAGCCCCACGTAGAAACAACCCTTAGCCTTTCGGAATTTGAGGTGGCACCCACGATGGAGATTGGAACGCTACTCTTTCCAGATGACCGGGAAATCACCTACCCCGAACCAAGTTACGGAGGAACGCCCCTGGACTATTGGTCGCCCAACCTTGAAGAAGAAGGGCATGGGGCACCGGTGCGGAACGTCCCGAATGAGCAGGCCCGCATCATCTCGCGGGGACGTCCCGTATCGTCGAGTAATACCAAGGACCCCTATGCCGATATCGGTCGACTTAGCGACAGCAAAAAGGACTATTCGAAAGAGAATGTCATCGTATTGCCGCCGGGGCCCCAGTGGGTTCAGATACATTTGGAAGCGGACTATCGAATCACGGCGGTTATTGTCTGGCATTACTACGAAGACCAACGGGTTTATCAGGATGTCGCCGTGCGGGTTTCGTCGAGGCCCGACGGCAAAGACGGGACGATGCTATACAACAATGACCATGATAATTCGCTGGGTATGGGCGTGGGGACGGATAGAGAATATGTCGAGAAATACACGGGGCGCTACATCGACGGGAAAGATGCCGTGGGCCGCTATGTGCGGTGCTTCAGCAATGGAAACACAGCCAATAACAACAACCACTATATTGAGGTCGAAGTGTGGGGCGTGCCCTACAACCATTAAATCCTGTTCCTGTCATAGGTGGTTTCGAAGCGGCCCGGGTTGCTCTGGCCTTCCGTCGTCCAGTACATTGGGCACCTGAGAACAAATTCAGGAGATAAGATGGCCATAAGCACAAAAAACGAAAGCGGATCAATCGGTTGTACTATGGTTTTTCTCGCCCCATTCCTGATTGCCGGGTTGGGTGCCTTGGGAAAGGGTATCTACACCGTTTTCGACAAACGTGAATTCACCGAAGAAATTATCGCCATGCTGGGCGTGGGGTTTGTGTTTACACTCGTGGGTGGTGGTTTAATACTTGCCGTTTTCTGGGGGGCAAAGCGGAAAAAAGAACTGGAGAAACTAAAGGCCCAGTATCCTGATGCGCCTTGGTTGTGGCGGAAAGATTGGGCGTCCGGTCGGGTAAATTCTTCCACACCCGCCGGGGTTGCGGTCTATTGGTTCATGGGTATTGTTTTTAGTGGCATGAGTGTCATTATTCTTGCGAATCTGGATGAGATTCTCAGAAAAGGACTTATCGCCTATACGGTATTCCTCTTTCCGATTGTGGGTTTCAGTATGTTGCTGGCGGCTATTTACGCCACCCTGCGATCTTATAAATTTGGTAAGGTCGGGTGTGATCTACTGACGAATCCAGGAATAATAGGCGGTTGGTTTCGCGCTGTGATTTGGGCACCTGTGAACGTTGGACCAGGCGATGCCGTCGAGACCCAGCTCACCTGCTTTCATTGCTACACGTCAGGCAGTGGAAAAAACAGAACCGCCCATCGCAACGTGAAGTGGCAAGAAACCCTGAATGTGGGACACGAGCACCTGGCGACAGAGGGCGACGGTTCCGTAGCCATTCCCATTCGTTTTTTTGTGCCGCGCGCGTGCACGCCGTCAACGCCGGGGGCACCGACCAGTCGCTACGAATGGGAACTCAAAGCGAAGGCCGCCGTATCGGGAATCGACTTCCTGATCGAATTTATCGTGCCCGTATTTGTTACGGAAGACAGTAGCGATAAGAAACCGGACCCTGCAGAACTAGACGCCTACACCTCGGCCTCATTGCCCCAGTGGAAGCCGTCCATAGACGTTATTGAACAAGTAGATTCGCTTGAATTCTATGCGCGTCCGCGCCGGAGTTGGAGTGTGGTATTCAGCATTACACTTTTTACCACCATATGGACCGGAATCATTGTGGTCATGCTCTATAGCGGCGAAGTTCCCCTGCTGTTCCCTATTGTATTCGGTTTCTTCGATCTGTTGCTTATTGCGACCGCCCTGTGGATCTGGTTTGGCAGCGCACGTCTGTATTTCGAGCACGGGTCTGCCCATATAGACAAGTCTATACTGGGCATTGGTTCGCGGTCGGTGGTACCCATTGCAGACATTACCGGCGTCGATGCCCACATAACCATGCAATCGGGAGCGACTCCTTACTACACGATACGCATTCATACGGGAAAACAAAGAAAGCATACTGTTGGGGGGATTCGAAACAAAGCCGAAGCAATGGATATCGTGAACCGTATCGAAGCGTTGCTTCTCCATAGCATCTCGTGACCAAAATTTACGAAGTTCCAATTGCCTCTTTAAGGAGTATCCACGATGCTTAACCGCATGAACTACCTGCGTATTGCTACCAGCCTCTTTTATGCAACGGTCTTGTTTGTGGCCCCCCTATGGGCGGAGGAGCCGCTCAAAAAAGTGCATACGGAAAGCGGCGTGCCCGATGATGCGGTCGTAATCTTCGACGGCAAGGACACCAGTATGCTTGCCGGTCCCAATGGCGGACCCTGTAACTGGTTGCTGGAAAACGGGACTATTATCGTCCAGCCGGGTCAGCAGGAGCGGCAGCAGGGGCTTTGGACCCGCCTTCACTTTCGTGACGCCCAGATTCATGTGGAATTCAGTTTTCCCAAGAGCACCGTGGAAGGGGTGGCTGCGGCCAATAGCGGTCTCTATTTACATGGCCTTTTCGAGCTTCAGATTATTGACAGCTTCAACAATGATATGGCCCCCATGGACAGCACCGGCTCCTTATATAAATTCAGCGCGCCCCTCGTGGACGCCACCCGGGACGTGGATACCTGGCAAAGCTATGACGTGATTTTTACCGCACCCCGAAGAGATGAGACGGGAAAGCCGGTGAAGGACGGAGAAATAACGGTCATGCTCAACGGCGTACTCGTGCAACACAACACCCACTTTCTGGAGCACCAGTCCATCTATACCCCCCTCCACTTCCGCACGACGCCCTACGCGGAGCGTATCCTGGCGAGCCTCCTCAAGACAGAATGCGGCCCCATGCAACTGCAAGACCACGACCACCCGGTTCGCTTCCGCAATATCTGGATTCGTCCCTTGGACGACAAAGCCTTTGTCTTCGAGGAGGCGCAGGACAACTAAAGCACTGGATTTGTCGCCCTACGACGTTTTTGCATTGGGATTGGGGGTCGGGAAGCGCGCGCCAACATCCTTTTGCCAGGTATTGAGTTTCCCGCGAAGTCGCGTAACCAATTTTTTGTGATCGGCGGCAAGATTTGTGGTCTCCCCTACATCGTCTGCGAGATTGTATAGTTCCACCGGTTTGTCATCGAAGAATTCAATCAGCTTCCAGTCCCCTTCACGGATAGCCGCGCCCGGCGTTCCCCCCTGGTTGCCATAGTGGGGGTAATGCCAATAGAGGGCGTCACGGTCCAGCGATTTGCCACCTTTTAACAGGGGTAATAGGCTTACTCCATCCACATGCTGCTCGGGTCTGGGAGCCAAGCCAGCCAGCGACAACATGGTAGGGTAAAAGTCGGTGCTGGTTACGGGAGTCGAGCACACGCTTCCGGCGTTGGTCACACCGGGAGCGCGGATAATCATGGGTTCTCGGATGCCGCCTTCGTAGAGCCAGCCTTTGCCGGCACGAAGCGGCAGATTGGATGTGGGATGGCCCTCGGAGGTGGATAAACCACCATTGTCGGACATGAAGATGACCACCGTGTTGTCGGCGAGCCCTTGCGCATCCAAATGGTCCAGTACCGTGCCCACGGCGGCGTCCATGGCTTCCACCATGCCGGCGTAGATGGCATGTTCCTGAACGAGGCGCGATTTCCGTTCCCCTTCCTCACCCCAGATGGGTTCCAGATCCCCCATGGCGGCCTTCTTCTTCTCATATTTCGCAATGAGGTCTTTCCGGGCCTGTAGTGGTGTGTGGACTGAGTAAAACGACAGGTAGGCGAAAAAGGGCCCCTCCTTGTGGGCGTCGATAAAGGCGTTGGTCTCCCGGGCCAATCGGTCGGGCAAATGTTCGCCTTCGGGCCCATCGGATAGCTCGGGGTTCTTATAGGGAGAGAAATAGCCGCCCGGCGGACTTCCCCGATGATGGCCAGCCTGATTCTCATCAAAACCCTGGTCCTGGGGAAAGAAACCTGCGTCCCCCAGATGCCATTTGCCCGCAAAGAACGTTGCGTAGCCCTTTTCCTTGAGTGCCTCGGCTATAGTCACTTCCTCCAGGGGCAGTTCGGAGACATAGGGGGCCGGCAAGAGCGGTTTGTCGCGGGTACCTTTATGATCTTTGGCCGTTTCAGGCTGGGGTGCTCCAAACCAGTCGGTCGTGGCCATGCGCGCCGGATACTTCCCGCTCAATATGCTGGCCCGGGTTGGACTACATACAGGGCAGGCAGCGTAGGCATTGGTGAAACGGGCACCGGTAGACGCGAGGCGATCCAGGTTGGGGGTTTCGTAGAAGGTGCTGCCATAGCAACCGAGGTCCTTCCAGCCTAAATCATCAGCGAGGATGAAAAGAAAATTCGGTCGGGCAGCTTGTGCCGAAGTGACCCGCGTCAAAGTGGCCGCGCTGAGCCCGGTCAGGGCCATGCGCTTCAGGAAGGTGCGACGTGATGTTTGCATGTAAAATTCCTGTCGTGAAAGAGATACATAGAAACTCCATGAAACAGGAAAAGCCGGGTCGGTGTCAACAAGACAACTTGCTCGTGTGTGGGTACGCTACTGCTCCCCGTTTACCGCCCGCAACGCCGAAACCACGCAATCATTGAGCCCCACACCCCGATAGGCATTGCCGGCAAAGCAGAGGCCGGGGTGGCGCCCTTCTGCCGATTCGATAGTGCGTAGTCGGTCCTGATGGCCGAAAGTATATTGGGGGATGGCTTTTTCCCAGCGATAGACCCGCTGGAGGACCGGTTCCGATTTGATATTAAGAATGGGGAACAACTCATCTCGCAGGATCTTCATCAGGGCTTCATCGGACTCGCCGACTGCTTCCGGATCGGCAGTACCGCCAATCATCGTTCGGAGCAACACCTTGTCATCCGGGGCACGCCCGGGAAAGAGCGTGGAGGTCCAGATACAACCGAGTATGCGTTTGCCTTGGGTTCGGGGTACCAGGAAGCCAAAACCATCGAGACTGCGCTGCACGGCGGAACGTTCATAGCCGGTGCAAACGACGGCCATGCTGGCATAGGGAATGGCTTCCAGCGCTCCGGCCAGCTCGCTGTCGAGTTCACGGACCATGTGGCAGGCCCCATGGGTTGGGGCGGCAACGATGACACGGTCTGCGGTGAATTCTTCTCCACCCGTCGTGCTGACCGAATAGCCAGACGCCCCACGGGCGATACGGGCTACGGGGCAGTTCAGTCGAACGCTGTTTCCAAGTGCGGTCGCCGCTGTGCCGATGAGGGTCGCCATGCCACCGCCAAAACTGGTGAGGGTGCCCCCCGGTCCCATGGCCGAGCCGCCGCCGGACTTTTTTTCTTTGGCTTTCGCGCGCATCGCCTTGAATAGTCCACCGTGCGTCGCTTCCATGGCGGCCATCCTGGGGAAACAGGAAGCCAGGTCCAGTTGCTTTGCGTCGCCTCCGTAGATACCGCTTACCATGGGTGCTACCAGGGTATCGGCCGCCTCTGCGCCAATACGTCGTGCGGCAAAATCCCAGATGGACTCCTCTTCGTTGGAGACCCGCTGAGGAATGAACGGTTCGCCACAGAGTCGCAGCCGCCCCTGAACGGAAAGCGGTCCGCCAAACAGGAATGCGGGCGGTGGCTTGAGCTCGTGGAGTCGTCCATTTCGGAAGATGAATCGGCGCGCTGCGGCAATATTGGCCTTCACCATGCTGGCATTGAGGCCGAGGTCCGAAACCCATTGAAGGGTCTTTGGTTCCTTGTCCAGAAAGCCATTGGGACCCCGCTCGCAGGTGAAGCCATCGACCTGTTCGGTCTGGGCCGTTCCACCGAGGCTTTCCTGGGCTTCCAGGAGGAGGACGTTTTCGCCGCCCTCCTGTTTCATTGCATAGTAGGCGGCGCAAACGCCGGTGATGCCCCCGCCAACAATAAGGGTCTTATAGTGGGTGCTCATACGGCCTCTTTCAGAAAAGTGTCGGGCATACTAACCGCACTCAGATGGTTCTGGAGAAATTGGAAAAATGAGCGGGTTTCTTCAGGTGGGCATCGAAGACCATGGCAATATTGCGCACAAAGGCCTGGCCCAGGGGAAGCACCTGTAAATGCCCATCGCCCCGGAGTATAAAGCCCTCGGTGCAAAATTCTTCCAGGCGGGACTCTTCGTCGGCGAAGTAGGCGTCATAGTCCACGCCAAATCGGCTCTTGAGGACGGAGAAGTCGAGATAGAAGTTGCACATGAGCTGGCGTATCACCCAGCGGCGTATGGCATCATCATCGGTGAGCCAAGTGCCACACATGGTGGGCAGGGTGTCTTCATCCAGTGCCTTGTAGTACATGGCAGGACGTTTCTGATTCTGGGCATAGGTCCCGCCCACTTCACCGATACCCGAAACGCCAAAGGCAATCATGTCTTCGGCCGGCACGACGGTATACCCCATGAAATTTCGGTGCAGACGTCGTTCGTCCAACGCCACGGCGAGTTCATCGGTGGGCAGGGCAAAATGGTCCATGCCGATAATCCGATAACCGGCCGCAACAAACAATTTACGGGCTATGGCGAAGAGGTCATACTTCTCTGCACCCGTCGGACGTGGGTGGGCGTCCATCTTACGCTGGTGCTTAATCATATCTGGCAGGTGAGCGTAGCTGTACACCGCCAGGCGATCGGGCCTTATATCGATTACCGCTTCCACGGTTCGGGTCCACGTCTCCGGGGTCTGCTCGGGTAAGCCGTAGATGAGGTCGAGGTTGATGCCCGAAAAACCCAGTTCACGGCAGGTATCGAAGAGCTCGCGCGTTTCCGCTTCGGTCTGATTGCGGTTGATGGCGGCCTGCACCTTGGGATCCAGATCCTGGACGCCCATGCTGATCCGGTTGAAGCCCAAAAGTCGCAGGGTCTCCAGTTGCTCGCGGGAGGTCACGCGCGGGTCCACTTCCAGGGCCACTTCCGCATCGGGGGCGAAATCAAAGGCCTCGGTGAGGATGCCGTGGAGGGACTTGATTTGCTCCACGGACTGATACGTCGGCGTGCCGCCGCCCCAGTGGAGCTGCTTTACCGTCTTTCGCTCACCAAGCAGTTTGGCGACCATGCCAATCTCTTTGTAAACATACTCCAGGTATTTGCCGGAGACTTCCGGGTGTTTGGAAATCACCACGTTGCAACCGCAAAAATGGCACCGCTCCCAGCAGAAGGGCAGGTGCACATAGAGCGACAGGGGCTCATCCTTGTTTTCAGACGCTTTTTGAAGGGCCTTTGCATAGTCCGCAGCGCCAAAATCCTGATTCCATTCGGGGGCGGTGGGATAGCTTGTATAGCGGGGGCCCGGCCGATCATAACGGTCAAGCAGTTCCCGGGTAACTTCCAGGCTTTCCTGGGTTAATGCATTGGAAGATGTAGGTGTCACCGATAAATACCTCGGAATTGTAATGCGTGTCCAGCTCCCGATCAGTATAACCCAATCCACGGGCCAGGTTCAGTATTGCGGAAAACTTCTTTTGATCGGAACCGCTTTGTCTTGACAAGTTCGGTGCCGAATTGCGACCCTAAGCCCTCAGTCTGGAAGGATACCCCATGCTACGTTGTGAATCATTACGAAAAGTCTTCTATCCCCCTCGCGGTGCCGCCGTGGAGGCCGTAAAAGGGGCAACGTTCTCCGTTGAACCGGGCGAAGTTTTTGGGCTTCTGGGCCCCAATGGTGCCGGCAAGACCACCTTGCTGCGCATGTTGGGCACCATTATCTCCCCCACTTCCGGCTATTGCTGGGTGGGCGATGTGCGCACCGATGAGGCCAAGGATGATATTCGCAAGGATATCGGGTTCCTGTCGGGGAATACCAAGCTCTATGGCCGTCTGACAGCCTCGGAAGTGCTCTTCTACTTCGGTCGCCTCTACAGCATGGATGATGGAAAAAT
>CAXBPH010000152.1:0-16253 GCA_963977445.1 uncultured bacterium | reverse complement strand
GGGTATCATCGGTGTCTGTGTTCGCGTTACTGGATCCCCGCGTTCGCGAGGATGAAGGCTCTGGAATATATACGGGGACAATATGTTAAGAAATTCGTGTCTAATAAATCATTTGGAAAGAGCAAGATAATTCTGGGTAGTAGTACAGTGAGAATTCGTGTGCATAAATAGTGAAAGCACAGTTCCAACAACACCTTGTGCCACCGTGGCTACAACGGAGGCTTTCAAAGAGGGGCTGCCTTCCTTGATAGGAAGCACTACAATGAGGTCGTTGAAATGGCGCTATCTACCGAGGTAATCATGGCCATGTGGCTGCCCATGGTGCTGAGTATTGGATACATGTTGTATAGGCAGCGCACCCATAACGGAGTCGCTGCGGCAGTTCAGTTGCTTGTATGTATAGTGATAGCGGCGCTCTTCGCGGTGATGGCAGTGTTGCTCTATCAAAGTCGAACGCGACCACACGTTGCCTTCGAGTTTCCCCTCGAAGTAACTGGCTCCGGAGAGAGCGAATGCGAGTTCTGGATGGCCTTGCCGCCCGGTTCGTATGTGACCAGCCTGCTGTTTTTTCCAGAACCACCGCGCCCTGATTCCGTAGAAGGCTGGGCGAAAATCGATGTCGAATACAGCCTGCTGATTGATGGGGAGGTCGTTGACGAATTCAGTGGCTCCAAAGACTTCAGCCTGAGGGGCCCTCGTTTCACTTGGCTGGGCGCGGGGATTCCTGTTGGGAACTCCGGGCAGGAGGTCCATGTCAAACTACACACGAAGTGTGCGCTCAGCGAAGAGAAGATCCCGCACATGCGATTCTCTATTCAGACCAATGACGAGATGAGGCTTAAGAAGGAGGGGTATAGTATCAACAGAAAGACCTTTGACCCATCGATAGCGTATTGAGGGGGGAACCCGTTTTCCGTGAAGTGCACCGCGTACTATGGTTCTTCCATTGGTCTGTTAGCCCAAAAAAAACCTGAAAGACGGGGCGCTTCGAGTATAGATAGGTCTGGTGAAGGAGTCGAGGAAAAATGGGGTGTGCGTAGATTCAACCGTCAAAATATACCGACGAAGCAGAGGGATAAGTGGTTCTTCCTGGCTTACCCAGCTCTTTCCCGTGCATGAGCACGAGCAGGGCGGCCAAGAGAGCGAAGGGTATGTTTTGGGTGAGCTGATGGTAGGGGGTGAGGGCCACGGCCATCGTGGCTTCTCCCGCGATGCCGACAGCATCGTTAGAAATTCCATGAATCATAATCCCGGGAAGGACGCTGCCGCCGGTGCGATTCATAAAATAGCCGATGATGATAGAGGTCGCCAAGGTGCCAAGCACGAAAGACGGCAGGTAGAGGCCCAGGTATTGGATCAGGCCCAGGCGATCCACAACCCCATCCACGACGTCACGGGGTACGTGCCAAAGGCCCCAGGCGAGACCGATAACGAGTGCGGCATTCAGCGGGGTCAATAGCTTCTCCTGCAGCGTGGGTTGCCCGTATCCGCGCCAGCCAAGTTCCTCAAGCACACCCCCCTGATCCAGGAATGCCGACAAGAGGAGCGCAACGACGAGCCCCGGTCCGAAGATGTATCCAGAATGAACATACGCAAAATCGCCGGGTAGGAGTTGGCGGACTCCAAAGATAATACCCAACAAAACAGGGATAGTCAGGAAAAGGAGTACGTAGGCCTTGAGGGCGGTGGCCAGCGAAGCCCCCGGCATGACCGGCCGTAGTCGTCCGAAAATACGCAAAATTTCACTTCGGTCAAAGAGCAGGCATGTGATAAGTGCGGCCAGCATGGGCACGCACGACCCGAGGATGAGAAGCCAAAGTGCCGGCTCTGCCAAGGCGAGTCGAATTACCACAAGCAAATTCGACGTTTGTTCGATGCCCGTTTTCTCCGTAGCCCGAGCGGCAGAAGCGTCGAAGTCCATCGTCGCTCCGGTCGTGATACTCAGCATGGGTATGACGGCGAGCACCCCTAATGTAAGCCCGAAAAAGACCACGTTCGGCGTCCAGCGATCAGACATGCGCACCGTTGACCCTCCACGTTGCTGCGATTACGAATCGAATTTGAACGGTCACTTTCTCAGGGCTAGACGTCCCAATGGGTGACGGCGACGTGTGTTACGCCGTCGTCGTTGGTCATGTAATAGATGGTGACGATGTGCCCGGGCTCCGTCTCTATGCTGATGGGATAGCCGAGGTCGGATCCATGGTGCATACCATCGTTGCGCAGGATAACTTCATCCTCGGCGTTCCACGTGCGCCCACCGTCGGGGCTGATTGCAGCCCGTATGCCCATGGGCGTGTGACGATAGCTGTAGGTGCACAGCATGCGGCCGTCGAGCAGGCGGAGCAGGTGGGCCGGATAGCCCCAGAGCTCGGTCTTGCGTGCGGGCTCCCACGTAAGGCCAGCGTCGGTGCTGATTGCGACGTAGAGGTGACCGCCCGCAGGGGGCTCGGAACGAATCATGGCCACCAGTTCGCCTTTTGCATTCTGGGCGAGGGCCGTTTCATTCAGGTCAACGCCATCCTGTGCCGCGAGGGGAAGAAACTGCCAATCCTTGCCATCGTCTTCGGAGCGCAGCAGGAACGCACGGGAATGGGCATTTTCTTTGAGGTTGCCGTAGATGGACACCACACGGAGGCCCGGAGAAAGTGACGCCTGGTCGACGCGATTGTAGCTCATAACCGATTGGTGGGGCGGCAGGTCGAGTTCTTCGTCGGTCCAGGTGACCCCGTCGTCGGTACTCCGTCGAACGCGGGCACCCTGAAGATAGGCAACCACCCCCTCGCGCACATCGCGGACGGTGATGTTCTTTTTGTCGAATTCCCCACGGCGATCCGCCGGTACTTCGCGCCAGCCGTAGGCATCGGCGACAACCACACTTCCGTCAGCGCAGCGAGCGGCCGGGTTCAGGGGACGACGTCCCTCCAGCGGCACCCAGGTGTAGCCCCCATCTTTGGAGATACGGGCTGCGCCACCACCGGTCCCGTCAATGTGACTGCGACGGACCCGTGTGCCAAAGGAAGCAACGAGATCACCGTCTTCCGTGCGGTACATACTGGGGAAGCAGGCGTATATTCCTGGCTCTTTGTAGACCACCACGTCTTGGGCGCTGGGTACGCGATCGGGCAGGGGAAGTTCCCCCAGCGGCGCGTAGCGTACGGAAGCATAGATGGCTTCTGAAACAGCGGCACTCGCGCCCGATCCGAAGGAGACGCGACACCGCGATGAATGGGCGGGATAGGTGTGGCGGTCGGTCCCATCAATGACTTGCTCGCCATCCACCCACAGCAGGAAGTCATTCCCGCGCGCCGCCAGTCGGTAGGTGTGAAAGCCATCCGTCGTGTTCATGGCATGGGTGGCCGTCCCATTGTTCATATCCACCCGGTCGGGATAGAGCGTAAGATGGGCTTCGTGGACACCGTCCGCCAACATAAGGCCCACCCCGCAGAATTGATTATTATCGACCACCTTAATCCGCGCTTCGATGACGCCACCCACGGCCGGATCGACCCGCCAGGAACGGGTGTACCGGCGCAAACTACCGGGTTGTGAGCTCTGGTCTAAAACACGGAGCCCGTCGGCCTCAAGCACGGCGTCGGTACCGGCGTTCAGATTGGTACTCCAATGGACGTCCGCCTCGTTGGGCAACGCGTCCGCAGCGTACTCCCAGGCCCACGAGATGCTTTCACCCGGGGGCCACGCAGGGGTGCCGTCGGCGAAGGTGGTGAGCGTCAGCGCCGGAAATAAGAAGAGTAAGGTGAACATCGTTTTCATGGCGTCAGGGCCTCCCAAATGAACCCACCAGCGACCACCGCAGGGAGCAAAGACGCAGTATGACGAAGGCAGACGATGCAGTCAATTCTGGAGAATAGAGACAGCCACGAATGGCGCCAATTAGGCGCTATTCGTGGCTGTCTCTATTTATTATATCCCAATTTATCCATGTGTTCCCTTCATTGTCGAATCAGGGTTATGATATCGAAAATTACAACCGAGAGCGGAAGTCTATAGTTCCGCACCCCCTAATAAATCTCAATCCTGAATATTTCACAGCTCGCGAGATACCGGTCCCCGAAGAGGTAGCTGCCACCAATCACGAGCACCCTGCCGTCTGACAATAGTGTCGCCCGGTGGTTTCGCCGAGCCACATTCATTGATGCTACAAAGTGCCAGGTTTGGGTAGCGGGATCGAAGAGCTCGGCCTCCTTGAGTTCCCGTTGGCTCTCCGCCCAGCCGCCAGCGACGAGCACTTTTCCGTTTGGTAGCAGAGTAGTTGAAAAACCTGCTCGCCTGGCATTCATGGGTTTAGTCTCGCTCCAGTATCCCGTTTTCGGATCATACAGCGCCGCGCTCGCCACATACGTCCGAGTTTTCGAGGAGAGGCCGGTGAACCCCCCTACTATTAGGACACGACCATCGTGTAACTTTACCAAACTGAATGCTACGCGTGACGACGGGAGGTCTCCGGTCGTTTTCCAGAGCCCTGTTTTTGGGTCGTAAAGCTCAGCACTCGCTAATAGCACATCGCCCTCTTGGTACCCACCGACGTGCAAGACCCGCCCATCGTTGAGCAACGTCGCCTTGTGCGCATAACGTGCCGTGGTCATCGAACCCGTGGGGGTCCATTCGCCTGTGTTCGGGTCATAGAGTTCTGCCTCGGAATGCGCCTTGCCTGAATCAGTAAACCAGTCGATACCGCCGGCAGCAAGCACGCGGCCGTCTGCCAGCAACGTCGCTACTGGGTCACGTCCGACGCTCAGGGAACCGGTATCGCTCCATTTGCCCGTCGTCGGATCAAACAACTCCGCTCCACTTATAACTCGAACGTTATTGTGCCCGCCCGCAAGAAGCACGCGGCCATCCAACAACAGGGTAGCTGAGTTACCCCCGTTTCGCGGCTCCCGCAGCGATCCCGTGTTGCTCCACTCTCCAGTCTGAGGGTCGTAAAGTTCGGCACTCGCGATCGACTTTCCTTCCAGGGGGTGGCCCGAGACAGCCAGAACGCTTCCGTTTTGAAGAAGAACACCACCTGCATATTCGCGACGTTCGTTCATAGGTGCTGCGGATTGCCACAGACCTGCTGGGGTGTCCGCCTGCGATACTCCCTGGGCATTTTGTGCACTCGAGTATTGGAACCCCAGGCTAACGGTACAGAGAACAGCGATAAACGTACAGGTTAACCGCCAGGAAAATGCCATGGGACGCTGCTCCAACTCTTTGTTGTTATGAATGAGACATTCGATCTTAACCGAATGGGAGACGAACCGCCAGTCCACCGAAGCAATGCCTGACTCATCTACTGTTGGGTTGTGCCGGGCACCTATTCGATCATTAGGCATTCATCCGCCCTCACTCCATAGGAATCGATGGTGTGGCCCGCCTGGAGCAGGGGTCATGCACGATTCGAAACTCCACATCCCATCGGCGTCTCCTTACCGAGTCCCAAGCGTTTTCGGTCTTTGTGGTAGTACTCAAAGTAGGACTGAAGTATTCTACGCAAATGGAGCGCGCTAAAAACAATTACGTGAACGGTACACTGGCAGCGAGAATGTATCGAGCAAGTAGTCGTCATGAGCGAATCACCTCGGAAACGTTCTCTCGCCGAGTAGGTCGAATACCTCAATCCGTCGCTTGAGATGGAAAGCCCATCAACCCGCCCTGTCCAGACACCGGCCCAAGACTAGACTACAGCTTTGCCTCAGATCGGTGGAATTCATCATCGATACGAACGCCACACTCCGTAATTCTCACCCGGAATCTCTTCCGTCCGTTTCGCGCTATCTCCGTGGGAGAAATGTGTTCGGTCGTGCAAAATCCTGAATTGACACGTCCAAAAACTGACCGAAAGCAGGACTGCTCGCTACGTTGCTCAAGCATGAAAACACAGTCAGAAGGACGACAATTACAGGACGGATAAGTTTTCAGGAAGGACCGCCATTTTTACACGAAAAAAAGGACTTACGGCATTGCCGAAAGTCCTTTTATGTCATATGGTAGGGGGGGCCAGAGCCGATGCGACGACCCTTGGGTTATGCGCGTATTCAGGTCACTGACCGAGACCGGTGTGGCCGGCAGCATAAAACAAAACGGCGAAAAAAGTATCGGGCGAATTATCGTCGTGAATCATTTCATTTGGGGCGTAGATCCATCCTGCAATCCTCATCGAAGGGCACAGGATCACCGGTTTGATCGACCGGGTGGGTGAACAGGTATCGCCATACTTCAGGCCAGGCGGTGCCGGAGATTACCACCCCGTGGGCGCGGCCGCTGTCATTGTCCACGTCGATATTGGTAATCAGCCGACGTGAATTGCCGTAGGGTGCGCTCGCCTGGTCTACGTTGACCAAGGGCCCAAATTCGGCAAGCCCCAGCATTTGCCAGGAGCGACAGTAGTGGTCGCCAACCCAGCCACTGTCGAGGACGTGGGTAAAGCCGAAGTAACGATTCGGCGGCGTGGCGGAAGGGAAACCGTGCCAGGTTTCAAACTGATCACGCGGCCCGGAGAACATCACCACACGGGCCACTTTCTGGTGTTTGGCAAAGCGCGCGGCAGTCGTCGAACCGTGGGAGATGCCCGACAGGATCACCTTCTCCCATCGTAAGTCGGAACGATCGTCGGTCAGAAACTGTTCCCACTTAGCTTCGGGGTCGGTCTCTGCAAGCCATTTTACCAACTGAATCGACCGTTCCGCGAGACCGTCGGGTTTCGCAAGGTTTATCTGGGAGCTGTGATCGTCACCCGTCGCGGCTTCGAGTCGCACCTGGCCCAAGGTCGTTCCGTCATCGCGTTTTGCCCCAGCTATTTTTGAGAACCAGCCATTCGCATAGTGCGGCTGAATCGCGTGCAACCCATAACTCGCGAGGTGCTCGAAGAAGCGCTGATTATGTCCCATCAACCAGATGACCAACTGGCCTCGGGAAGGCACACCCGTGTCGACCACGGCGTGCTGAAGATCCTTCGGATTGCCCTTTTCGTCGGCGAAGACAAATCCGAGCTCCGGGTATTCTTTCGCCTGCGGGTTAATCTCGCTGGCGCGAACCTCCAGGTCATGGCGACTAACGGGCTGCGTTTCGGCAACCTTCGCCTCGGGAGTACCTGGTGCGGGGGTGGACTCTTGGGCCAATACGGACAACGACAGCAGCATGGCGCTCACCAGCAACAGGTGGACGCGTGCTCTCGGGAATGGCTTCATGATTGTTCCTCTCCAATGGGGTGCGAATATACGGCGGCTCATCTACGTCGCAGAAAAAGGCGTCGATGGGCGTCGCTGAGAATAACAATACCGCACACCAATCGCAATCGAATGGGCGGAATTGCCCTCAAAACGTCAACGGTGGACTCGTGTCGCATTCGTCTGCGTAATTCACCCGCTCCGACGTGGCGTGCGTGCCTGATGAACCACGGGAAGGGTGTTGTGTCCATCTATCTGAATGGCGGATTGGGAGCGCAGGCGGCTCGCCTGCATTACGTCGAAGACGTAAAAACTACGAGCCTTGGGCCATCGAGCTTGGCGGGCCGCCCTCCTGCGACGCGTCCTCGACCTGCACTCCCAATTGTCAACGATTGCTTTATCGGATTGTGGCCAATCTACCATTTTACTGGCCTTTTGCGGGCGAATGTGTGTGCTACCGAAACTAAGGAACTGAATTTGCGCGCGGTCTACCTCACTTACCCAAGCCATTGATTTAACTCCCTTCTGCACCCATAATGACATTTCGCTTTCTGAATGCGCGATCGGGTCCAGGGCCGGTGAAACGGAAACGGTTCTGTGGACGTGTAGATTGTAAATCAGGAAAGACTCCTGCAACTCCCTGCGGTCGCGGGGAAGGATAGTAACTTATGCATTACACAGGGACACTATGCCTCTGCGTTGTTCTGGCCTGCGCGGTCACGTCACTTGTTCAGGGCGCAGCATACCGGGCCGCATCGGGCGCGGTCGTTATCACGCCGGAAGGGGAGTTGTGGGCGGGGGGCTATGCGTCGCGCACGAAACCGGTTTCAGAGAAAGTACACGACCTCCATGCCAAGGGCTTGCTGCTGGCAGACGAGCAGGACCGGCGGTTCCTGCTGATTTCACTCGAGGTAATCACCTTGCCGGCACCCTTTGTCGAATCGGTTACGAAACGTATCAGCGAAGCCCACGGCCTGAGCCGGGAACAGATTGCGCTGGTGTGTACCCACACCCACTGTGGACCTCCGTTGCACGCCATCGAAAACAAGATTATTTATCCCATTGATGAAAAACAGGTTGCAGCGCTGGAACGGTATAGCCAGGTGCTTGAAGGGAAGATTCTGTCCCTGACAGCAGGATTGATGGAAAACCTCCAACCGGCCAATCTTGCCTTTGGCAACGGCAACGCGGGCTTTGGGGTGAACCGCCGAAACAACATCGAGGCGGAGGTAGGCAAACCGGGTTTCGTTGCCCAGGGCCCGGTGGATCACGATGTGCCGGTCTTACGTGTGACCGATCCCGAAGGCAAACTGACGGCCGTGGCCTTCGGGTACGCCTGTCATGCCACCACCGTGGAGCTATACAAGTGGTCCGGTGACTATCCGGGATTTGCTCAAGCGGAACTCGAAGCGAGCCATCCAGACGCCACTGCGATCTTCGTGACCGGTTGCGGGGGCGATATTAACCCCCTGCCCCGGCGGGAACTCCGGTTAGCGCAGGAATATGGCAAAAGTCTGGCAGACGCGGTAGATGAGGTCCTGGAGACCCCCATGCGCCCCCTTACCGGCCCCATCAGCTCCCAGTTAGAACGGATTAGCCTGGACTTCGATACCCTTCCCACGCGCGAAACCCTGCAGGCTGATTTGAAAGGGGACGACGTATACCATGCGCGGCGCGCTGAAATCTTGCTGGAGCAGCTGGATAAGGGCATCCCCATTGCCCCCAACTACCCCGTACCGATTCAAACACTCCAGATAGGCGATTCGCTGAACGCCATCTTCCTCGGCGGAGAAGCCGTGGTCGATTATTCCCTGCGATTCAAGAAAGAACTGGGCAAAGAAAGCACCTGGGTCGCCACCTATGCGAACGACCTGTGTGCCTACATCCCTTCCGAACGTGTCCTCGCCGAAGGGGGCTACGAAGGCGGCAAAGCCATGGTCTACCAGGGGCGTCCCGCGCCATGGGCCCCTGGACTGGAGCAAAAAATCGTCGACGAGGTACACCGACAACTTTCCTCCAAGGTAACCGCCGAGTAGTGGGCAAAGAAAACGTCACCCCATCAAAGCCACTCAATTCGTGCCACGTCCTTAGACGCGCCGTAGGAGGGCGATCCGGCCCTGCCGGTTCGTGTGCATGGAGCGTAGTTGCCTGGGCGGGTTCGAGAGGGGATTGCGTCGAGCGTCCCATATTGTGGATGCCCCTCGGCTTTCCTGGAGAGGTAATTAATCGTCCCCATGTTATGATGGCGAAAACCTTACTTCTAAAAAATACTTTGGAGAACGCGACGTGACCGTAACAAGAAAACAGGTACAGATTGGTGCGGGATTCGCCGCTGTTTTGTTGATCGGCATCGCCGCCTTTTCCCAACCGCTGCAACGGGGTCCGGGTGGAGGTGGAGATGATTCCCTGCAACAACCTTTCCGTGGCGTGGCTGCCCATTGAGCACCTGCCCCGCAATCACTTCGGCGCCCCGGGCTGTAGTGCCCGCCAATAGCAGGAGCGCTGCCCAGATAAACATCACCTGGAAGCAATAACGCGGTCCAACCGTATTTCCCATGTAATCCGACTCCCAATAACGTCAACGCGCCTGCTCAAGAACCGCGAAAGCGAAAAAATATCGCACCTGGTTTCTGGAACAATGGCGGAGAAAGACGCTGCAATTCCTCCGCTCGGAAGTCCAAGAAACCTACCAGAACAAAAAATGAACCGAAATCCTCATCTTATTCGAAACTCTTCTAGAGAATACTATATTCTCCGAAGTATAGGGTGTGATACTCAGCCAGAAGAAGGAGCCCAAGTTCCGGACGCCTTGGATCTACCGGGCGTCTCACGGTCATCGCTCCACCAGGCCCAGGCGCAAGGGTCAAAAGCCTATTCTCCCGGTCCCTGACTGTAAGCCGCAGGCAACTAAAAAGGCGAACGTTGTTCCTCGCCCTTAGTCCATGAGAGCGCACACGCCGTTACCATGCCCATGAGCCCAACTGCATGAAGTGCCGATAGAGAGGAGCTCTCTTGAAACCAGAACGTGTCTCTGCTATGGTGTATCACTATATTCGCATATACCCATATGGTTATGTTGCTATTTGAAACGGAGAGAGACATGCAAGATCTTGATCTGCGGCAGAAGGCCGAATTGCTTAGAGTACTCGCGCATCCGACGCGTCTGGCCATCCTCGAGGAGCTTGCCACGGGCGCAAAGTGTGTGACGGACATCCAGGATTTGTTGGACATTCCGCAGTCTAATGTCTCGCGGCATCTGTCCGCGTTGCGTCGTGAACATATCGTAGACTTTCGCGAGGATGGCAACATGCGCTGCTATTACGTGATGCGACCAAAGCTGGTCAAGGGATTGCTACGCTTTATCTCTGGCGATTACCCAGCTGTTCCACGTTCCGCTGATTCGGTTCGCCGCGAAGGGAAACGTCGTGGGTAAAGCCACCCGACAGATGCGACAACATGAAATTAGAAGCCTGGAGAAAATCAGAAAAGTGTAGCGGTATCTACGCCGCGAAGAGGAGTGGTCATGCCATCGAGTAGAGAGCACTGGGACTCTATATTCACCAGACAAGAGGATTCGGCGCTCGGATGGTACGAAGAGAGCGCAAGTCGGACGATGGAATTGCTGGAGCAAGTTCCCGGATGGGAGAAATCCACTATTTTCCTCCCGGGAGCCGGGACTTCAATCTTGGTCGAAGAACTCCTGTCCCGCGGTGTTGAACGATTGATTGCCAATGACATCAGCCAGAAGGCGTTGGACACCCTTAAGAACAGATTAGGCGTGAAAGACAATAACATTACGTATCTCTGCCAGGATATCGTCCAACCAATACCGTCTCTCGTGCCCGCCATAGACATCTGGATCGATCGTGCGGTGCTGCATTTCCTGATAGATAAAGATGCGATCACGAAATACTTCAACAACCTATTTCTCGCCCTCAATCCCGGTGGCTTTGCCCTGTTCGCTGAATTCTCAATAATCGGCGCCACCAAATGCGCAGGCTTGCCACTTCACAGGTATTCGGTTGAGGAGTTGTCAGCCCGCTTGGGCGCACCTTTCAGTCTGATTTCCCAGCAAGACTACACCTACATCAATCCCAATGGCGATCCTAGACCCTATATTTACGCGCTATTCAAGCGGGCGGCTTGAGTGAATCCAAGCCGGTTAAGGAATCCAGAAATGAACGAAGATTTTAATCCCTATGGTCGTCCGGTGAATGAAAATGCGACTCCCCTCTATGACAGCCTGATTCCCTGGGAGGAGGGCCACCCCATGAGTGACCAGTTTGCAGTAGTGGATACAGGCGACGAGCGGGGCCGAGGTCTAACGAGCAGAGTATCATTTCAAAAGGGGAGCCTCGTCGCTCGACTTTCGGGAATCATCACGAGCCACGTCACCATAAACACGATTCAAATAACGCCGACACTACATTTTCATGATCAATGGTTCTGTCGTTTTATGCTCCATAGCTGTGACCCGAATCTCGCCATCGACGTATCGGTTCTGGAAGCAAGGGCCACACGGGATATTCAGCCGGGTGAATATGTCACCATTGACTACAGAGCCACCGAAGATGTGATCGAGTATCAGTTTCTTTGCAACTGTAGAGCGGAAAATTGCTGCGGCTGGATGCATGGTCGCCTTGAAGAGCCAATTCGAGAGGGAAATAAATGAGTGACGCCTGTGGCAGCGAGTCCCAAAATGACGGAATCCAGGCACTCTACACCGAGTTAGCGACACACCCCGAGAAAGACTTCGGATGGGGAAAAGGCAAGGAAAACGCACGACTGTTGGGCTACGACACCGAATGGCTGGATCGCCTTCCCGAAGCAATTTGGGAATCGGATGCCGCCGTGGGGAACCCGTTCCATCTGGGCCCTATTCGACCGGGAGAGACGGTGATCGATCTGGGCTGTGGGGCGGGGGCGGACGCATGTGTGGCTGCACTTCTGGTTGGAGACAGCGGCAACGTTATTGGCGTGGACATCACGCCCGCAATGGTGGCGAAGGCCCGCGACAATGCCACGCTAGCCTGCTTAGCAAACATAAAAATACATGAGGCGGACATTGCGGAACTTAAAATACCTGACGAGTGCGCTGATGTCGTGATTTCGAACGGAGCGATTAATCTTTCGGCACGAAAGGCGTGCGTCTTGAAGGAAGCGTTCCGAGTACTCAGGCCCGGCGGTCGACTTCAGATTGCCGATATGGTGCGAGACAAACCCGGGGATTCAACTGAAACTATCTCGTCGGACGATTGGGCAGACTGTATCGCGGGGACCTTGGCTCCCGAACGTTTTGTGAGCATGATCGAGGAGGCTGGTTTCATGAATATACGCCCCCTCGAAACAACGGGGTATCGTACTTCGCGCTCCACCTTGGGTGCGTTGTTTTATGCAGAGAGGCCAGTAGATAGGGGCGCATGAGAAGATATGTTCCGATAGTCCGTATTTTTCTCGCGCCTTGCTTGAGAAGCACCGTAGTGAGATGCCAAAGACGGATTCCCACTCAATAATGGGAAGTGCTTTCGGCGCTACTCCCTGCCCCGAAATACCCAAATCCCCAATTGACGCTGAACCAAAAAGACGGGGGATTGCAAATTGAATCGAAAATTGAAATATACTTAAATAGCCCCCCATCCGAAACCTGTCTTCAGGGCCCGAAGTTCACCGTTTATCACGCACCAATCTGGTCCACGGCGAGGCCTTCGGGCCTACGCATCCACCATATAACGCTAAAGGAAATACCGCTATGCGAACTTCTATTCCGTTTTTCTTCCTAGTTGGATTCGGTCTTATCGTTCATGCTGCGGATCTGGCGCAGGTGGATATTGGCCCCTACAGCGCTGATGATACGCAGAAGCATCAAGCAAGGATTCAAGAAGCGCTCAAGAGTAACATTGGTACACCAACCGTATTTCGCTTCGCACCGGGAGTGTATCATTTGAGCAGCGCGGAAGGACTTGCCGTTCCTGATGGGGCGACGCTCTTGATGGAAGGCGCTACGTTTATTTTCTCGGAGGACATGAAAGAGGACGGGGAGGCGTTCCTGATCAAGAATGCCTCCGACATCTGCATTAGAGGCGGGGAGATCATTGGGCGTCGAGAGGCTTGGGACCCCGGTGTGAATATTGCAGGAATTCGAATGGTGGGCAATGTTGAAAATGTACGCATTGAGTCGCTGATATGTCGGGAGCTGACGGCCAATGGGGTTGGCGTTTTTGGCGAGAGTAATGCAAAGCCGATTCGCAACATCTCGCTTATTCAAATCACCACAATAAACTGTTGTACGGCTTACGGGGACTATCTAAGTGCCCAAGAAGGGCCTGCACCCAATAGCGAGCGAATTGATCAGGGCAACGTCGCTTTCTATTATGTTGATGGTTGGGTGGTGAAGGGGTGTCGTCTTATCGGATCCAAATCCGATGGCACGCACTTTTACTTCAGTCACAATGGCCGTTTTATCAACAATGAAGTTTCCAATAGCAAGATGGGTGGCTACTTTGTTGAAGAATGCGAGTATGTCCTCGCATCAGGGAATATATTTAGTGAGAACGGCTCCCGGGGCGTAACGATTGAACGAAACAGTCTTTTTTGCACACTCACCAATAATGTCATACGGCATAGTGGCCGCGAAGGGTTGTGGGCACCTGAAATTCGCCATATCCTTGTCACATCTAACGTGTTTCAGGAAAATGGGCGCAAGGATGACAAAGAGCAGGATTGCGAAATCCGGCTGGATAATTCCGATGTGTACGCAACCGTGACAGGCGACATACACATCAAAGACAACATTTTCTATGCGAGCGACCATCAAACCGCATTTATCCTGGTCGATGATGGGATTGAAGGCATCAAGATAAAGGGGAATACGTATACGGGCAGTATCCCCAAGCTGATTGAACGACCCGCGCGAAAGTAAGAGGTGTTGTCTTGCGCCCCAATCGTTGGCATCCACTTTGTCACGCGGAAAAGCGCCGCTCGCGCTGAATCGTTCTGTTGCTGAGGTTCCCTGGCCGCTTTAAGCGAATCGGTGTGGAGGCTGATGTCCTTGGTAGATTACCCGACGTGGTTTGGGAGTCGGGCGCCGCTGTGGGAAATCCTTTCTGTCTGGGACCCATTCGACGGGAAGAACTCATGCACGTTCCTCATGCTTGGAGTAACACGAATCGTAGAGGCGGGTCAGCCGCATCATATTACCCAGCGGCGGAGCAGCCGCCAGGATGTCTTCTTTGTGGAGCGATGGCCTCTTGCAAGAATCGAAAACTCCTGCCGGGATGTCGTAGGGCAGACGGCGGGTTCCATACGGTGAGGCCTCAAGAAACGCCATTCAGGCACCAACTGCGACCCATCGCGGTCCGTCCGTCTTGACGTTGGCACCCTTGGGGCGGGTGGGGGCATGGCTGGGGTTTACCCACAAAAAATCCCCTCTGGAAAACCAAAGGGGAAAAAATAACAAGATATAATGGTCGGGGTGGTAGGATTCGAACCTACGACCCCCTGCTCCCAAATGGCCCTGGGAGGCGTCGACCTTGTCGTATTGCTCGCTGAAAACCTTATAAACAAAGGGTATCATGAAAAAGAGCAGATCGCAAGCTTCGCGTCTATAACCGCATTTACACCCCAAAACGGTTACTATAACCGGAACGATTTCGTGGACAAAAGGAAGCGCGACCGATCCTTTAAAAACCAGTCGCGCTTACAATTATCTCATGGTCGTAACGCGTTAGTGCTCGGTCACCTGTATTACTCCCCGGCTCTCCAAACGCTTACGGGCGGCTGCCATGGCCTTTTCTCGTTGCGACTCCGTTCTGCCCGTTGGCTCTCGAACGACGGAATGCTGGGATGGAGCTGGTGGAGGTGTCTCAGCCAGCGCGTTGAAGAATCGATTCAAGGCATCAAGGGAGGTACATACCCTGTTACCGATTCGCACATGCTCTAGCCGGATACCACGAATCCCTTTCCTGGCCCATCGCCAGATGCTTCCACAGTGTGGAGGCTTTCCATCTACCTTTGGGCAAACCTTCGAGGCCTGCGACATGGTGAGTAGCTCTTCTTCGTTGAAATCAATCATGATCAAACCGCCTCCCGGCTGACCGCTTGGTTATCGTCGCTTACCACTACATCTTTGGCGTCCTCTTCCGTGGTCCGGTCGGCTCCACCCACTTTGAGGTCGTCGTCAAATTTTTCCGTGGGCTGCTCGACATCATCCAGGAGGAAAGGGTTTGTCGATTCGTTGCTCTCGGAGAGCTCGACGGACTCTTCGGTCACCGGAAGGGTTTTTCCGGCAGCACGAAGGCGCTCCACTTCGGCTTCCATGCTTCGGTACGCTTTGAGGAGTGCGCCATAGGTCTTGTATTTTGAATGCATTTCATCAGATTGTTTCCCTTTTCCACCCTTTTTTCTCGGAATAGCCAATATATCTCGCCATTCCCGCTCCGTCTTCTCCTTCAGGTCGAGCAATTCCTCAGGGTTGCAAAGCTGTACACAGATACCTTCCTTTTCGACGATTAGGTCGACGAAGCGGCCGAAGTCCTTGGTAGGCTTCTTATCCTTCTGGACCTTCCGATTGACGCCGCGAACGATATTGGTACAACCACCAGAGTTGAAGTAGTCCGGAAGCAGGACCTTGGCAAGCTTTGGTCGTTTCACATTCCAGAAGTCGTTCATCGTTAGCATATTCTTGGCGGTGGATTTCCTGATGTCGAAGATCTTCTCCAGTAGTGGGTATAGCTCATCTAAGGTGTCGTCCTTCGTGGCCCGCTTGTGAAGCTCAACCACGTGTTTGCACTGTTCAAGATAGCTTTCGGAATCCTTTGCATAGCAAGCCTTCAATTTTTCGATAAGGTCCTCGTGTTTTTGCATGAATGCATCGGCAGCATTATTGTTTTTATTTTTGTCGTCACTTTTATCATTATTTAAATTTGAAGTATTTTCGTTCATATTATCACCTATATAGAGTTTTGAATAGTATCTATAAAGCACCCGGCACAGCGCCGGACTCCGGGGTGGGATCGCGACACCCACAAGGGGAAAAATTGCCCTCGTAAAGTTCCGACAATCCCGGCAGTCACCAACAGCGGT
>CAXBPH010000151.1:0-16420 GCA_963977445.1 uncultured bacterium | reverse complement strand
AAATACACTTCACCGTTCCGGCGAGCTGCTCCCGTTGCGTCCAGAGTAGTTTCGCCGCGCCACACAACATGGACGTGTGACCGTCATGCCCGCAGGCATGCATACGGTCCGCTATGGTCGAGGCATAGGGGAGTCCAGTTTCTTCCTGAATCTCAAGGGCATCCATGTCGGCCCGTAAGGCCACCGTCTTATCCCCGGTGCCCGAGATGGTGGCGACGATGCCCGTACCCTTGGCATGTCCGCCCGTGTGGGGGATGCCGTTCTCCGTCAAGAATTGTTTTACCCGCGCGGAGGTCCAGTGCTCTTCAAAGCGGATTTCCGGATGCTGGTGTAATTCGTGACGCAATGCGCGAACTTCGGGAACGAGAGCTTCGGCAGCGTTTTTGAGAGAGTCGTTCATGGCAATCATCGTTTTCGTCATGGTGCAGATGCGCTTCTACGGGGTGGATGAAATAGCCAAATGCCTTCGTCTACCTCAACCGCCCACAAGGCAATCATGCCCAGAGAATGTTTAAAACTTCACGCGACTTCCAGGGAAGGCCTTGATGTTGAATTCCACATTGAGGTCGAAACCCGATTCACGATCCCGGAATCGAATCGCCGTTTCCCAGCAGTGGAGACTCCGACGCAGTTCGTAAGTCTGTCTGCGCAGGTTATTGTCTTCCAGGTCGTAGATATGCTCAAACCCGAAGCCCCACTTATCGCTGATTTTATAGCCCAATCCATAGAGGGCTTCGCGGTTGAAAACCTGACTCTGGGTCTCGGTGTAGGCAAAACCAACCCGGCCCGAAAACTTGCCGCCGCGGGGCTCGCCGTCATAATAGACTTGGGAAAGCACACGGTTGTAGTCGCCAAAACGACCACTGAAGTCCTGCGCATTAGGACTGCCAAAGATGTTGCCGATAACCTCCTCGTAGAAGCGGGGATAGTTCCGGGCCAGTGAGAATTGGGCAAGACTGCTGTCTTCGTTTGACGTTTCCTGCCGCTCGCCCACCAACTGAAATCCCCACCAGGGCCGCGGGCGAATATCGATTTCCACTTCATAATCTTCGGTTCGGCGTGTTTCATTCCAGAAGTCATTGCCCTGATACAGGGTGATGCGACCTACCTGCCAGACTTCGCCCGATTCGGCGTCCCGACCATAAAAGACATTGCTCAGTTTAAGCTCTATGCGGCTGCGACCAAAATCACTGTCAAGAGGATCGAACTGGGGGATCTCAGGCGCTTTCACGTTGGTCCGGGGCCGGTAGGAATAGGTGACGGAAGGGACAACGATGTGCTTGAAGGCAGAAAACCCCCAGCGTCCATTGTAGGTGCGGCTAAACCGGGATTGGGCGGTGACGCCTGCAGTCGACCCAAAACGGGCATACGGGTTGTTGTCACGGCGATCACGGGTGTAGAAGCTGGTGTCCAGCTGCAGGAATGGCGTAATGGCCAGGGCGGGCAGGGGATCCCAGTTGTACGTCAGGCGGGCCACGTTAACCGACCGGGCCGCATCGATACCATAGGGTTCACGATTGTAATAGCCATTGACCGTATCAAACGTGAAGTAGAGGTCGTTGGCGATTTTGCGCTCGAGTTGATGGAACGTGAATTCCGGGGCCTGCTCCGTTTCGCTGAACCAACCGTGGGTCTGGGTGCGCACCGTGCCGGTGGCAATATAGTTTGGTTGGCGGTAGGTTAGATTGACGAAGCTGCGGGGACGAGACCGGTTTCGGAAGGTGTCGTAGTAGAAGTCTTTGTAGAAGTCCTGGTCACTCCAGTGTTCGACCTGTGCACGTACGACCAGATCGTTGCTGTATTCATAGCGGTGATACCAATGAACGTAGCCCCGTTCTTTGGTGGTGAAGAGCCCGTGGGCTTCGCCTTTGGTTCGGTACAAATGTGATGCGGGATTTTCCATGAAATCGTAGTACAAGTCCGCGCCAAGGCCCACCCCTTCCTTCTCCGTCGCGAAAATCCGGGGTCCAAGAGAAACATCGGGATTGATCTCATACTGCTGGCCCAAATTGACGTAGTAGCCCGTTTTCGCCTGTCGACCGCTGTCGAAATCTATATTCCACGGTGAGCCACCCACGCCGCCACGGTGCCATCGGGGCAGATAGAGTGGGGTGTTGGCCTTGCCCAACTGGAGGCGGGCATTGGACCCGCCTGTGGGCTCGCCGTCAACAAGTTCCACATCACTCAGGCGAATGCGATAGTGAGGATTGGGGCGATCACACGTGGTGACCCACACATCATCGCCACTGAGGGTTTGCGGACCATGGAGGTGAAGTTTTTCCGCGGAAAAGTAGTAAATGCCGGCCTGCCCTTTGGCTTTGGTAAGTTCGCCCGCGCCGGTTCGGAAATCGTATTCCACGTGTTCGGCGGTCATCTCACGGGTCGGTTCGACGATGTGGGCATTATCCAGGATGAGTCGCCCTTGGTCGAGGGGGGCACCCTTTTCAGTCATCTCGCCTTCCAGGATCGTTTCGTTCTTCTTCACGTCCGCAGCAGGGACAGGGTCCAGTATGTAATGAATAAGATCGGCGGAAATAGTCGAGGATTGCTGGGTAATCAGCACATTGCCCTCGGCCTCAATTTCGACGGGCTCCTGTTTGTGGGTGAAGTTGTCCGACTGCAACTTCATGTCCCCAAGCTCCGCCCGAAAATCCTTGTAGCTCGTCGGCGCTTCAGAAGAAGCGCGCTTGGCCGATGAAAACTTGATGTTTTCCAGGGGCTTCGTCAAATCAGGGGCCTGGAAGCCGCCCGAGCTCGAACCAAACTCGGTTGGCCGGATGACGGCGTCCGTTATGGTCTTTTGGGAAAGCTGTTCCAGGGGAGAGACGGACGGACGACCCGGTGAGGGCGCACGTACGCCGCTCGAAAGGAAAGGGTTGCGCCGTACGCTCGCCGAGTCATTGCCTGTAGGTCCGGCGGTAGTTGTCGCGACCATCTCCGGTGCCGCCGTTGCTTCTTCCACCGCAGGAGTCGGCGCTACGGCCTCGGGGGTCGCTTCGGTCGGTGTGGAATCGGGCATGGGTGCCGCAGTTTCCACGACCGGCTTGGCCTCAACAATGACCATGTCGCCACGGTTATCCGGAGCGGGTTCTGCTGCCGGAGCAGGTGCGGTGGCGGCCGCCGGTTGCAGAGCGGCCAGATTGTGGGTCTGCATGATTTGCGACTTGGGGTCGAGGAGGGCAACCACGCCATCCCGTACGACGATGACCGAGGCACCTTCCGCAAGGGGGTGAGTCGCCACGGGAACGAGGTTCTCATCGTAGGTCAAATAGCTATCGTCGGTGGCTACATGAAGAAGCCCACCATCCGCATCAATACTGCGTGCCTTAAGAGAAATGTTCTTTCCCACGTTGCCGGTGCTTAAGTCGATGCGTTGAAGCCCCGAGGGCCCCAGTGCAATGACCACGTCTCCCGCCAGAGCGGCCAGATCCGTCGTGGCCCCGGAAAGGGCAATCTGTTTCGAAGGGCTTAGCGAAGCCCGGTCATAACAATAGATTTTCCGGTCGGCACGACTCGCTACGGCCACCTGGTCACGGGTGACCGCGATGGCCACGGGGACAGCCGGTGCACCCTCCATGCTGGATACGGAAACGGTGCCCCGCGTGTCGATGACAGAGAGGGAGTCGGAAAAGGTGTTGACCACAATGAATCGGCCATCGCCCAGGGCGGCAATCGCACTGGGACTGTCACCGACCGCAACGGTTGAAACGACACTTAAATCGCTGAGGCGAATAAGGCTTACCGAGTCATCCAGATAGTTGGCACAGGCGATGAAGGTTCCGTCGGATGCGAGGGCGACTGGACCTTTGCCGACCTTGATCCGCGTGGCGACGTCGCCCGTTGCCGGGTCGACCCGCCAGAGACTGTCCCGTTCATACACGGCAACAATTAACTGCCCACGGCCCAAGTCGATGACACCATCCCGGAATTGCCCCCGAATTTCCTGGGTCTGGGTGAACGACTGTGCCAATGCTGTCGTCGTAATCATCATCGTGATGACTACTGCGGCGATAGGGCTAAGGTGCTTCGATTGAAAAGTCACGTAGATCACTTTCCGAGCTGAATATCCTGGGAGTGGACAGGGCCCAACTCCGTTTAATTTATAAATACGCCATGTGGTCGAATTGTTCAGGCCACCGCGAGCTAATACATCTTATTGTATCTCAAAATAACTCAGGACTGGTGACAGGGCTGTTTCTCCGCCAGCGCCAGCGCGGCTTCGAGAGAGATATTGTTGCCCGCACTGCCCAGCGTCTGGACGGTCAACGCGCCGACCGCATTCGCCAGCGCACCACAGCGCTCCAGATCCCATCCTTCGATGATTCCATGAATAAAACCTGCACAGGCAGCATCGCCCGCACCCGTTCCATCGACGACGCTGACGTCGTGGGAAGCGAACACATGTTTGCTTTCGGCATTGCAGACCATGAGCCCATCGCTACCCATTTTCAGCAAGATGGACTCCACACCATAATCGAGAAAAAATTGCACGATGTCGTCGGGTTCCGTCTTGCCCGTATAGTGGGGCGCTTCACTCATGCTGGTGCAGATAATATTGGTGTGGGGGAGGGCCGCTTCCATGAGGGGAAGCCACGTGTTGGATCCGTCGAAACAGGTGTCGATAGACGTCTTGACGCCGAGCGCCTGTACCCGTTCGAAGACCCGACCAATGGGTGCCCCATGCAATTTTGGGGTAAGCCCTGGACCGCCCCAGTGAAACACCTTCGCCCGACCAACCAGATCAAAATCGATATCGTTTTCCGAAAGAATGCCCACCGTACCGACGTTGTGAATGAAGGTTCGCTCGCCGTCACTGCCAATTAATACCACCGTCGCCGCCGAGTTGCAGCCATCCACACGACGAATGCCGTCGGTGTTTACGTTGGCATCCTGAAAGGCCCGGATGAGGAAGTCGCCAAAGGCATCGTTGCCCAGGCAGCCGGCAAAAGCAGCCTGTCCACCGAGGCGGCTGAACACGGCCGCAGTCACGCCCGCAAGGCCACCCATAGTCATATCGATAGAGGGCACAAGGCCCAAGGTACCCCGTTTCGGGAGTTCATCTACAGGTTGTGCTTTCACATCGGCACACACACAACCTATAGTAACAAGATCACTAGACATACACGTCGCCCTTGGGTTAAAAAGGTAATGAATTCGCAGCCCTTGGAGTATATCAAGTTGGCTATCGGGGCGCAATCTTACGCGACCCCAAAATACGGGGCCCATGTGGAAGCGTGGAATCCATTTCTGCAAGATTCCTCCCCCTTAACATCCCTCTCGACGATGGGGCGGGTCTGTGAATTACCTCCGGTGTCTTGTTATGATGGCGCCCCGATGGCTTCACCCGTCGCGGCCTTCTTAAACTCCAGTGTTTCCCGAACCCCCGAGGTATCTATGAAAAAACTGCTGCGCGTCGTGGGCGCTCTCTTCTTCCTGCTGCTGGCCTATTTACTCTTCTGGCCAGTCTCCGTCGCACCCATTGCCTGGACGCCTCCCGTGGCCCCGGCCCTGACTGACATCTACGCAGTGAATCACGACCTGGCCACGGTAGAACGTCTCGGGGAAGGCGTCGGCCCCAAGCCAGAGGACATCGCCATTGACGCCCAGGGCAGAATCTATGCCGGATTCGAGGATGGGCGGATTATGCGTTGGAGTCCATCAGCGCAAGACCCGGAGTTGTTCGCCAATACCGACGGGCGACCGTTGGGGCTTCATTTCGACAAGGAGGGAAACCTGATTGTGGCGGACTCCTTCAAGGGCTTGCTCTCCATTGACCCGGAAGGTCAACTCAAGGTGTTGTCGACGGAGCAGGGGGGCCTTCCCTATGGTTTCACGAACGACGTGGATATCGCTGCAGATGGCACCATCTATTTTTCCGATGCCTCCCATAAATTCGGCCAGACCCAATTCATGGAAGACCTCATCGAACATGGGGCCCACGGGCGCTTGCTGGCCTACCACCCCGAAAGCGGTGAGACCGAATTGCTACTGGATGATCTTCAGTTTGCCAATGGCGTTGCCATCGACCCCGCACAGCAATTTGTGCTGGTAAATGAGACCGGTTTTTACCTGGTGCGAAAATACTGGATAGCTGGCCCGAAAAAAGGGCAGAACGAAGTGACTATCGACAATCTACCCGGTTTTCCCGATGGCATCTCCACCGGCACCAATGGGGTCTTCTGGATTGCTCTGGCATCGCCGCGAAATGGCCTGATGGATAAACTGGGCCCGAAACCCTTCTTGAGAAAGGTCGTCATGCGCCTGCCCGGATTCCTGCGGCCCAAGCCCGTGCAATACAGTTTTGTCGTGGGTATCAATGGCGACGGCAAGGTCCTCCATAACCTTCAGGATCCCGATGGGGCCTATGCACCCATTACGAGCGTCCAGGAACACGAGGGCATGTTGTATTTTGGAAGCATCATCGAGTCAGCCTTTGGGCGCTTTCCCGTGCCCGCGACCCCAGCGGAATCGGCGGCCCCATGAGTATGATTCGAAGCGCTGCCGAGGCCCTGGCAATTGCCCAGACCATGGGGGACGAATTCGCACTGCTCGACAATCCGCCCGGCATCTTTCCCCCACAGGAGCTGGTGCCCCTCGCGCCCCGCTATACCCAGCTACAGGGCGGACCTTCGGCCATCTTTCTGGATATGGATGGTACCGTGACGGATACGGAGCCCCTCTTCCTTCACGGGGTAGAGATGGTCGTTCGCCGTGCCATGGACGGGGGCACGAAAGAGGCCTTGTTCTGCCTCGACAAAGCGCGCGACTTGCCAAAGATCGTGGGTTTCAGCACCGTCCGTAACCTGGAGTATCTCTACACGCTCCAGGGACAGCATATGAAGCGTGCCCCGTTTTTTATCGCGGTCGATTCATCGTTGCGGTTTTTAGGGGCCCAGGAATTGCCGGAGGAAACGGAAACCCGCATCGATAGCCTCATGAAGAGTTATGGGCTCAGTGACTGGTGGGTTGATGGTTCCTTCCACCAGGTACCCGATGCCGATTTTCGGACGACCTGCGAAGAGCGTTTTCCCCAACTGGATTCAGCGGTGTTTTCGCAATTTGGCCTCATGGTCTTTTTTGCAGACTATCTCGATGCATTGGAAAAAATTAATAGCGGAGAAGGCGCTGTCGTTTCCCGAGCCCTCTTTGGCGACGCGACCCGCTCCGCCGTGGCACCCATGCCCGGTGTGTCCCTGTTATGTGCGCTGGCCAAAGGGTGGCTTTCTCCCGACGATGCCGCCATGTTGTGCGAAGCACACAGTCGGCCCGAGGAAGAAGCAGAAACCTTGCGTGCCCTGTGTAAGTGTTTTGTCGCCGCGCCCGTCCCGATTGCGCTGGTGACGTCCTCCGGTTCCCACGAAACCGGACTCGTCCTGGAGGCCGTATTTCGTTCCATGCGTGCCGAGGTCGACGCCTGGTCTCTGGATCGGCCAACGACGCAACGCATTCTGGAAGGCTTTGCCGCGCCCTCGTCCTATTTCGACACTATCGTAACCTGCGACGATGTCATCGATGGTCGCACCAAGCCCTTCCGCGATCCCTACACCCTGGCCCTGGATCGCCTCGGCCTCCACGGACCCGACGCCGGTCGGGTGATTGGCTTCGAGGATACGGAAGTAGGGATTATCGCCCATCGTGGTGCCGGCGTGGGGGTACCCTGCGCCCTGCCCATCGAACATACCCTCCATCAGGATTTCTCAGCGGCTTCCCACGTGCTCCATGGTGGTCTTCTGGATGCCCTTTTTACCCACGGACTTTTTATCCCGTCATGACCCAATGGGATAGGCTTTTTTGCGTTCTTTTGCGGCAAAAAAGTCCAACGCACCGACAGCTTAGCCGCTGTCGCCTAAATATCGTCCTTTGACAAATGGGAGCGTAGGCGGCCCGCCTGCCACGGGCCGAAGGCACGATTTAGTACGTCTTCGAAGTAATCTCGGCGCGCCCGAGATGAATCTTCGCTTATTTAGCGCCGATTGGCCAGAAAGTCTTCGAAGGCCCTGCGCCACGTCGCAGAAAACGCCGTGTTGGAGAGTATGCGTTCGATCTCCGGCAGGTTCTTGTTGTCGAAGAAGCGCAGGTGGTTCGCATCGTGGACGGAGATGCGCTCTTGTGCCGTCGGCTCTATCGTGATGGGATCTCCCACGGTCAGCGTACCTGTTTCGAGGACGCGAAAATAGAAACCCACCCGGCCGCTTTTCATGAAGTCCTTTGGGAAGCGGGGGATCTTCATTTTAATGCCGAGCTTGAAGCAGGGCTGTCGGGGTTGGCTCACTTCCAATAACACCGAACCCACACGCAGCCGGTCACCGATAGAAAGCTCCGTTTCCAGAATGCCCTCCGTCGTGAGATTCTCGCCAAACTGACCTGCGGTAAAATCGTCTCGTCCAAGTTCCTCGGCCCAATAGGCATAGTGCTCCCAGGGATAGCCGTAAACGGCCTTGTCTTCTCCACCATGATTAATGAGGTCCGCCTGCTTGTCGCCGGTAATCTGGAGGCGTTCCACCGTGACGGAATGCGTTACGGGCTGCTTGAAGATGCCCGTGGATACCAGTTCCCCACGATGCACGACCTGGGTCAGGCCAGAAATATTTACCGATTGAAGTTTCATTGCCGTTCCTGTGTCGTGCCGTTGTGGGCCTTCCAATTCATGTGGTAGGGTGGATAAGAACCAAAAAATCGGTTGTATGGACTCCCGTTTACCCCATCCAGGAAATATAGATGTACCGATATTATGCATACTCCATTCTGATGATCGCCACCGTTGTCTTCTCGGCCGTCGTCCCTGCCCAGACACTCCGGGAACGGGCCCTCAAGACACTGGAAAAATCCCTGCAGGCCATGGCCGACGTGCACCGCCACGGGGGCTGGGCCATGGAATGGAGTCTGGACGAAAAAGCAGTGTGGGGGGAGTTTCGGCCCATTGCAGACGATTGGATCACCGTGCAGCCACCAGCCACACCGACCATAGCCGGTACCTATCTGCGGGCCGGGAAGGTATTGAACGAGACCCGTTGGATTGATGTGGCACGCAACGCCCATACGGCACTTTCCCGACTACAGTCCGTCGAGGGGGGACTGCCCCATGAGGGACCACCCGATGATGGCCCATCGAAACGTGGCAGTTTTGACGACGGCACCACCACCGAAGCCCTCGCATTTTTTCTCGACATGTGGCACCACACCAATGCTGCGGAAGACAGGGCTGCCGTAGATCGTATTGGGAATTTCATTGTGGTGTCCCAGATGGCGAGTTCGGGCGGCTGGCCACAATCTTTTCCGCCGCCAGATACCTACGGGCGCTACATCACCTTTAACGATGGTAATTTCAGCAATATCATGAGCTCCCTGAAGAAACTCGCTACGGAAACGGGCGACCCGAAGTACCACGCGGCCATGATGCGGGGTGCCGAATGTATCCTGAAATTACAGGGAGGCGACGGGGAGGCCATTTGGGCACAGCAATATGACCCGGAAACCCTCGAGCCCGCATGGGCGCGACGTTTTGAACCCCCCGGATATACGCCCGCCGAGTCCGTCGGCGTCTGCAACACCCTGGTCGCGCTCTACGTCGAAACGGGCGACCAGCGCTACGTGGCTTCTTTAGGCCGCGCACTCGACTGGTATGACACACACAAACTGGAAAACGGCAAGTACGCCCGGCTCTATGAACCCGGTACCCAACGCCCCGTCTATGGAAGACGGGACAAGGCCGAAAAAGTCTACGACTTCGCCAACGCCTGCGAGGGTTACGGCTGGCAGGGGGACTGGTATCCCACAGAAGCGAAGAAGGCCTATGTCGCCATTCAGGCCCAGGGTGGTGACGCCTATCGCGACGAGGCCTCCAGGAAGGTGAAACACCAAGTCAATGCGCCCGCAGAGAAAGTGATCACCGGGATTTGTGACCGCCTCTCCGACGAGGGGTTTTGGACGCGCAACCCGAGCAGTTCACAACTTGAATATTACAAAGAGCAAGGGGTGTCGCCCGAGGTGCCCATGGTGCTGGTACGAGATTTTAACGTCCACGTGAACCAGCTGTTGAACTACATCGAAGGCACTAAGTGAAGCGCTAGATCGTTCCGGAAGCTGTCAATCTAAATCCTAGCCAATCCACCGGCTCTGCCGTTCCGTCGAATTTTTCTACGGTTAGCTCAAGCAGCGTAGTTTTTACAGTGTTGCAGAATTCGAAGGCGCGAAGCGCTTTTAGCCCCGGAGGGGGCGGCATAGAATTTTCGGAGATGGGACCCAATTCGCGCCCTATGTCGCCCCGCTGGGACTAGTATTGGCGTGTGTCGACCAAAACCCAGGACTCGCTACGCTCGCCGCTGGGCTACGATATATCGCCCACTTCGTGGACTTAGCAGCCCCGTTGCCGGGGCTTTCCTCATACCACCGGCTCTGCCGGGTTACGTGGCGACGCTTACCTGATTGCGGCCCTCGACGATGGCACGTGCCAGAGCATTCTCCAGGGCGGAGACGACGGCTTCCGGGGCCAAGCCTGAATCGGAGACGGAGCTAACGCCCACACTGATCGTGCTTCGGAAACTCGCTTCTTTGTGGTGGAAAACGTGAACCTCCACCGCCCGTCGCAGGTCTTCCAGGACGGGAAAGACCGATTCAATCGGCTTGCCTTCAAACAGGACCGCAATTCGCTCCTGACTGTAGTCCCCGGGCAGGTCGGTTTTCTCCAATTGGCGATTCAGCAGATCGCTGATGTCATTCAGCACGATAGCACCGGCCATATGACCGTGGGCCTGCCGGATAGATTGGAGGCCGTCCATTTCAATGAGACACACGCTTAATGAGGTCGCGGGGGCCGCCGCAACCACCCGGGCCAGTTCGCTGCGCCAGGCATCGGCAGGCAGCAGGCCCGTGTCTTTTTGGATGCGGTAGAGTTGGTGAACGTCCTTGTGAAAACGCGCCTCCACCTCATCAAGGAGGACAAACTTGAAGAGCACGTCTCCCAGCAAGATGCGATCACCGTGACGCAGGAGGGTGCTCGTCACCGGTATGTTATTAACGAAGGTGCCGTTACTCGACTTCAGATCGGTAATGACAAAGGTGTCCTGGCCGTATTCTGAGTTGCGTGTCAGACGGGCATGCTCCCGGGAAATGAGGGGAGAACGAATCGTCGTATCGGCCTCGGCAGAGCGACCCAAGGTATAGGAATTACCGGTAATCTCAATCTCCCGTCCCAATTCCCAACCATCAAGACAAATGAGGCTGGACCGCAACGGGCCACCCGAACGATTGGCCGGTGACATCGTATCGTCGAAGATCATGGTCGCATGGGCGTCATCGTCTTCATCCGTCTCATGCGGTGGGGCCGGTGCTGGTGCTGGTGCTGGTGGTGTCGATGGCGTGGGCACAGCAGCCTTGCGGGTCGGAGGAAGGCCCAGACTATCCAGGCTCATGCCACTACCGCCGGCCTCTTTGGCATCGGCGTCCTGAAAGACGCGGCTCGCCACCGATTCGAAATCAAATCGGGTGCAGAGAAAGGGCTTGATGCTATAGGCCGGGCAAGCCGCGCCAACGGCCTCCAGAGCGGCGTCGTCCAGTGGATTGACCATGGCGAGGGTGAGGTTTTTTCCGAGCGTGTCCATGGGAAGCAGTTGATAGCGCAGGCAGAGCTCACGAGGGACGATTTTCACCATGTCCGGATTTACCTGATAGTCCTGGAGATTCAAACGGGGAATCTTCATTTCCTTCACGAAAAAGGAGGTAAGTTCCCCTTCTTTCATAAAGCCAAGGTCCACAAGCGATTGGGCAATATCCCCCTGGAGCGCGAGGGCCGCTTGCATTTGGGTCGCGTTGACAGCACCACGCTGGACCAGCATGGTAGCCAGTCGGTTGGATGATTTGCCAGGGAGATCGGCACGTGGTTGATCGGAATCTGTCATCTAAACGGGGTCTCTGCTATTACGGCGACGCTACGCCAAACACGGTGAGTCACATCAAGTATGGTAGCACTGAATGGCAAAAAACTACGAATTGCCACGACGTGTGATTCGGAGGTACGTGTCGGAAATTCCATCACGTAACTTCCCCCGCCAATACGGGCCGCCTAATCGGTGAGTGGAGTCCCCAGCGAAGTGGAACCCTGCCAACCGGCTTCCGCAGCAAGGTAGCGCCCGTCGTTCCCCGTTCCTTCATTCTGGTGGACGATGCCCTTAAATCGTTGTGAGAAGTGGATGTTCATGGTGGCAAATTGCTGGATATTCAAGGGATCATCCCGCACGACGCCAAGGGTCTTCAAGCCAAACTGGTCAAAGTAGCGCAGGCCCTGTTCCACCCGCCACCGGTCAAAGGCGGTGGCGCCCTTAAACCACCAGTCCAGAACGATGATGTCTTTGGGGAGGTATTCTGCCGCCTGTATCGCGTCAAGCGACTGGGCGCGCTGGAAGGGGCTGAATTGATCGCCCCACATATAGAGCGTCGCTTTTTCATCAATGTTCTTCACAATGTCGTGGCTCTTTTGTACCGCATCGGCCAGTAGCAACGCGTTGGGCATTTCACGCGCCAGACAACGACTGTCCCGATTGAGATATCCGACCCCGGTCTGTCCCAGGTGAATGCCCACGGGGGCAAGATGGGTATAGATGCCCTGGATAATTTTTTCGGTCAGGAGCCAAACACCCGTGTCAGAGGGGCAACTGGCACCGTTGGACGCGATGGAAAGATCAACCACATCCGCCGTGAGCAGAAGCGTCTCTCCCGTTTGCACAGGGGCCTTGCCCTTCAATTGGATGATGGGCGGAGATACAGACTCAAAAACAAAATCCCGATCCAGGCGCAAGACGTTGTAACCCTTGGCCGTCCTGAGTTGGGGCATGGTGCTTTCGTTCATCAGGATGCGATCATAGGGCAGGTGGACCCGGCGGAGGTCGTCCACTTCGACGGGCAGTTCCCTGACGGAGAGTCCCTCCAGGAAATTTGGATCTATCGTCGCGGCAAGCGTCTTGTCACCAAAAGTTTCGACCAGTGGAATGGGTTCAACAAAGCGGGCACGACAATACGCGTAGGCTTCTTTCAGGATCGGTTGGATCTCCGTATCTTCCAGGTCGGGGTAGAGGGAGGACGGGAGAAATACGGTGTTTTGCCGAAGTTTCGCGGCTTCGTCGATGGCCGCTCGAAATTCGTTGTCAAAGCCTTCCAGTGGAATGACCATGGCCCGGGTGGGGTACACCGGTTCGTCGATTATTGTCGCCGTAGGAAGCGTCGTGGATTGGGCCAGGAGCTGTAGCAGCGTGTCCATCCCATAGCCCGCCCCTCGGGCGGTCCGCCCGGCAACGACGATGCGGTTGCCGGTGATTTGAATTGCGTAGCCTTCCGGATTAGTCGGAACCCGTTCCCGAATGGATTCCGCAGGCTCTTTGTACTCCGTATCATCGCTCCGTAATTCCAATGTCGGGGTGGCCAGAAAATCGGTTTCCAAGGCAAGGACGTAGACCTGCCCGATGACGGTGCCCGTCTGTGCGTCCGTGTAGGCCGTCCACGTGGAAACCAGAGAATCGTCCAGTTCGTCATCGAAAATGGAGTCTGCAATGGAAAGGGTCCAATCGCCAGTGACCTGGACCATCTCGTTGGAACTGGTGCCCACATTGCGTGGTTTGGGAAATAATCGACCGTAGGGGTCGTTGCTGTTTTGAAGCCCGACAGCGCCTTGTAGCGCCTGCGTCAAGCCGTCTTTCAGCCACGCATAGGCCTGTGATTCGCCATTGAGACGGTTTAATCGGTCTGCCCGTCGTGTGGTACCCAGCAAGCTTGTGTAGGCGTCACTTGCCCGGGAAGGTATCAGTTCCGGCTGCGTACCCTGAAGCATTTCTACGACTTCGCTACGCAAATCTCCCCGATAGAGCAATCCCGACGTCGTTACCTTGCCACGATAGGGCCAGAGGACTTCGCCCGAAAGCTGGTAGGATTCATCTTCGTAATCGCTGTAGGGTATAAAAAAGGGACGTCCCAGGGAAACGGTTAACATGCCTGCCTGCTCGCCCGAGCTCGTCTCAATAGCAACCTTGGCTTCGGAGAGGTTTTCGAGGTTGCCCACGATGGTGGGGTCGCCAAAGGTTACGGTATACCCGGTTTCATTTTTTTGATAGTCAAAGCGTAGGACATCTTTCAACCGGGGAATGAGCGCCTTGACCGCCGACACATTGTCAACAGGTCGGAGCGCAAAGCCCCAACGTCCATCGCCATTTTCTATCTTGACCAATACCTGGTTCCGTCCCGCCACGAGAGGAAGGCGGAAATAGTTGTCGTCGAGGGCCAGGGGGCGACCCTCGTGAACGCGAAAGGTCTCCGTCCCATTGACCCAGATACGTATGCCGTCACTGCTTCCCAAGCCCATCAGAATATCTTCCGGCTGATCACGGTCAATCCAGCATGCCGCGTAGGCAATCTGGTTGATGGTGGGGGACATATAGTCGCCGAGAAAGACCTGATCGTGGGCCGCAGTGATACTCGTCCAGCCGTGCAACTGTCCATCGGGGGCAGGTACTTTCAACCCGGCCTGGGGAGCAATGCTGGATTCGCCGCCAGCGCCCACCAGAAAGTCGGTGTAGAGTCCGACGCACCGGGCGTCGTGTACCCATTCACCCGTGGGAGTGTCCTGTACATCGCTATTGGGAAAGGGGCCGCAAATGAGCCAGCTCGTCATGGTTTGCCCCGGGGCCAACCCGTCTGAAGAATAAATATACGGCGGCTCTTGACCAGCGATGGCAACGGAGGCGGACAGCATAAAAATAACCCCGGCAAGGGCGGACGCAGCACGTCGGGTCCCTGCGGGCAGTTTCCCGGCGAGGGGGGCGTTGGTCAATCGTCTCATGGGCTTCCCATTGGCACGGCTTTTGTAAAAAACAGGTCTTGGATCGAGGTCACACCACTCTATAGAGACCATCGTCGCCACGTCAAGCAATGTACGATAGATTTAATTCCTCAGGTGCCCTGCGGTACAGTATCTATGTGGCTGTGAACGCCCTCATCGGCGTTCGAGCGGTGGTGCTGTCCTCAAGCACAAGAACAACGTGAGTTTTTCCATGATATTTATATGCCCACACTGTGAACAAAACCTTCAGATTCGTCCTCAGTTTTTAGGATTCCGTGGTTATTGCAAGAAATGCGGTGGTCGTATTGCGCTGGTGGGAGAGCGCAATATGCTGAACGCCCAGCGGGCACAGGCATTACCCCCCCGCGAGGTGGCCGCACCCGCTTCCACCGCCGTCGTGCCCGTGGCACCGTCGGATGGCTTCGAGTCGCGGCTCGATGAAGCCCTGAATGATATTCACGCCTGGGACGATGAGATCGCCGAGGAAATGGGTATACCCATCCACAACGATTCGCCCCCCACGACGGATCAGTTGGCCCGGCTCAAGGAGCTCGGGGCAACGGAAGCGCAACTCGCGAATCTTGTGACACGAAGCCAAGCAATACGCATGATCGAGGTGCTTCAGCCCCCGCCAACAGAGGAACAAATGACCTTGCTGCGTTCCTATGGGGTGACCGATGACGAATTGGCCTACCTGACCACCGAAGGGGTCGCCCAGGCGATGATTGAAGAATATCAGTCGGAGGACGACTGTACCGAGTATGAAAGCGACTATTAAGCGAGTGGATGGCCTCCAAAGGGGGGCTGGGAATGCATGGGAGAGAGATGATGGCAGGCTTACGATATGCAGTACACGCCTATGCGTGGACCAATAGTTGGAGCAATGAAACGCTGGACATAATCGATAAGGCAAAGGCACTGGGATTCGATCTGGTCGAGGTGCCCCTTATGGAGATTAAGAAAATTGACCCGGCGGCCATAAAGGAACGTGCCGAAGCGGTCGGAATCGATTTGTGCACCTCAACCGCCTGCGCCGAAGACACGGATCCCACCAGTGAAATTCCCGCCGTGCGGGAAGCAGGGCTCACCTATCTCAAGCAATGTATTAAGGCCACCGCCGATATGGGCGGGACGGTATTTACCGGCGTCACCTACTCCGCCATCGGAAGGAAAATTACCGGACGTCCCGATGAGTCCTATTGGAATCACGCGGCAGCCGTGTTGAAAGATGCGGCCCACTATGCCCAGGATCACGGTGTTACGATTGGCCTGGAAGCGATAAATCGCTATGAAACCTTTCTCGTGAATACTGCAGACCAGGCCCTGTCTCTCATGGAGCGCATTGGTGAGCCCAACGTGAAGGTCCATCTCGATGCCTATCATATGAATATTGAAGAGTGTGAGTTTTACGCACCCACCTTGAAAGCAGCACCCCACCTTTGCCATTTTCATCTCAGTGAAAGCCATCGCGGTACACCCGGTACGGGCGTGGTGGACTGGGATGGGATCTACCGGGCCCTGGGTGAAGCCGATTACCAGGGCATCGTCGGGATGGAATCCTTTGAGAGTGTATCCCCGGCCATGGCGGCAGCAACG
>CAXBPH010000150.1:0-16472 GCA_963977445.1 uncultured bacterium | reverse complement strand
CGTCACCGGATCTATCGCCGCCTATAAAGCATGTGAAGTCGCCTCTCGACTGGTCGAGGCCGGGGCCGAAGTTATCCCGGTACTGTCCAGCGGGGGGCGCGAGTTCGTTGGGGCCGCGAGCCTGGAGGGCATTACGGGCAATCGGGTTATCACCGAAATGTTCGAGCCCGCCCAGAACCCCGAGATTGAACATATCGCCGTGGCCCGCCGTGCAAACCTCTTCCTGATTGCACCGGCCACCGCCAATGTCATCGCCAAAGCCGCCCACGGGCTCGCCGATGATTGGCTCACCACCACCTTACTCGCCACCCGGGCCCCCACACTCTTCGCCCCCGCCACCCAGGATAATATTGCCCTCCTGACCGCCCGGGGATGCCGCTTTGTCGGTCCCGGATCGGGGCAACTGGCCTGCGGTGAGTTTGGCGCAGGCCGACTCATTGACACGCCGGCGATCCTCGAAGCCGCCGCCATCGCGATTCGAAATGACCGTTCCCTCGCAGGTAAACGGGTATTGATTACAAGCGGGGCCAACCATGAGCCTATCGACCCGGTCCGCTACATCGGTAACCGAAGCAGTGGGAAAATGGGTCACGCCATCGCCATGGAAGCCCTGAAGCGGGGTGCCACCGTCACCGTCGTCACGGGCCCCTGCGACGTACCGCCCCCGTATCAGGCAACCACTGTACCCGCCCCCACGGCACAAGCGATGCTCGAAGCCGTGTCCAACGCGCTGCCCACCACAGATATATTCATCGGCGCGGCCGCCGTGGCGGATTATCGAATAGAACACCCCTTGGACCAGAAGCACAAGCGAACGGACGATGTCCTTCGCCTGGAATTGATTGCCAACCCGGATATAGCCGCTTTCGCCGGACGCAACAAAGCGGACCACCAAACCATCATCGGGTTTGCCGCCGAAACCCAGGATTTTCTCGCCAATGCCCAGCGCAAACTGGAAGAGAAGCAATTGGACCTGATCGTCGCCAACGACGTGGCAGGTGCCGATTCCGGCTTCGGAAGCGATACCAGCCGAGCCTGGTTTCTCGTTCCCGGTCAGCAAGCCGAAGAGCTCCCCCTCCTCTCCAAAACGGACCTCGCCAAACGTCTTTTCGACTGTATCCTCAGCTTACCAGGCCGGCCCGCCCACGCGCTTCGTTAGTCCCTGCTCCTAGGGGCTCGACGCGACACCCTTGCACCCGGTGGTCAAAAAACTTCACAATGACCGTGGGAAAATTGGGGATTGCCGAGGCGTGACGTGGAATTTCAATCGCCCCCATTGGTAATCAAGAGGAATTCGCCCTATTCGGTGCGTCGGGACGAGGTTTGTATGGAAAAGAAAGAAGCCGGTATCCGTTTTGCAAAAGCGGATAAACTTTTTACCGTGGGTCGATTCGAAGATGCCCTCGTCGAGCTGGAAGCTATCGACACCCATTTTCCCAACAACCACCGAATCCTGAATGCCCAGGCCCGCACGCTGGAGCAATTGCGGCGTTATGATCGTGCCCTCGCCGTATGCGATCGCCTCCTGCACGATTTTAACTATGAAAAAGTTCGGCCCTTGAGAGATCGCATCGCGGCCACCCTGGAGCCACCGCCCCAACAACATACGAGTTCCCCTCCCCTGCCCGTTGCCAGAAAGGAAAAGAGTAATACCGTGTCTGACAATTCGAAACGCTTCCGCATCAAGCCCGTCCGGCTACTATTCTTAATCGCCATCGTCGCCTTAACCTATCTGGACTATATTCCCGTCGCACTCGGTGTCGGGCTCATCCTTGGCTACTTCATCGTCAAACTCCTGATCGGCGCGGCCATCCGCCGTCTTTTCAGCGCGCCCTTCAAGATGAAAGGCAAAGCCCTCTCGGGCGCTATCGTGGAACTCCACGGCTACGAATGGACCGATGCGCCCGTCCATGACAACGATTCTGGTGACGATTCTGACGACGATTTTGAAGACGACGAGCCGGAGGTGCCCCGTCGCTACGTCTGGCTCGACCTGACCATCACCCCGCCCGATCGTAGCGAAGGATTCACCGCCTGGGAGCCAGGAGAACTCATGCTCGCACCGGCGAACCTGGAAATATCGGGGTTGGACAGTCTGGACGCCTGTTTCGGCGTTCACGATGTTCGAGTATTGGTGGAGGGTGTTGAGCAAGAAGACGACGAAGGAAAATATGGGGGACCGCAGCGTATCAAATTGCTCGTGGGCCTACCCCATGACGTAAGCGAGTTTTGCCTGGTCTACTACTTCGAACAATTTGGCCGATTCCAGCTGGTATAGCCCCCCATGGGCATCGTCGCCCATGCTGAAAACTTCGGCCCACTGGCCGACGGGTCACATCCCCCAAACGTAACTAGATTCTTCCTTTTTATAGGGTACGTATGCTACGTTGTTCAAAGGGAACTTGCACGGGATACCATTAACAGCTATGGCACAGAAGACTTCGGGTCGATATACCATCCACGACATTGCCCATGAACTGGGCGTCTCAGCACGCACCGTCAGCCGTGTACTCAATAAACAGGCCGGTGTGGGTAAAGGCACCCGTGCACGTGTCGAGAGCTTCATCCGGGAAGTTAATTTCCACCCCCACTCCGGTGCACGGAGTCTCCGACGACAACGACCGGACTGTATCGGGGTTGCCGTAACGGCCCCACCCGACATCATCCCCGTCAGCAATGACGTGCTTACCTGGATTTTTTTCGAGCTCAATCGCATCTTTAAGGCGGGTGAATTTATCGGTTTTGATATGAATCCGCCACTACGCGACGGACTCTATGACTACGCCCGAGGCGTAAATGAGCAGCGCTATGGAGCCTGTGTCGTCGCCGGCCCCTTGAGTATCAATGACCCCGTCGTGCGCAGGATCCATGACGCCGGCTGCCCCTACATGGCCATGGGACGTCTGGATGGTTTCGACGATATTTCCTGCGCCACCGTGGACTATGAAGAAGCCGCCTATATCAGCACCAAGTTCCTGATTGATAAGGGACATACCCGAATCGGAATGTTGAAGGGGCTGGAAGGATTCCAACCCGGACTCGAGCGGGACCGGGGCTATAAACGAGCCCTCGACGAGGCCAACATCCCCTTCGACGAAGCGCTCGTGCGCCCCACGACGTTTGATTCCGACAACAACGTCCGGGTTACACACCGCCTGCTCCTGGACCGCAACATTTCCGCCCTTGTGGAATGCAGCGCGACCGAAGATGGATCAAGCATCCGGGAAGGGGCCCGACGTGCGGGACGTATGCCCGGAGAAAATCTCGACATTGTCGAATGGACCTATACCTATAAAGCGTCCGTCGTTTCAGAAGCCATTGCCCATATATGGCTCCCCCTCCGCGAGGCGGGGTCGGAAGGCTTGGAGTTGCTGGCCGACTGGTTCTATGGGCGTCGCACCGACCCCTTCCAGGTCCTATACCGCCCAATCCTCTACGAAACCCCCAAAAACGGCGAAGTAGAAGTTCCCCGCCCCGTGTTCAGCGTCCACACATAAACAAATACAAACCACTCGTATCGGCGCATATATGGCAATTCAGACGCAAACCGACGACTTTGGCTACGCGCGCGGATGGAACTTCTGGTGGGCTTCCCGTTGTCGGGCAACGCTGACGTAGGTGTAAATTTGGGTCGTGCTGATATCGGCATGCCCCAGCAATTCCTGCACCGCTCGCAAGTCTGCCCCATGATCCAACAGGTGGGTGGCAAAGCTGTGGCGCAACATATGGGGCGTCACATTGCGCGTAATATTCGCCCGACGCACCCAGTACTTCACCACGCGCCAGACCGCCCCCCGGCCCAATTCCTTCCCACGCTCTCCGAGAAACAACGCATCATCCTGTATAGTCCCGGCATTTCGAACCGTGAGCCAGGTCGCAATACGCTCCTGCGCCCGACGCCCGAGGGGTATCAGGCGGACTTTGCTTCCCTTACCCCGCACCCGGACCATCCCTTCTCCCAGATTCACCTGACTTAACGCCAGTTTCGACAGCTCTGAAATGCGCAGTCCGCAGGAGTAAAACAGCTCCAATATGGCCGCATCTCGTATCCCGTTTTTCTCCGCCTCATCCTGGTCTGGCGCAGCGAGGAGTCGCTCCACTTCTTCCTGGGAGAGGCTATGGGGAAGGAGCCGAGGCAATCGCGGGGTCTCAATGCCCTCGGAGGGGTCGAGGGGAGACAGCTTTTCTTCGTGGGCGTAGTAGTGAAACCGGCGAATCGCACTCAAGTGGCGGGCCAGTGATCGCACCTGCAATCCGGAGGCAATCAGTCCCCCCAGATGATCCAGGATATCGTCCCGGGTGACGTCATCAATATGGGAAACCCCATTCTCCTCGAGAAAAAAGAGGTAACGCCGGAGATCGGCCCCATAGGCAGACAAGGTCGCTTCCGAATGCCCTGCTTCGAAAACTGCCATCTGTAGGTAGCGATCCAATGCCGTGTCGAGTGTAACCATGGTGCGTCCATGATAGCACAGCGTCCGGCGCTTTACCCCTATCCCCCCATCGCGTATACTCCCTCCCTATGGACCCAACATCATCACCAGACCCGCGAGTTTCGGTACTCATCCCCTCGTGGGATGGCCACCGAAACGGATGTGTTCCCCGCCTCCTCGATAGCGTCAATCGCCAGACCTATACCGATTTTGAAACAATTATTGTTAAGGGCGTTTCCCCCCAGGGAAAGGCAATCAATCAGGGGGCTGACCAGGCCAGGGGAAGTCTGCTCATGATTCTCGATGACGACAGCATGCTCGCCGACGAGCACGTTTTTCAGCGCATCGTAGACACCATTGACGGCGATGACGCCATTGGCATGGCCGGGGCCAGTATTGTTATTTTTCCGGAATCGAATGCCTTCCAGCAGCGTGCCTCAACCCAGTTCCCCCGTTTTCACACGCCCGTCGTCGACGTCGTCACCGATAGTGATCTGGCCTGCCACGGCTGTTGTGCCATACCCAAGCCGATCTTCGACGCCGTGGGCCGGGAACGGGAAGACATACTCCGGGGCCTCGACCCCGATCTACGGGTTCGATTACGGGCGGCCGGGTATCGGGTCGTACTCGCTCCACAGGCGCGTATTTACCACCCCCTGCCATCGGGTTGGGGCAAACTCCTCCGAATTTTCTTTCGGAATGGCTTTGGTTCGGCCTATGCCTATAAGTTTCAGCGGGACTGCGTCTTTGAAACCCATGAATCCCTCCACGATGCCACCTTTCAGCCCCGCACGACGCTGCTATACCGAATCTTGCGCTATCCCCTACGACTTCTGAAAGCGTTGGCAACAATGCGATTCATGCGCTTTGGGGCCTATTGCAGCTATGCCATGGGCTATGGCTGGGGCCTGTTGACCGCAAAGAAAATCACCCCATGAGACGGGGACAACAGGCCAAGAACCTGTTGAAGCGCGGCATTCGTGCGGCAATCGTGGGCACCAGTCCCCTCTTCCCTTCGCCCGGGTCGACGGCATCGCGTATCTTGACGTATCACAGTATCGGTCATCGCCGTTACGAGATGAACGTGACTCCGGAGGCCTTCGCGGAACAAATGGCCTGGCTCGCGGCGAAGCACAGGGTAATTACGTTGGAAGCAGCAGCGGAGGGAGCTCCCGGGGTAGCCATCACCTTTGACGATGGCTATGCCGATAACTTGGTGAATGCCCTGCCCATTCTGGAGCACCACAAGCTCCCTGCCACCATTTTTGTGGTGTCGGGCCATCTGGGTCAAAGCCGACCCGGTGAAAAAGAGCCGGAGACGGGCCGCATTATGACGCCGGAAGAATTGCGGGAGATCCATCGACGTGGTGTGGCAATCGGAGCACACACCGTGAATCATCCCCATCTCGCCGCATTAACACCCGTTGAGCAGGCCCGTGAAATTCAGGAATCAAAGCGCACGCTGGAGGAAATACTTGGGAAACCCGTCCCGGCCTTCGCCTATCCCTATGGGTCTGCCCTCGATTTTACGGAACAGACGGAACGCCTGGTAGCGGAAGCGGGTTATTCTTTTGCCTGTGCCAATCAGTATGGCCACAACAGTCCGCCCAGGAATCGCTGGGCATTGCGACGGATATGGATTGACAGCACCGATAGCCTTCGCTCTTTTCAGGACAAGGTAAATGGTCGACTGGATGCCATGGCATGGCAGGATTCGGGACTGGGGATTCGCCTGAGGCGGCTCTTGAATCGGGGTTTCGGCACGACGTGACCCCCAAAAGAACCACGGGCCAGCAGGGATGGGACGGGCCCGTGGTCACAGTGCCTCAATGGCACTGCTGCAACAGTAAGTAGAGAAACAACTCTACCTGAATTAACGTCTTAAGCCGCCTGGACGATGACAATCGAACAGCCTTTTCTGATGCCACCAGGCAATCCAACCATGAATGCGCTGTATCTAACTCAAAACAAATACCTTATCCCGGCTGTGGTCGCTTGCGCCACCCCCTACCCTGTGCTATACTCGCCTCACAATTCCGGAATCGCAACAGGCGTTTGGACAAAGGGTTAGCATGGCCGACATTCTCAGCCAAGACGAAGTCGATTTGCTTCTGGGTGCCGTCTCGGAAGGAGATATCGGCGACGCTGAGCAAGACGCCGAGGCGAAACCGGAACTCCACCTGTCGCCCTACGATTTTCGTCGACCAGAGCGGGTCTCCAAAGAACAGCTCAAGGGGCTTCAAAGCCTGTTTGAAGCCTTCTCACGGGAAGTCAGTATCATCTTCCCCCCCTTTCTGCGCACCGTTGTCCGTGTCGACCTGACGTCCATTGATCAGCTGACGTACGACGAATTCATTCTCTCTGTCGCGCGACCCACGGCCCTGTCCATCATCAACATGTCCCCCCTGGAGGGCACGGCGGTGATTGAGATGAGCCCATCGATGGTGTTCCCGATTGTAGATCGCGTCCTCGGCGGCAAGGGCATGACCCTCCCCGAGCCTCGGGAATTGACGGAAATAGAGAACAGAATCATCCAGCGTATTGTCATGATGATACTCGACAGCCTGCGACGCTCCTGGGAGCAGCTCATCGAGTTTCGATTGAGTGTGCTCCAACAGGAAAGTGACCCGCTCATCGTCCAAATCGTGGCTGGTAGTGAAATGGTCATTCTGGTTGGATACGAAGTCCATATTGGGGAGACGGTGGGCACCATGAATTTTTGCATACCCCTCCTGGTGCTCAACCCCATTCTCGACCAGATTTCACAACAGGCCCATTTTTCACGGCGCCTGTCGGATGAAATGGCCGAATTAACACGCAACGCAATTTACCGCCAGCTCCTGCGGAGTAAAGTTCCCGTGGACGCGGTTTTGGGCCGCGCGCGGGTTACGGTAAAAGATATTGCTACCCTTTCGGTGGGCGATGTGATTCAATTGGATAGCTCTACCCTGGACCCCCTTCTGGTGGAAATAGGGGAGCGACCAAAATTCTTTGCGGCCCCAGGCCGTCGACGCGAAAACAGCGCGGTTCAATTGCTGGATTTCTACCGGGATTAACAGGTTACTGATGAATATAGCTGCTGCAAAAATAGTGGGTGATGGACTCCTCAAAGGGGCCTTTGACGTCTTGGACGCCATGTTGAGCTGCACCTTTCAGTACGAGCTCAACGAACCAGAACCCATTGAACCCGATGCCTTACGGGAGCATTTAACAAAATACCCCGTCTCCTTTCAGGGTAAGATTCAGAACGAACTCGGTTCCGTTGCCATCCTCTTCGCCATTGACGATGCGGCACGGTTTTCTGCCCTCATCCAGGAGCAGGAGTTCACCCCCACGGGCACCCTCACCGACGACGACCGCTCCATGTTGAAGGAAATCGCGGATCCGGCGTTGGGCGGTGGCGTCACCAATATCATGGAGCGAATCGGGCGCACCGTTGAGCAGTTGGAAGATGTCCAACTGATCGATACGGGCGCAGAAAATACCGACGGAATCACCGCTTTTGTTGGTGCCGATGGTGGAATGACCACCTTCACGTTTACCAACAACGCCGACCTTTCGGGCTCGGGCGTGGCCTTGTTCAGTCAGAGCCTCGAAGCCCTCGTCCCTGAGGACCTTCTGGGTTCCGGGAACCCCGTTCTGGGCACGGAAGCCGAACTGAGCCCCGACGAAATGAATGATATTCTAAGCGGATTCGGTAGCGAAACCGGTGGCATGGGGGACATGGGTGGTGGCGGAGGCGGTGGGACCGGCATGCCCACATCCGAAAATATGGAGATGGTGCTCGACATCGGCCTGATCGCGACTGCGCGACTGGGACGGGTAGAGATGCCCATTGGTGAAGTCTTGAATTTAGGTCCTGGCTCAATCATTGAGGTCGGTCATCTGGTTGATGAACCGGTGGACCTGCTCGTGAATGGAAAACTGATCGCACGAGGCGACGTGGTTGTGGTGGACGAAAAGTTTGGAATCCGCATCACAGAAATCGTCAGTACCCGTGCGCGTATTGAGAGCCTACGTTGACAGAAGACGAAGAGAAAGCCTATTGGAAACAATACAAGGAACAAGGCATTTCCGATGCGCGAGATGCGTTGATCCTTCATCACATGCGCATTGTGAAGTACATCGCGGGCCGCATGGCTATCCATGTGCCTAAAAATGTGGAAATGGATGACCTCGTCGGTTGGGGCTGCATTGGTCTCATGGATGCCGTGGAAAAATATGACCACGTCCAGGAAATAAAATTCTCTACCTATGCCTCTATCCGAATCCGCGGCGCTATCATTGACCAGATTCGGTCCCTGGATTGGGCGCCCCGTTCGCTCCGCACCATGGCCCGAAAAGTGGGTGCCGCCCGGGAAAAACTCCGCCACGTGGAAGGCCGGGAACCCTCCATGGAATCCATCGCGGAGGAAGTCGGCATCTCCGCAGAGCACGTGGAAGATACGATGGCCCAATTGCAGACGGCCCAGGTACTTTCGCTGGATGACTACCTCCCCTCTGACGATAGCGGCGAATCACGAAAGATGGATCTGATTGGAAACGGCGGGGCGCCCCACCCGGCCCAGGCGGCGGAACTTCAGGAGCGCAAGGAACGCCTCGTACAGGCGATTCTTAACTTGCCCGATCAGCAGCAGAAAGTGTTAAACTTATATTACTATGAAGAACTGACACTGAAAGAAATCGGTGCGGTGCTTGACGTTTCAGAATCTCGGATATGCCAGATTCACAGCGCCGCGATAAAAAAATTGCGTAATGCGGTCAACGAAGATGAATAGTCCGCCTGCGCGGGAAGGGTACCCATGCCCCAACCCATCGACCCCCAGACCGAAATAGTACGTACCAGCGCTGCGGAACGTATCCAGCAGATCGCTGACCGTACCTCCTTGGCCGCGCAGGCGCGGGTCGCGGCGGATTCGGCCACCTTGCAGCGTGACCTGGAAACCCAGGTGCAACAATCCAAGATGAAAAGTGATGAGATGAATCGGGAGCTGAAACGAAGAAACCCCTTCGTGGGCCGTCGAAAGAAACGAGAGCAGGGAAGTCACGAGGGAGAAAACCAGAAGGCCAGGCATTTCTACAATGCGTCTGAAAAAGAAGTATTGGCCGACGACCCCCGTGAACACGACTTTGATGTAGAGATTTAGCATGCGATTGATTCGACCATATAAAGGACACCGTGGCTTGCCAGTAGGGCAGTACCATGGTTGAATCGATCCTCCAGGCCATGGAGAGCCCCGTGGCCATTGCCCTCTTTGCCGTTGCGCTGATTTGTTTCTGCGCGGCTGCCCGCCTCCTCTATTTGCTCCATCAGCGGGAAAAAAAAGCCGACGACCGCCTGCGCCAGGCCCGGGTCGACATTGCGGATATGACGATCCTTTTCCAGACCATGCGGGATATCATCGGCCAGCAGAAGAAACTTGCCAAAGACTTCAATGAAGAGCTGGAACATAAGATGGGCCAGGTGAAACACATCCTGAATCAGGGCATGGAAAAAAACAAACAGCTCTATGAGAAACAACAGCGTATCGCCACCGAGCTGGAAGAATCTCAGGCCCAGATCGATGCCATTTTTCGCCAGATTGGGCAGACCCGAAATCGCCCGGTAGTCACCGAACGCCCACCACCACCACCACCGGAACCGGTACCAGAACCGTCGCGGCCCGAAGAAATCCTTCCGCCCGCGCGCCCCATACCGCAACAACGGGTAGAACCTGCACCGAGCCGTCTTGGCAATGGCGTAAATGGAAACACCCCGAGAAAGCCCCTTCCCGACATTCTGCCACCGCGGCGTCCCCAGCCAGCCGCGCGCCCACAGGCCGCCCCGCTACCTGCAGACGCCGCCAGGCTGGCGGACACAGGCGTGACGAAAGCTTCCTTCACCCATTGGGTGGCCGAGGATCTGGCTACGACACCCAAAGAGCCCATAAAGCGAAATATACTTCCCGAGCCCCCATCGGAACCGCCCGAAGAAGCGTCGGCCAGCAATGGAGATACGGCTCGTGAAGCCTTCCGAGCGCTTTTGAATATGCCCCAGGAAGCCGACATGCGGGATTCCCACCTGGACCTCTCCGCTTCCATGCCCATAGATAGGCCAGGCACCCACACCGCCGACGAAGAAGAACCCGACAATGGTAACTCGAAGGCCATGCAGCAACGGGTGCTGGAATATAGCGAGGCCGGCATGACGGTGGCCGAAGTCTCCAAAGAACTGGGCATCGGTAAGGGCGAAGTACGCCTCATGCTCAGTCTGGCGAAACAATCCAGCGGGTCCCACAGCGCGTAGCAGCCAGGGGCAGGTCATACACGGAAAACTCGATTCCCGTAAATTGGAAAGGAGCGGCACGCCAATGAGTATCTTCTGCCCTCCCCAGGAGAAAACACCCAGCCTTTTTCGGGTCGTGGGATCGCCGCTCCCATGCTGAATCCTACGACCGGCATTGTCTTCCAAGCCCTCTCCCAGGACGCCGCCAACGCCCTTCCCCCAGGCAAGACCTTCGCTGCCGTTGTTCGGAGCCAACCCCAGGGCCTCTTCACCACCATCGGCGCGATACAAATTCCCCTCGACGCCGGTGTCGGCCTCGAAGAGGGTCAACGCATTCTGATCCAGGTCCAACGACAAGGGGATGGCATACGCCTCGATATTCGGCCCCAATCGACCAGCGCGGCAGGCCAATCCCCATCCATTTCCACCATACTCGCATCGCTCCTCCGCGCGGAAGGCCGCACGGAACTGGCCCGCCAGGGTGCCACCATCCTGCCCCGCCAGACGCCCGCCAATGCCGCCACCATACAGGCCTTCGTCACAACGCTCTTGTCCGACCGTGGCACGGGCCAAGACCTCCTCCAGCTCCAGCAATTCATCACCAGCGCGACGAGTCAGGGCGTCCTGAGCCCCGACGTGGGCACCGCACTCAGCCCCTGGCTTGCCCTCACCGCGCTGGCCGATGCGGCCGCCTGGCAGGACCTCGTCCGTCGGGCCCGTTCCGAGCGGGAAGCCATCGCACGGTTGGCCCAGCGCCTTGGTGGAACGCAAACGGGCACCTCCCTCGCCGACCTGAAGGAATCCATCCGCACCCTCACTAAACGGCTGATGACCGATGAGCAGTTCCAGCAGTGGCTGCGGAGCAATGGTAGCGCCGACGACTTCAAGGCCCTCGCCGACCGCACCCTGGAACGGGCCACGGGGCGCGACGTACAAAATCTCCGCTCCCTTGACCAGTCTTACCAGTTTCTCGAACTGCCAATCACCGAGAAACAGGGGTTCAAACGGCTTCAGATGCATCTTTTTTCCGAAAGTAAGGGAGAATCTACCCCACAGAAAAACCCAGTCCATCGCACCGTGCTGGACTTGGAATTGACGCGACTCGGGCCGCTCTGGATTGACCTCAGCGCTCATGGCCAACGCTGTACTTGTACCATCGAAGCCGCAGCTTCTGAGCTGGTCGAAGAGATCACGAACGTGGCGACCGATCTTGAGACGGCCTTAACGGCCCTCGGCTACACCAACGTCCGAGTGCAGGCATCGCTTATGAATGGCTCCCGGGAAAGCGCCCTTATTGCACTCCTCGCACCCTTCAAAGCATTGAATCTCGAAGCATGAAAGAAGCCCGTCCCCGAAGAAAACGTGCCATCGCCATCCGCTACTCGGCCGAACAAGACAGCGCACCCAAAGTAGTCGCCAAAGGTCAGGGCGCTCTTGCGGACCGCATCCTGGCCATTGCCGCCGCCGAGGGCATCCACGTCCAGGAAGACCCCGACCTGGTCACGTTGCTGGCCAAGATAGACGTAAACGACACCATCCCGGAAGAGCTCTACCGGGCCGTGGCCGAAGTGCTGGCCTTTGTCTATCGCCTGAATAAGTCAACCCGATAGACAGACCACCGACTTCGCCGCTGGCGTCCTGGGCTACCAGAGAACGCTCCCCATTGTGCTACCGCCGGGCCTCCCGTCTCTTCTCCAGAATGAGTTCTGATACGTGGCCGACAGACCGGCTGCCTGACCATCACACAAAAAGCGCCTGAAACGGGCTATACCGTTTCGGGCGCTTTATCGTCATTGACGAAATTTATCCGGTGACGTAACTCAGTCGATATCTTCGACATTCACATGTTCGTTGTAAAACTTGATGATGTCAGGGTCACAATCACCTGCGGCCGTCGACGCCATATAGGCCAAGGCCGTGCGGGGGTGCTTATTGAGGACGCCCGTGACGAGATAAGGCGGCTCGTAGCCCCATTTCAGTTCCTGCTTGAGGCTTTCGAAGTATTTTTCGATAAGCGCGAGCACGGGGCGAATGTCGTACTTCGGGTTCTTCAGGAATCCAAGCAACAACTCGGTCGTGCAATTACCGGCCGCCCGGCCCATGCCGTAGATACTGCCATCAAGGAAATTAATCCCCTTGATGATGCCTTCCACGGTGTTGGCGAAGGCCAGCTGCTGATTGTTGTGACAATGAATACCAACCGTCTTACCACCCAGGCCCGAAATGTATTTATCGGCGAGGTAGTGGATGTGTTCGGAGTAAAAATAGCCGAAACTGTCGACGAGATAGATGGCTTCGAAATCGGTGCCGGCCAATTGAGCCAGGGCCTCATCCAGATCAGGCTCCAGCACGTGCGAGGCCGCCATGATATTGATACAGACTTCATAGCCCAGGCTCTTGATGTGATTGCCCAGGTGAATAGCCTTGTCCACTTCCTTCGCGTAAGTCGCCACGCGAAACATGGTAATAATCGACTCGCTCTTGGGAAGGAAGGCGTCGTAGTCGGTACGACCCACATCCACCATGACGGAGATTTTGGTATCGCATTCAAACGCTACATCGCGGAGGTCGGCTTCGTCGCAAAATCGCCACGGACCGTGGTCCTTCGTGGAAAACTGCTTCTTGTCGGCCCGATAGCCGAGCTCCACATAGTCCACGCCAGCGTCTACCAGACCCTGGAAGACCTCCTTAACCATAGCCTTGTCGAATTCCCAGTTGTTCATCAACCCGCCATCGCGAATTGTGCAATCCAGGATCTTGATCTCCGGTCGATACATTTTTGAAAGCTCCCATAGCTTGGTGTACTTAAAAATAGGCCGTATAGTACTATTTAATCGTGATTCACTGCAACCGCGACGGGATAGCCACCCGCGCGCTAAAGGAAGCTCCCCCCTTATGAAAAATGGCCGTGCGGGTAATACCGGTATTCGCGTAATCGTCTTCCTGGGAATGGGTACCCTCCTTTTCCTCATACTCATGTCCTATGGATTGAAGCAATCATTCAAACCCCGGGAGAATACCCGCGTCCCCGCTGCTGCCGCCCAATCCCCCTTTGACGCCGACCGGGCCTGGGCCGATCTGGAGCATATTGTGGGTCTCGGCCCCCGACCTTCGGGCTCGGAAGCGATGACCACCCAGCAGCAATACATCCTCCGGTCGCTGAAGAAGGCCGGTCTCGAAACCCGCCAGCAGAACTTTGATGCCGAGACGCCTCGGGGCACCCTCCCCATGGTCAATATATGGGGTGTGGTCCGGGGCACCCGACCCGGGGTCATCGTACTCAGCAATCACTACGACACCAAATACCTGCCCAATATCGACTTTGTCGGGGCCAATGACGGTGCCTCGACCACCGCCTGGATGCTCGAAATGGCCCGTTGCTTCGGAGCAGAGCGCGACGGACGAACCCTGTGGCTAGTTTTCTTCGACGGGGAAGAAGCCCAGGCGGATTGGTCGAAAACCGACAGTCTCTATGGCAGCCGTCACATGGTGAAGACCCTCCGGGAAACGGGAGAACTCGCAACTATCGATGCCCTCATAAACGTCGACATGATCGGTGACTGCTATTTGAGCATTTCAAAAGACGGTGGTGCCCCACCCTGGCTTTCCGAAATCGTGTGGAATACAGCCGCCCGCTACGATTATGAGGCCCACTTCGGTAGTTTTCCCGCAGGCATCGAAGATGACCACATCCCCTTCCGTGAGGCGGCTATCCCCGCACTGGAACTCATCGACTTCAGCTATGGCGGTTCTCAGCTCGACCACAAGAAAAACTGGCACACCGCCGAGGACCGTCTGGATAAGTTGTGTCCCGGAAGTTTGCGGGCTGTCGGAGACGTGATCTATCATGCCATAGTGGTCATTGACGGCCAACTGGACACGATAGGCACCGCGACGGATGGACAATGAGCTCCACGAACACCTCCCATGGTTGGACAGCGCCTCAAAAGATGAGATGAGGCGTGCGGTAGAAGCTATGTATCGGGTGCACAATTTTATTGCCGCCATCACCGATCTGGACTCGCTGCTCAAGTACATTACGGAAGAAAGCCAGATTGTCGCCGGGGCCGAGGCCTCTTCGATTATTCTCTTCGACGCCAATCGGGGCGATATGTACTTCCACATCGCGCTGGGTGAATCGGGAGATCAGGAGCGGCTCAAGAATGAAGTCCGGCTGAAACTCGGCCAGGGCATCGCGGGCACAACCGCGCTAAGCCGGAAGTCCATCAACGTAAAAGACGCCCAGCGGGACGAACGCTTTTACCGCACCGCCGACGAGACGAGCAATTTCCAGACCCGAAATCTCCTGGCCGTCCCCATGCTTGATAGAGACCAACTGGTGGGCGTTCTGGAAGTCGTCAACAAGATCGAGGGCGACCACTTCAGCACGCTGGATATGCGTGTCATGGAGATGTTTTCCAGCCTGGCCGCCACCGCGATCACCAATGCGCGACTGGTCGAAGAAAAAATAAAGACAGAGCGACTCGCGGCCATCGGACAGGCCGTCACCGGGCTTTCCCATTACACTAAAAACATTGTTTCGGGCCTCAACAGCAGTGCCGAGCTTATTGAAATGGGCCTGGCACAGAACAATCTGGATGTGCTCAACCGCACCTGGCCCGTGTTCAAGCGGAGCACCCGTCGCATTACCCACTTTGTGCAAGACATGCTCAGTTTCTCAAAGCCCCGAATCCCCTACCGCGAACATTTCGAGTTGCCCCCACTACTCGACGAGGTCGTCGAAAACTTTCGCGATATAATGCACTGGAAGAAAATCGACATTCAGGTCAATACCGACCAACTTAAGGGGCCTGTATTCGCCGAATCCGTGTCCCTCCACCGATGCCTCTTGAATCTTGTCACCAATGCGGCAGACGCCGTCTCCGATACCGCAGGCCAGATTCAGATTACAGCGCGATTGTGTGATCCCGGCATGCTGGAAGTTCTCGTGGAGGACAATGGTCCGGGGATTGAGCCGGACATCCTCCCGCGCATATTCGACCCCTTTTTCAGCACCAAAGGGGCGAAGGGTACGGGCCTCGGACTTGCCATAACCCAGAAAATAATTCTCGAACATGGCGGAGAGCTGCAAGTTCGTAAGAGCGACCTGGGGGGAGCTGCATTTTGCATGCTCCTGCCTGCGGTCAAGCAAAAACTGGAGAGAGATGTATTCGCATGACAACCCAATCACGTTTTGAATCCGTAGGGTGGATATTTTTCGCCGTCGCCTGGATACTATCGCTATTTCCAGTTGGCTATATGATATTTCAGGCTACCCTCGACTCAACCCCTATCGCCACGCGGTGCGGAGCGACGTTCTTCCTTGCAGGTTTCGTTGCGGCTATCTTATCATGGCTCGCAAACAGTATACTTGGGATGATTGCTGACCGCAGGGTCGACCAGAATCCGAAACCAGAGCCTCTGGAGGAACAACCTGTCCCTTCTGAGGAAACACCCGTTCCGGTGAAGAAGAAGAAAAAAAAGAAAAAGAAAAAGTAACTCGATGCCCGTTTTAGTATGGGCGCACGACTGCCGGAGGAACAATGGCAGAGATTTGGGACATCGCTCGTTACGTAGAGGCTAACCCCGACGATCATGAACAACGGTGGCGACTCGCGAAAAAACTCTATACCGCGTGGGAGTACCGCCTTGCCCTCGAACACCTGCAGATCCTGAAGAACGATGGTCAGGAGCGCATCAATATATTGCGCTACCTCGCAGCCACCTATTACCGCTTGGGACGCTACGAAGAAGCCACCAAAGAGCTTCACAAC
>CAXBPH010000149.1:0-16600 GCA_963977445.1 uncultured bacterium | reverse complement strand
CATTCCCAATACCAAGCCCTGATTCTTGCGGTCTTCTGTGAGCAGTCCAATGCCCCGCGCAATGGCATCCCGGGGGCTGGTTACAGTGACAGCTTCACCATTCAGATATACGGTGCCCCCGTCGATGGGGTCTGCCCCGAAGATGGCCCGGGCCACCTCGGTCCGCCCTGCACCCACGAGGCCGGTAAGCCCGACAATTTCACCCGTACGAATGGAGAAGCTCACATCGCTGAAGTGTCCCCGACGGGTAAGTCCTTCAACACGTAGTCGCTCTTCACCCGGTGCAAAGATTTCTTTGGGAAATTCGTCCTTCAGCTCCCGTCCAACCATCTTTTGAATTATTTCGTCACGGGTTAAGTCACAAAGGTCCTTGGTGACAATATGGGCGCCGTCACGCATGATGGTAGCTCGGTTTCCAATGGCAAAGATCTCTTCCATGCGATGGGAAATATAGACCAGGGCAATGCCCTGCTGCTTCAGCGTCCGAATCAGCGTAAACAAGGCGTCCAGCTCGTGGTCCGTCAAGGTGGCCGACGGCTCGTCCATCACGATGATGCGGGCGTCAATCGAGAGGGCCTTCGCAATTTCCACCATTTGCTGCTGGGCGATGCTCAACTCGTGGACCGGGCGGCGCACATCCAGTTCGACACCGATGCGTTCTAAGACGTCTCTGGCGTCGCCATACAGGCGGGACCAATCCACGATGGGCGTGCGACCCCGACAAGGTTCCCGTCCCAGAAAAATATTTTCGGCCACGCTCATATAGGGGTTCAGATTGAACTCCTGATAGATCATGCTGATGCCCAGCTGTTGGGCATGGAGAGGCGATTGTATGGTGACTGGCTCGCCATCGATGAGGATTTCCCCCTCGTCGAGGGGCTGGGCACCGGCAAGTATTTTCATGAGTGTCGACTTGCCCGCACCATTTTCACCGAGGAGGCAATGCACTTCCGCAGGACGGAGGGACAATTGGGCGTCGTTAAGGGCCAACACACCGGGAAAGCGTTTGGTCACGCCCCGCATTTCAAGAATATACTCACCCATAGACCTACACCCAATCCGGCGGACTACCCCATGCCGTGCTTCGACGGAGGTGTCTTCCGATGCTCTCTAACTCACCTGCGATTATAACGAAGCCATCGCATCCAAGCCAAAACTGTCACGGAGCAGGATTCCGTCGGGCCCGATAGCCATCGAAGAGCAGCCATAATAAAATGGGCCCGAACTCCAGCCACACAATCTGGTTATGGAATACATCGACCATATCACGGGCATCGAAATAGAACCGGAGATAATACAGGGGTAGGACGAAGGTCAGGCCCAGGAGCGCCCGGTTGGGGGTGATCGTAAGGAAGGGCAGGAGCCACACGAAATACCAGGGGAACTGCGTCGGACTCAGAAGGAAGAGGGCCGCCACAATCCAACATAGCCCACGACACCACGCGAGGCGATGTTCCAGCGTCCAGTTCGCAATAGACCCATCACCGGCTACCTGGGTCAGGCGGTGTGCCCGCCAGGCCATAGAGAGGGCCACCAGACCCACGAGCCCCGCAGCGATGAGCCGACCGCCCCGATGGGCCAGGGCCGGGTCTACAGGGAACGATAGGAGCCCCGAGAGTGTAGAGATTGTCCAGGGGAATACCATGAAGAGGGCGTCGTTCATTTCCCACCGAGCGCCATAGGCCAGGAAGCCGGAGTCATCACCGAGAGATCGAATGCTCAATAGGGGACTCAGCAGCGCGCCAGACAAGATAATGAAAATTCCCGTCGTCAATAGGAGCCGCCGCTTGTCCCGGGCAATCAGGGCCAACACGGGGACGACGAGAAGTACCGGCCATAGCTTGGTCGCGGTGGCGAGCGCAAGGGGTACCATGCTCCAGCCGATTTGCCCCTGCAGGACCAACAGCACGACGCCGAGTAAGAAAGGCACCAGGAGGATGTCCATGTGGACACTGTTGTAAACCTCCTCAACAAGGAGGGGGTTCCACCAGTAAATCAGCGAGAGCAGGGGAGACTGCTTCAACTGACGCAGCAAGAGAACGAGCAGACCAAAGGCGATGCAATCCACCCCGTAATAAAGGAGCCGGAGGCCCGCCAGGTGCCAGGGGGCGATCCAGTGGGCCACCGCGAAGGCCACCTGGGCCACCGGGGGGTAGACGGTGCCCAATTGGGGATGATTCACCCGATGCAGAACGATGCCTGCGTCGTCGGCCAGTTGCAAGAGGGGCGCTTCCACCGAATCGCGCCGGGCCTGGACGTCCGCGGGAATAGTCGTGTACGGATTGACGCCCTGGGCGGTTACGCCACCATCCCACAAATAGCGGTAGTAGTCATCTTCGAGTATCGGTAGCGAAGGCGCGACCAGCAGACGCATGAGGGCACCCACACCGAAAATAAAATAGGCAAGCTTTCGGGTGGGGGTGGATATTTTAGCGAGATGGATGGCCGCAAAATAGACCAGCGCAGAAAGCATCAGGAGCCCGATCAGAAGTGGGATCGGTCGGTGGAGCATTTCGGTGCCATAGACAAAGGAGCGGGACAACCACGAAAGGGCTGCGCCGCAAGTCAGGAGGCCAAGACCGCAGCCCACCCAGGCCCACGTGATCCCATTTTCCTCGGTGGGCGAAGTCGGTGTGATTTCCTCAGCCACGCTGCGCTTCCGAGGCGAGATAGTCACGACACACCCGCCGGGGCGAGGCAAATATCCGTCGCCATTGCTCAAAAACATAGAGGGAAAAACATTGCCGTTCGACGGTGGAATCCCCCGCGTCCAAGCGGGTCATCATGGTCTTCAAATACGCTGGATTCAGGTGGGCACTCCCATCGGCGCTCAGGTCGCTCACCATATCCTTGAGCTCCTCATTGAGCTGGGTGCGGAACCAGGTTCCCGTAGGCACTTCAAAGCCCTGCTTCTTGCGATACACAAAGTCTCGGGGCATATGTTTGGCAAGAAGTTTTTTGAGTAATCCCTTGAGGTGACGGGAATTCGATTTGCGATGGGCCGGTAGAGAAAGCCCAAAGCTCACCAGGCGATGATCGAGAAAGGGGAAGCGTCCTTCCAGGCTGGAGGCCATAGCGAGTTTATCTGCCTTCAACATCAAATCATCGGGAACGAAATTGTGGAGCTCACAAAACTGCCGCTGGCTGTGGGGGTCCAGGCCAATCGCCTGCGCCTGTCGAAAGAGGGATTCAAAAATTCGTCCAGAGCGGTGATCGGCCACCGACGCGAGCAAATCTGGATGGAGCAGTTGGTGCTTTGTCTCGTCGGGAATCATGGTGAACCAATTTAAATAGCGCAACGCCGGGGAGAGGCCCGCATAGGCGCAAAACTTTTCGCCCCGACGCCCGAGATTACCCGCGCCGCCGGGGAGGCCCTTCATCGCGCGAAAGGCGGGGGCAAGAAGGCCTTTTCGGAGGGGGGCCGGCACCCGGCCGAATTGGGCGGCAATTCCATCCCAGTAAAAGCGTGTGTAGCCCCCGAAAGCCTCGTCTGCGCCATCGCCACAATGAACCACGGTCACGTGCTTCGCGGCTTCCCGGCACAAGGTGTAGAGGGGCAGCATGGCCGCATCTGCCAGGGGCTCTTCCAGATGCCAGAGAATCTTCGGCACGTCTCTTACCGACTCCGGTCCACATTGAAAGGTATGGTGTGCAGCGCCACAAGCCGCCGCTGCCTGTCGGGCGTAATCCGATTCGTCGTAGCCCCGTTGACCATGGAAGCCCATGGAAAAGGTGGATACGGGCTGGTCGCTCATCTTGCTGTGCAGCAAGGCCAGGAGGGTGGAGTCCACGCCCCCGCTCAAAAATACGCCCAGCGGCACTTCACTCATGCGCTGTTCATCCACCACGTCGTGGAGCAGGGCCTCCAGCGCCTCCAGGTGCTCGTTCTCGGTTCCCGGAAGGATTCCATCAACTTCGGGGGTCCAATAGCGCTGGAGGGTTACCTGACCCCCTTGAACGCGCATCCAATGGCCCTGGGGTAGTTTCTGGACGGCGAGAAAGGGACTTCGCGGTCCCGGGATGAATTTGAAGGTGAAATAATCATAGATGGCCGTGGGATCGAGGGTTTCGTCCACCCCGTCATCCAGAAAGAGGGCTTTCATCTCCGAAGCGAAGAGAAAGGCTTCCTTCGTCTGCGTGTAATAGAGCGGCTTTATCCCGAAATGGTCTCGGGCAAGAAACAGACTGCCATCCCGCCGATCCCAGATGGCGAAGGCAAACATGCCGCGCAGTTTGGCCACACAGTCCGCGCCATATGCCGCATAGGCATGGAGGATGGTTTCCGTGTCCGACTGGGTCTTGTAACGGTAGCCCTTCGCCTCCAGATCATGACGGAGTTCCTGATGGTTGTAAATTTCTCCGTTGAAGACGATCCAGAGTGAATCGTCCGCGTTGGAAATGGGCTGATGGCCACCGGCCACATCGATAATACTCAGTCGGCGATGGCCCAGCCCGACGGGCCCCTCCATGTGGGTGCCACGGTCATCCGGACCTCGATGGGTCATTACGGTGCACATGTCCCCGATGAGTTGGGGGGAGACCGGCTGAGATCCGTCTGTATTGAGTTTTCCGCAGATACCGCACATAAGAACTACATTCGTTGGAGGCGAGAAATTAATTCACGGCATTCTACACGGAAGGCGCGGGGCAGGCCAATGAGAACCGGCCCAATCAGCCCACCCGTTTCAAAACCGCGTTAAACACCGTGTCCACATCGTGGGCCGTCAGGCAGATAGGTTCGTCGTAGAGGGGGCAGGTGTCTTCCATACACGGACTGCACGTGGGGTTGTCTCGCAGGACAAGGTGCTGCTCCCCATAGGGATACCAGCGATAAGGATGATCGCGGGCAGAAAAAATGGCGACTACCGGCGTGCCCATGCACGCCGCCACATGCATGGTGCCCGTATCGTTGGAGACGAATGCATCACAACGGGCCGCCAACGCCGCAAGTTGGGGGATGGTCGTCGCCCCGGCGAGATTGGTGCATCCGTCGCCGATACCCGTCGCGATGGAGGTCAGCAGGGGCGCTTCACCGTCGCTGCCGGTCAATACCAGGTGGGCGTTGCATTCGGTGACCAATCGCTTTCCGAGGGCGACGAATCGGTCTGCCATCCAGCGGTTGGCGGGACGTTTCGCGCCGCATTGCATACCGATGAGCGGGCCCGTCAGGCTGTTGGGCAATAGTTCCTGGACGTGTGCGCTATCTTCTTTGTTAAATTGAATCCAGGGGAATTCCTCGACGCCGTCACAGCCGAGAGGCCCCACGAGGTCCATGATGCGGGGGACCTGCCCCCGGGTGAGATCGGCCGAGGCAACCACCTGGGCACCCACGATACGCCGAATTCCCGCGCTCGAGAGCAGGGCAATTTGCTTGGCAAGACTTTTTACGGTGGTCCGGTCATCGGGAAGTAGAACGGCCAGGTCGACCTGGAGATCGGTTAGACGTTTCTTCAATCCCCGGAGAAAATAGGGCCGGGAGGATTCGTCTTCGTAGTAGACAATCAATTCATCAAAGGTGTCATCGGCTGCGAGCACGTCAACTGCCCCGGGCGCTCCCCGTTTGGTGGGTGACGTGACGAGGGTGAGGTGGGCGTCGGGGAATCTTTTCCGCAATGCGTGAAAGGCCGGGAGGGACACGACAATATCCCCGAGATTACCCATACGATAAACGAGGATGCGCTCGGCTTCGTCCCGTCGAATGCCACCGGGCAGCAGGTGGTTAATCCCGACCAGACAGCGGAGGATTCGATTGGACCCGTCGAATGCCATGGTCAACGACGCCTAGCCACGGCGAATGCGCTCAATGAGCGCGGAGGTAGACTTGGTCACGTCCCCGGCAATGAGGGCGATGCAGCCACCAGAGGCTTCAATGACCTGACGCTCGCCGTCGTCCAGGCCACCATGGAGGTGGTGGAGACCCTTGGCGTAGACATCAGGACGGAGGGCCCGCAACAATTCGGTGCAGTCTGGTTGGTCGAAGACCGTGATATGGTCCACACACTCCACCGCAGACAGGACCAGTAGACGCTCTGCTTCCCGGGTGAGGGGGTGGCCTTCTCCCTTAACCTTCGCCACCGAGGCGTCACTGTTGACCCCCACAATAAAGACGTCAGCCAGCCGGGAGGCCTTCAGGAGAAAGTCGATATGCCCGGCATGAAGAATTTCGAAGCAACCATTGGTCCAAACGATGGTTTTACCCTGGCGGCGAAAATGGTCCGCCAGCGTTGCCAATTCTTCCAGCGAAGCTTCCTTGCGGGAGCGCGGAATGGCATGATCCGAAGGCGTCATGCGTTTTCGGTGCCCCCGCTTACGGTGTCGCGCCAATAGGCCAACAACGACGCAAGGAGGTCGTTGAACTCAATTTCCGGTTGCCAGCCTGTGGCCGCCGTAAGTTTATCGTGAGAACCCCGAACCTCCGGTACATCGGAAGGCCGTAGCCGCGCGGGATCCTGCTCCACCCGAATCGCGACGGAACTCAGCGACAACAGCCGGTCGAGGGCTTCCTGAATCTTGTAGCCCCGGTTGGCGCACACATTGTAGACCTCGCCAGCGGGTGCCTGCAGGGCTACCGCAGCATAGGCACGCAACACGTCATCGACATGGAGAAAATCCCGTGCCGCGTCCAGATTGCCCACCCGAACGACCGCGTCGGCCTGTCCCGCTTCAATCTCCGCGATTTGGCGGGCAAAGCTGGAGAGGACAAACTGGTCGGACTGACCGGGACCCGAATGATTAAAGGGTCGCATGCGCACGATGTCCAGCGCGCCCGTTCGCGAAAGGCAGGCGCAATAGTGATCGGCGGCCGCCTTGCTGATGGAATACACGTTGTTCGGGTTGAGAGGGTGCTCCTCGGTCATGGGGAGGAATACCGGTATGCCATAGGCCTCCGCACTCCCAATAAAAATCAGCCGTGGCGACGGGCTGAGCTTTTGCAATGCCTGACAGAGGTTAATGGTGCCGTTCAGATTGACATCCATCGCCCTGGTCGGGTTCTGGTTGGCATCGGGAACAAAGGCAATGGCCCCCAGGTGAAATACATGGGTAATGCCCTGCGCCTGCGCCAACAGCGCTTCAATCGATGCGGGATCGGTTACGTCGCAGGGCAACATGCCGTCACCCGAAGGAAAGCCACTACAGACCACCTCCCAGCCTTCGCTGAGGAGGTGGGCTGTAAGGCGTTTACCTACAAAGCCACCGGCACCCGTTATGAGGGCCTTACCGATCATACCGTCACAATGCGGTTGTCAATTTCCGCCTGTACACGTTCCAAGTCAGCGTCCACCATTCCATTGACCAATTCGGCAAAGCTGCATTCCCGTTCCCAGCCCAGTTGCTTCTTGGCCTTCGCGCAACTGCCGAGGAGTAGTTCCACTTCGGCGGGGCGATAGAACTTGGGGTCCACGACGACATAGTCATTGTAGTCCAGGTCCACACGACCAAAGGCCAACTCACAAAACTCACGAACCGTGTGGGTTTCTTCTGTGGCGATGACATAGTCGTCGGGTGTGTCCTGCTGCAGCATGAGCCACATGGCTTTTACATAGTCTCCGGCAAAACCCCAATCCCGTTTGGAATCGAGATTGCCCAGACGAAGTTCTGACTGCTTGCCCAGCTTGATACGGGCTACGCCATCCGTGATCTTCCGGGTTACGAATTCCAGACCACGACGGGGGGATTCGTGATTGAACAAAATGCCTGAGCAGGCATACATGTCATAACTCTCACGATAATTGATGGTGATCCAGTGGCCATAAACCTTCGCAACGCCATAGGGACTGCGGGGGTAAAACGGCGTGTCTTCCGACTGGGGTGTCTCGCGTACGTGGCCAAACATCTCACTGGAGGAGGCCTGGTACACCCGAATGTTCTTGTCCACGAGGCGAACCGCTTCCAGAAGACGGGTTACGCCGAGGGCCGTGATATCGCCCGTAAGCAAGGGCTGATTCCACGACGTGGGCACGAAGGACTGGGCCGCCAGGTTGTAGATTTCCCGGGGTTTAATCTCGCGTACTGCTTCAATAAGAGAAACCTGGTCCGCTAAATCCGCCTGGAGCAGGTGAAGTCGATCTTTGATGTGGTTAATACGCTCGAATTTTTCCGTGCTGGAACGGCGCACCAGGCCATAGACCTCGTACCCTTTTTCCAGCAATAGTTCGGCCAGATAGGAGCCGTCCTGCCCCGTGATACCGGTGATTATCGCGCGTGGCGCATTTTCGCTCATTGTATTCCTTCCTTGTGTATCGGGACTCGGCCCGAAAATATTGGGTACTTATCGTTTTTTAAAGGTTTCGCCATACCACGTGACGAAACGGGCGATGCCCTCGTCCATGGTAAACCGGGGGGTATAGCCCAGTTTTTCCCGTGCGTGATCCACGTTGGCATAGGTTGTCACCACGTCACCGGCCTGCATGGGCTGACGATCAATGATCGCCGTCTTACCCGTATGCTGCTCGAGGAGCGTTATGAGTTCCCGCAAGCTTGTCGTATGGCTTTCGCCAAGATTAAAAATCTCATAATCAAAGGGGGTGTCCACACAGCGGACCACGCCGTCGATAATATCATCAATATAGGTGTAATCCCGCAGGGTCGAACCATCGCCAAACATGGGAATGGGCTCCCCAGCCAGAATTCTCTTCACAAATTTGTGAATCGCCATGTCGGGCCGTTGGCGCGGGCCATAAACCGTGAAAAAACGAAGCATCGTCGACCGCACGCCGTAGACATGTTGATACACGTGGGCCTGCAACTCGTTCATGCGCTTGGTGGCCGCATAGGGGCTCACCGGCGTCATCACCGGATCGCTTTCCCGAAAGGGTACGTCCACACTGCCGCCGTAGACCGACGAACTGGAGGCAAATACCAGGTGAGACGGCTTGTGATGACGACAGGCATCGAGAATATGCTGTCCACCAATCACATTCACCCGATGATACAGGTTGGGATCTTCCAGGGATGGCCGAACACCCGCCCGTGCCGCAAGATGTACCACGACCTCGGGTTTGGCCTCAGAAAATACGCCGTTTAACGCGGTTTCGTCACAAATATCTACTTCATGGAGAGAAAAACGCTCATTTTCACGGGCTGCAGCAATATTGCGATGTTTAATGGCCGGGTCATAGTAGGTGTTAAAACAGTCCACGCCGATCACCGCATCACCCCGCGCCAGCAAGGCATCTGCGAGATGAGAACCGATAAATCCGGCGACACCGGTGATAAGCACACGCTTCATGGACTGTGGAAAACCTCTCTCGTAGACAGTGATTCCGGATACCCGTCCAGGGAGCGTATGGCGATGCCGCAAGGCAATAGGACACCTACCCATGTGAAAGAATGAGGAAGACGGATTGAGCCGGAAGTTGCCGACTATTATAGGAAACGGTACTCCGGCAACACAAGAATGGGTGGGGAATAGGATCCCCCGCTTCTTGGCGACCCCAAGGGAGCGATATCAGCCATTACTTTTGGAGCGTTCTCCCGTCGTATCCGTCCGGCACCGAAGCACTCACATTTGGCCCACATCCAACAGACTCTGGCGTAAGATTTCCAGGGCATCATCCATCTCGGTCTGGCCAATCGTCAGGGGTGGTACGAGGGTCAATATATTGCCCATGCTCACCTTGAAACTCAGCCCCCGGGAAAGACATCCATAGAGCACCTGCTCCGCCGCTTCAATTGCCCGGGCGCCGGTCGTCGGGTCCTTCAATTCCACCCCGATTAAGAGCCCCAGCCCCCGCACGTCGGCAATCAACGGAATCTCCGCCTGCAAGGCCCGGAGTTTTTCCAGGGCATAGTCGCCCATCGTTCGGGACCGCTCCAGTAACCCTTCCGAATCGATAACGTCGATGGTAGCCAGGGCGGCCGCGCAGGCCACGGGACTTTTTTCGTGGGTATAGTGTCCCAAGGCCCGAGTGGCCATGGCGTCATTCAGCCCCTCCCGGGCAATCAGGGCGGCCAGGGGGAATATGCCGCCGCCCAGACCCTTGCCGATGACCACCATATCGGGCACCACGTCATAGTGCTCATGGACGAAGAACGCGCCAGTCCGCCCGAGGCAGGTCGGGATTTCGTCGAGTATCAGCAGGGCACCATGGCGATCACAGGCCTCCCGGATTCGTTTCCAATAGTCCCGTGGCGGAATATAGGGCGTGCTGCGCACCGTTTCGGCCACCACCGCCGCCACATCGCCCTCTTTCTCCAACACATACTCCACATAGTCGGCACACTGGAGGGAACAGGTCGTGCCGCACTTGAAGGGACAGCCCGTCGGGTCCGGCGGAGGCACGTGTTCGGTTCCCGGTAAGAGGGGCCCCATATCTTTGCGGAAAATGGCCTCTCCACCAATGGAAATGGCATCCAGCGAGGCCCCGTGAAAGGAATCCCACATGGAAATGGTCTTGTGCCGTCCGGTGGCTGCCCGGGCAAGTTTCAGGGCCATACCGATAGCCGCTGTGCCCCCCGGGGCAAAAAGCACACGATTCAGGTCGCCCGGGGCCCGTTCGGAGAGTGTTTTCGCCAGGTCAATTGCCGGTCGATTGGTATAGCGGCGCGGACAAAAGGGCAGCTCGGCCAGTTGCCGCTGAATCGCCGCAACCACCGTGGGGTGGCCATAGCCCACCTGGTGGACCGAATTCCCGTGGAAATCCAGAATCGAGCGACCTTCCACATCCTGGAGGTAACTGCCCCCGCAACCCTGCACCCCATTGAGGCACGGCGTCGATAGAGATTGGTGCAGAAAATACCGGGCATCCTCGTCGATCAGGGCCTGGGTCTCGGCGTTGAGGTGCACCGCCGCCCAGGCGCTTCGGGCGGGAGACAGATTGATGTCGCCCTCAGAGCGCAAGTGCTTCAGTTCGTCGTGTTGGGTCATGCTGGGGCTTCCCATAAGCGTCGTAAGACAGGTCGTAACGACAGCGTAGTAAACCGATGGAATAGCATGTCAAGTTTTTGGTTCATGGGCAATATAATGGGTGCCAACAAAGACTCACTCCGCCAAAACAAACTGAACCCACCAATCGTGCCGCGCGATCCGGTATTTCCGGTCGAAGATGCGCCGCAGGAGGATTCGTGCGCGGATTAGGAGGTATGACTACGTCTCCACATCAAGGCCAAGCACAAGCACAATGCTCTATTCCCAATGACCTCTTGAAGACTTCCCACAACTACATAGATCCCAACGACGTCCCACAGCCCCTTCGCACGAACTGGAGTACCAGATCGCGCGGCACGTCCATGGTTTGACGTTTTATCTACAAAAAGTTGCATGGCGAGATGATTCGCAAGAAGCCGTCGAGTCATCCATTTACCTCCGGCACTAGATGTGTCGAATAAATCATCCTCATTCGTTGACCATGAACCAATTTTTCCACTCGTCTATAGCCGTCAGTCACGGGGCAGTTCGTGGGTATAGAGGCACGACCCTTCCACGTGTTCCTTCGCGAGCGTCACCAGATGGTGGTGATGGGTAAAGTAAATGACCTGAGTCTTCTTGGAAAGTTCTCCAAGCACCTTCAAGGTCGCCGCAGCACGTTGGTCATCAAAGTTCACCAGAATATCATCCAGCACGAAGGGGATGGGGTCGTGTTTTTCCAGGTGCCGTTCGAGACTGGCGAGGCGTAGCGCGAGGTAGAGTTGGTCCGCCGAACCTTCGCTCATGCCTCCCACGTGCACGAGGGCATCGTTACGGGCCCGAACGCCACACAGCACCTGACGTCCCCGGTCATCCACATCGGCCCGCAGTTCCTTGAAGGAGCCCAGCGTCAGGATTTCGAAGAGGGCACCGGCCCGGGCAAGGAGGGGGTCCTGATTGGCCGTCCGATAGCGCTCAATGGCCTCGCTGAGAACATAGTGGGCCACCTTGAGTTGGGCGTAGCGTTGGGCATCCTCTCGGACTTCGGCCAGCAGATTCTCGGCGTCATCGGCCAACGCCGCCGCTTCGCCACTGCCATCGAGCTTGTTGAGTTCCCCTTCCTGCTTGCCAATGGTCTCGGAAAGGGATTCCCGCTTTTCTTCCGCCCGGGCCAGTTCCGGGCCCATGGTCGCGAGACGGGCTTCCACCTGATCGGGGTCTTCTGAGGCCACCGCGTCCAGAAAGGCCTCCAGGGACAGGCCGGGCGAAATATCCAGCAAGCGGGCTTCCAGCCCATCCAATTCATGGTGCAGCGCGGCCCCTTTCAGGGAGCGGCCTTCGGCTTCCTCCAGGGCAACCACGGAATCGACCTGGGCCAGCGCACAGAGGTCGGACAACTCACTCTCGGCACGTTCCAGGGCGGCTTCCGAGGTGGCCAGCGCGGCGGCCTCTTCCTCGCGTCGACGCAACAATCCACGCTGCTCGGTGGCCATCTCACGATGGGCTTTGAGCAATTGAAACAGCGCGGGGACCAGGGAATCGAGGGGATGATCGGTCAAGGTGGACGCCGCCTGGGCGAGTTCTTCCACGTCCGCGAGATAAGCCCCGTGGTCCTCGTCCATCTGCGCAATGCGCTGTTCCAGGGCGTCCGCATCGTCCAGCGTATCAAAAAGTGTTGTGAGCCGTTCCAGCTTGGCCGTGGCCTCCGTGGGGGAGATTGTCGCCCCGGCACCAATGCGGCCCATCATGTCGGCCCATTCGCTAGCCCAGGCCGTCTGGTTTTCCTCGTTCTGGGATTGGGTCCGTGCGAGTTCGGCCAACTCTTTTTCCGCAAGCTCCAACTGGTTTTTCCATCGGGCCTGCTGTTCCTGTTGCTCACGGAGGGCTCCCAGAAAGGTTTCCCCTTCGCCTACCCATCCGCTGAGGTCCAGCGAGGTGTGGGAGGGGCGGTGGCCCAAGGCGTCCAGCGCGGTAACCAACGCCTCCTTCTGCTGTGCGGCCAGAGCGCGATAGGCGACTACCTGGGCCTCCTCCGTCTTCAAGCGCGCAAGGTCGTCCAGGATGGCCCGGTAATCGCCATACCATTCCGCCATTTCCAAGGGGCTTTCGGGCTCAATGCCCGCGGGTGCCCACAGGCCATGCCACTCCGCCCGTGTGGCGTCGTGGCGGGTTTGACCCGCTGCCTGATTTGCGGACACACGGGTGAGCCGTTCCGCCAGGGCATCACGGCGACTCTCCAACTGGGCGACCTGGGCAGAACGGTCCGACTCCCGGCGCAAACGATCGGATATATCGTCGCCCTCCTGGATCAAGGTTTCCACCGCGTCGGCAAGATTTCCCGTAGTCCCCACGGTCTTCAGGAAGGCCTTCACCGGGGCCTTGTCTACCGCGTCGGGTCGAATGCCGTCTGTCCACGCGTCGCGGGCATAGCGCCAGCCCGTTGCACGTTGCTCCCGGAGTGCCAGCAGCTCTCCTTCGGTGGGAATGTGCTGGGCCCGTTGCAGTCCGTTCAATTGAATTGTAAGTTCGTCCCGCTCTTTTTCGAGGGTTTCTTTTTCCTGGGTCCAACGCTGGGCTTCGGCCTCGTCCGACTCCAGTTGAACGCGGAGGCGTTCAATGGTGCTCGCTTTGGGGACCTTCAGGGATTCCAGCGCTTCCCGGGAACCCGACCAGTAATCGAGTCGCTCAATGGCATCGTCCACCTGCTGACCCAGTTGGGCCGTGGCGTCGACCTGGCGCTGGTGTTCTTGTTCACGCGCCGCGACCGCCATCGCCTCCTGGAGGACGCGGGTGAGGGGACCCGCGTCGGGGAGTTCTCCGAGGGTCGCCAGACCTTCGACGCACCGATTCCGCTCGGCCTCAAGCTTTTGTTGTTGGGTCCCGACGTGCTCTTTTTCCTGTTGGAGGTGCTGACGGGTACTACGGAGCTCTGCGATGCGTGCGGCCACACCCGGCTCCGGGCGCAGCCCTTCCAGGGCGTCACGGGACACATCACACTTCAATTCCTTGAGCAGCCGGGCCATCTCGGCCTGGTGTGCCCGTAATTCCGGCTCCAGATTGCGTTGTTTGTCATGCTGGGCCTTCAAAATAACTTCATGGGTGCCATGGAGGGCTTCGATACGACTTTCCTGCGCCAGGAGCGTCTCATCCACATCGAGGGCATCCAACTGGGCCACGAGCCGTGCCAGGTTGGACTCCGCCACCTGGTGCTGTTCCCGGGCCACGGCCAAGCCCTGGACCGCGCTCACACGACGTTCCCGAAAGTCCTCGGGGAGGGAAACGCCGTCGCCGAGCTCCCGGAGTCGTTCCAGCGTTTCCAGACGCTGTGCCACCAGCGGGAGGGCTTTGAGGATGCGCTCTCCATGGCGCTGTGCCGTGCTGAGCTCCCGGATTTGCGCCACGAGGCCGTCCCGTTCTCCACGGGCCAGTTCCAGGGCCTCCGAAAGGGCCGTCCACTCTTTGGGCAGAAGTTGGACCTCCCGCAGCTGTTTGTTCCCATCGCGCAATGCACTCAGGGCATGGTTGATAGACGGCTTGGATCCACTGGGCTTAAATAAGTCACCCGCTTCGGCTTCCAGGTGATCCAGAACGTTGCGCAGGTTACCCATACCGGCCGCGGCAGAGAACAGGGCCTGGCCCACATCCCCTTCGCCTTGCACCAGGGCCTCGCCACCACGCACCAGTTGCTCGTGACTCAGGCCGAAGAGATGAGAGAAGGTTTCCTCATCCACGCCCCCCAGAAAGGCAAAAAGTGCATCGTCGGAAAGGGGTGCTTTTTCGTCGGCGGCCAACAGGGTCGAACTCTTTCCCTTGCGGCGATAAAAGGTCAGGCTGTCCTTACCACGACCCACGGTCGCACCAATGCGCAGGGACTTCATGGGGTGAAGGAAATCGTCTGCCGTGCGTATGGGTATGCCATAAAATAGTTGGGTGATGGCCCGGAGGGTCGTGCTTTTTCCCGCTTCATTGGGTCCATAGATCAGATGCAGACCCGCATCGCCGCCCGACAGATCGAGGGCATGGTCATCAAAGCCACCAAAGGCTTTCAGGTGGAGGCGTTCCAGTTTCATTGGCCGGCCTCCTGATCGCGCCAGGCCTGGCGAATAATGGGCTCGGCATTTTCGAGCAGGGCAAGGAGGGAGGCATCGTCGCCGAAGGTGGACTCGCCGTCACCCGCAACCAATTCGGCCGGGAGTTTGCTTCGTAAGGGCTCCAGTAGCGCGTCGAGTTGCGCACGGGCTTCGGGGTCGGCCTGGAGCGACGCCACCACCGCGTTTACCATGGCCAGCGGTCCGTCATCGGATTCGGCGGAGGGATTCCCGGCGGGGCTGGTGGTACGCACCGAGACTTTTTCGACCCATACCTGATCGCCCCCGTGAATGTTGGCGCTGTTCCGCAATTCATTCTGCAATTGCACGGTTCGGGCGACCAGTCCATCGTGGGCGGCCGTTTCGCCGGTAAACACGATGCGTATCGCCAGCAGGCGGTCTTCAATCCGTTCGAGGAGTTTTTCCAGTGGCACCTGCAGGCACGCGACGCAGGCCAGCAGGTCAGCACAGTCACTGACATCCAGTTCGATGGTGGCCCACCGCAACACATCCAGCGCCTCAAAGCGCACCTCATGATCACCCCGCTCGTCCACCGACACCACCAGGCACCCTTTGGGACCCGCTTCGCGAATGTGCCGTCCCTGAATGTTGCCGGGGAACCAGATGACCGGGTCCTGATCGTGGATGCATTCCTGCTGGTGGATATGGCCCAGTGCCCAATAGTCATAGCCCAGACGGGTCAGGCCCGCCACCGTGCAGGGGGCGTAATTGTCGTGTCCCTCATAGCCCGTGAGACTCGTGTGAAGGAGTCCAATGTTGTAGGCACCCGCCACCGGTGCCGGATAACCCGCGCTCAGATCCTTCGTCACGGCCCGGGTGGGGAAACCCTGGCCATGGATGGCCACACCCAGATCTTCCCGATGGACCGTCGTGGCCTTCTTGGTGGGAAAGCGGAAGACATTGTCGGGTAATTGGAGGCTTTTGCTCATGACGCTCTGGGCATCGTGATTACCGGCAATGAGATAGACCGGAATCTGCGCGCCCTTCAACCGTGCCATCTGGCGGGCAAAATAGAGGCCCGTGTTGTGGTCTTTCCAGTCGCCATCATAGACATCGCCCGAAATAAGCACAAAATCGACTTCTTCGTCCAGGGCCGTGTGGACCAGGTTCTGGAGGGCTCCCCGGGTCGCACCGCGTATCTCATCGACGGGTGCCCCTTCGTATTTCGCCAGGCCCTTCAGCGGACTGTCGAGATGGATGTCGGCGGCGTGAATAAATTTAAACATAGGTGCCCTTCAGAGCGACGTGTCATGGTGCCCACCTTCCGGAAGCGGTGTGGGTTGTCCAAACCTTGACAAATCACCGGGGCCACCGTCAAATTAGCGTTGAAGTTTCGGGGATCGGCAGTCCCCCTTCTTGGGACGTACCGCCGCCAGGAAGCCAGAACCGAAAGAATGCGAACACCCGCCATCGGACGTGCTCCAACAAGCGGTAAAACGCCACAACGCGGGGGTATGTCCCGTTTGGGGTCGAACCCAATGGCCCGTCCTCTTACAAGATACCCCGCCCAAAACGCCTACCCCAATCGGGACAGCCACGGCCTCCGAGGAACCTTTCCATTGTATTGGCTGGTGGGTTGGATGTGTGGGCTACAATCCATCCCCACAGGGGCGTGGCCGAGGCAGTCCCCCTTCTTGGGACGTAC
>CAXBPH010000148.1:0-16723 GCA_963977445.1 uncultured bacterium | reverse complement strand
GAAAGCGGGTTCCGTCACCAATGTGGACGGATCCCGCCCGGACGCGGCCAATCCCATTCGGCTCTCACTCAATCAAGTTCATTTCGATGACATTCCCATGCCCTTGCCCGACGGCGCGTCCCCGCCCTTCGCCTGGACCCTCCAGCCGGGCGGCACCCACTTCGATCCGCCGGTGGAGATCACCTATCCAAATATGAGCGGCCTGGCTCCTGGGGCCATCGCCTATTTCCTCAGTTTTAATCATGAAACGGGACGTTTTGAAATCGTCACCTCTGCCAGCGTGAGCGACGATGGCGCGGAAATTGTCAGCGATCCCGGTTCCGGAATCCATGTTGCAGGCTGGGGAGGCAGCTGCCCCCCGTATACCGTCACCGGTAAGATTGTCGGTGTGCTGGACGAGCCCGACTATGTCATAACGCTCTTCGCCAATGGCCAGGTTTACCGGGTGGATGACGACGGATCTTATTGTCTCTTCAACGTGAGCGCACCTGATCTCTTTGGTCGCGGTGGTCCGGGGACGCCCCCCGATCAAATTTCAGACGACCGAATCAGTATCATCGGCGTGGGGGTCGGCAGGGGGGCGATGGCGGGCCAGATACGCTACTTTACGAGCGAATCTTTTTATCTTAGCCAAGACCAGGTGGTGAATGTCAGTAGCTTCTCGGGAGGTGCCTCTCCCCCCTTGTTTCCCAAGGAACTTCGGATTACGGCGGACCCCACCACCTTTGCGCCGGACGCCACCAGCCAGGCCACGACCACGGCGATTTACTTTGACGGACGCATGCAAGACGTCACGCCCGTCAGTGCCGGCACCGCCTACCGCGTGAGCAATACGGACATCATCACCATCGACGATTCCGCTCTGATCTCTTCTCACGACTCAGGCCCTGCCTTTGTTACCGCCACGTATCAGGGCGTAACGGCGACACGGCGCGTCAACATCGCTCGCGATACGATCACAACCCGAATCGAAGGGCTGGTACAGGATGAGAATGGAGATCCTGTTGAAGGCGCGGCTATCTCCACAATTTCGTTTGGCGGTGATTTCACCACCGATGCGAACGGATTTTTTTCCTTCGATCTTACCCTGCCTGCTGCGACGGTCGGCGTCGTCGTTACCGTGGTTGTCGACAATGAGGAATTCGATTCCGGACTCGTTCCCGTAATCCCCGGCGGTATCACCGACGTGGGCATTTTGACGGGTGAACCCATCACCTTCACCACGACGGTAACTGGGCAGGTCTTCTTTGAAGACAATGCGCCTGCCGAGGGTGCGGAGGTATTTACCAATCTGGGGGGCAACGGGATCGTCGGCTCGGATGGCGCGTTCTCCTTTGAACTTACGGGCTCGTACCGCGGCGTGTTGCCTGTACTCGATGTGACCGCCCGGATTCAGTCCGGTTCAGACAGCTTTAGCGGTCAAATGATGGGCGTGACTATCCTCCCCGGCGGTACTACCGATGTTGGCACGATCATTGTGCGTGCCAGCGTCACCATTCTCTATCCTGGCTTACGATCCGCCATCGGCGGTCCGCCGGTTGATATCGCATTGGGCGATCTGAACAACGACGGTTCCCAGGACGCTGTGGCCGTGATTGTCAGTGGCGCGAGCAGCGATCGTTTTTCGCGGGTTAGTGCAGCCCTGAGCAATGGCGACGGGAGCTATTTGCCCGCCCAGGTAATCGACGTTGGCGACTCTGCCGCAGCCATAAAATTGGGCGATTTTGACAACGATGGCAACCTGGATGCTGCGGTCGCCGATGCCATCGGAAACAGCATTTTTATCCTTGTCGGTAATGGCGATGGCACCTTTGGTGCCCCGTCTGAGTTTAGTGCGGGCACGCAGACCCAGCGCCTGGATACGGCCGATATCAACGGCGATGGCTCCCTCGATGTGGTTGCCGGGAACACCGGTAGCGCAACCCTATCCCTGTTTCTTGGGAATGGCGATGGCACCCTGCAGGCCGCAACCCCGTTGAACATCGGAGGCACCAACATCATCAATCCCGTATTGGCAGATGTGGACGAGGACGGGAACATCGATCTCGTGGTTGCCCACCGCGGGTTGAATCGAATTCAATTTCACAAGGGCAACGGGGATGGCACCTTTGCTGACCCGGTGAATTTTGCCACGGCAGCGGCTCCCGATGATTTGATTCTTGCGGATCTCAATGGTGATGACAATCTCGATGCCGTGGCAGCCGTCTTCCAGTCTGGCGTTTCCGTGTTGCTGGGGGATGGTGCGGGCGGATTTAGTGATCACGTGGAATACGCGGTTTCAGGAAACCCACGTGATCTGGCGGCGGCCGATTTTAACCAGGATGATGCGCTGGATCTGGTCGTACCCTTCTCGGATGGCAACTTCGATTTCGTTGCCGTACTTTTCGGAGACGGCATCGGCGGTTTCCAATCCGAACTGGTGCTCGACGTGCCCCGATTCACGCGGCTTGTCGCGGCGGGCGATGCGGACGAAGATGGCAACAATGATGTGATTACTGCGTCGGGTGGTGGATTTGGTGACCTTTCCGTCCTACGTGGACTGGGGAACGGCGACTTCGAGACCCAGATTACTGTTCCCACGGGCATCGGCGGAAGTGCAGGCGTCGCGGTTGTCGACATGAACGGCGACGACGACCTCGATTTGGTTACCGCGCGCTTTTCCGACGGCGAGATCCTCGTTCTACTGGGAGACGGCACCGCCGGATTCTCCGAGGCGATAGCGTCTTCCACCGCAAACCGCGTGCTCGATATGCTGGTTGCCAATATCAACAACGACGCCGCGCTGGACGTGGTTACGGCCCACCAGAACACCCGTCAAATTGGCATTTCCCTGGGGAATGGCGACGGCACATTTCAAGAAGTTTTCTTTGTTGAGGGAGGTGCCGACGCGCGCGGACTGGCTGTGGGTGACATCGACCGCGATGGCATCCCCGACCTGCTCAGCGTCCCCGGGCCCACCGGCGGCATTGATGTGCGCCTTGGTATTAACGGCAGCACTTTTCAGTCTGTATTCGAGATTCCGACCGCCAACGTAATCCAGGATGTTTTCCTCGGTGAAGTGGATGGCGATGGCAATCTCGATTTAGTCGCCTCTCGCTCGGGCACCTTGATGCTCTATCTCGGTAACGGGGATGGCTCCTTCGCTTCACCCAGAAACCTTCAGATCGGCGGTATCAGTGTCGTTTTCACCGATATCGACCGTGACGGTATTCAAGATATTGTCACCGGCGATCGGGAAGGCATGGTCTCGATCATTCCCGGAGCGGGAGACGGTTTCTTTCGCCCTGCGGTCCGGTACGATGTGAACGCGCACCGCGATCCCGCAACAATCAGTTATCTCTCGGTGGCCGACGTCAACGTTGACGGCGAACAGGATTTGGTATTTTCCTATGAACCCTACCAGTGCGTTGGCATCCTCCTGGGCGACGGCACCACCTTCTTCTCTGGTTTTACCCGCTATGACCTCGGCGGTACTTTTACGATGGGAATTGGCGTCGGTGATCTGAACGGTGATGACCTGCCCGACATCATCAGTGCAAACAGCGGGGGAAACAACCTTTCCGTTCTACTTCACCGCTAAAATTGTCCTGCAACGGGGGGCTCGAGAGAGCCCCCGGACTTGCAGCCCAAAGAGGAGCCGGGTGGCCCGAGAACGGGCCAGCGTCTTCCATCTCCCAATCGGCTTAGGGTTTGGCTCAGGCGGTGGCGGGGTACAGCCCCGACTGTTGGGTGGGTGTGGGTGATTTCGGTGGAGGGGTTGGCCGCTCGGGACATTGGGCCGAGGAATGCTCGGGCGGGGAATGTGAATGTATCCCGATTAGGCAGTCGGGTGGCGGGCATTGGTCCCTTTGCCAATATTATCCAGACGGCCCGGCAGGTCGTCTTCTGCGGGACTTTCACGGCGGGGGGGCTGGAGGCGGAGGTGGTGGACGGGAAGCTACGTATTTTGAAGGAAGGGCGATGCCGGAAGTTTGTAGCTGCCGTGGAGCAGCTTTCCTTCAGCGCGGCCTATGCCCTGGAATGCGGCCAGGAAGTGACCTATATCACGGAGCGGGCGGTCTTTCGCTTGACGAAGGGCGGGCTGGCGTTGGTGGAGGTGGCCCCGGGTATTGATGTGGAGCGGGATGTGTTGGCGTTGATGGATTTTACGCCAATTATGGAGAAGGTGAAAAAGATGCCGGGGGACGTGTTTCAGTAGGGATGTCTGGTTGTGGGAGGACGTGGTTGCCCCCGTCAGGGCTCCGATATAAGAGCCAGGGGTGTCCGTATCAACAATTCAATCTCTACTGCGCTGTGGGGTCGTGTCTCGTCCGTAACCTATCTGCTCCCTGCTTGCACTAGAAGCATCCCAAAGAATAAGACGTCCAAAGAGAGATGTTTATATGTTGACATCTCTATAAGGATGTGATATGTTTTGGATGTAAAGGAGATCGAATCAATGGAAAAGCAGCAGCAAGCCTCAAACCCTAAAATCGCGACTGACGAAATCCCTCTGAGCGAAGAAATGAAAAAGCAACTTACATCCAGAGTTCCGAAGCCCAAGCCTAAGAAGACTACGTTCCAAATGACGGAAATTGGATATGCGAATCTGAACAAACTGGCATCGAAATGGGAATACAGTGTGGGGGCAGTGATCGCTGCGCTTCTCGATATGCTGGATGACGCATGGCTTAAAACCGTTGTGAATACCTGCGTTGAACAACCATTCGAGGCAACGCGTATACGCAGAAGCTATACCGTGGAAAAAGAAACGCTGTCAGCATTGCGCGTTCTGAAGAAACACAAACTCGTATCATCGAACGGGCTGACGCGGGACGACATTATCGAACGATGTGCCCTTCTCGCGCTCATCCTCATGGAGCAACATGAGAAAAAAAGAATTGAAGCCGTCAAGGAAGCACGGGGGCGCTACTCGGAACTGCTCGACAGTTTTTTCAGATCGCGCAAAAAGGTAGAGGCTTCGCTGTCAGACTTTCCCGATGACCCAATCTGCGCTCGATTGAACACCATAGAGATAATTCTTCAAAACTTGGAAAGCGCTATTTACGACGAAATAAACGAAGGCATACCAGTTGATCCGCAGGCTTGGTAAGAGATCCCCAGACCGTATTCATGAATGGGTAGCCGTGAGTGTATTCAGAGCACGCTAGGAGCAGACGTCAATAGAGAGATTTCACACAGGATAGTCTGGACATCGTACCGAGGCACGGTTCGCCAGTACCCAGCACCAGCAGGGCTCCAACATGTCACCTGTCTGGAAAAAGAAATGCGGACTGTAACGAGCGATTGCCATCAACTACCCAAGGCCATCGCGCGTGCAGAGCACGCGACGGTGAAACTGAGCGGTGGGTGTGATAATTCTGGTATAGCATAGAAGAAGCCGACTCGACTTAAGCGATAGTCGGGAAAACCGAGCCATGGGCGGATACGGTCACAACCGACAACAACTGAGCCACAAAGATCGTGTTTTGCTCAGATATAGCGGACTTGTTGAGGATATCCGAAAAACATTTTTCCAGTGTTAGCCTGATGACTTCGACAAAATCGTCGGTACTTAGGAAAACGTATTTTGCCGCCGAAAGCGGCAATAGACGATCTAACTCAATGAAGGAGAGCGAAATGAGCGTGTGTCAAGAGATAGATGAATTTACCAAGGCGATTGGAGCGACGGCACCAACGGCAGGAGATGCTCAGTTTTTCATGTGGAAGCAGATTCTAAAGCGCCCCAACTACTTTCGATTTCTTAAAAACTTGATGATAGTCAAAATAAGCCGATTGGAGAAGCCTTTTTGGGGAGTCGGAAAACCCTACATCGACTTGTTCAATGAACACTGCAACGATTACTACCTAGTTCTTCTGGCAGGCGACGGGAGCGGCTGGGTTTTCAGGAAGGCCCAAGTCAATAGTATGGTCGAAAATGGCACGTGGAAGGAAGCCAAGGACAATAACTACAAGATGAACACGCCTCTGCCTGACAGTTATCATTTCCATTCGGCCAATGATTTTCTGAATCGACATTGCTAAGAGGTGTGGCGTTCTGAAGATATCAGTGTAAAGCCAATATCTAGAGGGTGGAGTAGTCTCTACTTTTGGCAGCATACTTCAAATCCATCACGCAGCAGAGGCCGATCCTGCCCAGCTCCAGTCTATTGTCGAAGTGGTGGTGGTCGAACGGACCCGCGTTCGTGGGCTTAGTCTGAACATTGAGCATCTGGAGAGCTTTCGCCCCGGCATGCCGCCACCGGTACATCGCGATGCGGTGGGAGTGAACTGACGGCCATCTATCTCGATTATGCGGCCATGACCCCGTGGATCCTCGGGTCATGCTGCCCTGTATGGGGGATTTGCGGCGCACAAGCGTTCAATCGTATACTGAACCTTGCTCGATAAGGCGTATCGGGCCTACCCGTGTACCGATTGGGTCTTCGTTCTGGTGAGGTAACCGGGCGATGGACTTGGTTGTTACGGTATGCGGATTGGCGTTTTGAGTCGACGCCTATGGCAGGAATTCAATGACCGAAGAGCATGCTCCCGGAAGCACCCCTGTGACGACGCAGTCGATCCGTTACCGCCGGGCGAAGTTTTCTACCCGTCTGTATGGCGACTGTCTTTTTACGGCGGCCCATGCATGGTTACGGCGCGAGGATGACGGAATCTGGCGTGTTGGCCTGACCGAATTTGCCACCCGCATGATTGGCGACCCCGTAGAGCTGGATTTTGAATCGAAAGTTGGCGACTTGGTCGAAAAAGGCCAGGAAGTTGGTTGGCTTGAAGGCTTTAAGGCCGTGAGTGACATCTATACCCCCCTTTCCGGCGTCTTTCGCGGTGGTAATGAGGCCCTGCTGGCCGATATTGACCTTTTGGGCCGGGACCCGCAACAGGCGGGCTGGTTGTACCGAATCGAAGGGGAGCCCGATGGTGAATGTATCGATCGGGAAGCCTATAAGTCCGTCTTGGACGAAGCGATAGACCGCATCCTCGGAAATAACTCCCCCGCTTAATTTGTCTATACTTAAGAGTCGTCCACGTGAGCTTAGAACACGGTCAGGAGTATGATGACCTCGACACCACGCGATAAAGCACGTTATATCATGATAGGCGGTTTCCTTGGGGCGGGTAAGACGACCGCCATCGCCGAACTTGCACAGCGGCTGAAAGATGCCGGAGTACGGGTGGGCCTCATCAGTAATGACCAGAGCACGGGTCTGGTGGATACCGGCGTGCTCCGTTCCCGTGGCTTTTCGGTGGAAGAAATCGCTGGTGGGTGTTTTTGCTGCCGCTTCGACTCCCTCCTCGAAGCCTCCCAACGCCTTTCCGATGCGGTCGCACCCGATGTGTTCCTCGCCGAGCCGGTGGGAAGTTGCACCGATCTGGTTGCTACCGTGTCCTATCCCCTGCGTCGCATCTATGGGGAGCGCTTTACCGTATCGCCGTTGAGTGTGCTGGTGGACCCGGCCCGTGCGGCCCGTATATTTGGCCTGCAAACGGGACGTCCCTTTTCGGAGAAGGTGGTCTACATTTATACGAAGCAGCTGGAAGAGGCGGACGTCATCGTATTGAATAAATGCGACAGCATCGATGAATCCCTTCGCACCGAACTGACACGCACGCTCCAGGAGCGTTTTCCGAAGGCCACCGTACATTGCTGCTCCATGCAGGAGCAAACGGGACTGGATGCCTGGTTTGACCAGATTCTTCATGAAGAGAATGATGGTCTTCGTCCCACCATGGAAATTGATTACGCCCGGTATGGTGAAGGAGAAGCCCTCCTTGGCTGGTTGAACAGCACCATTCAGGTGACGTCGGAAACTGGTTTTGTTCCCGACGAGTTGTTGTTAGAACTCGCCCAGGATATTCAACAGGCGACGGATGGGGCGGGGGGCGAAATTGCCCACCTGAAAATGACCCTCGACAGCGGTGATATCGCGGGCCGGTTGTCTGCCGTGAGTCTGGTGCGCAGTGATGGCGTGCCGGAACTCCGTGAATCGGTGAGAGACACGGTGTCGGAAGGGGCGCTTATCCTTAACCTGCGTGCCGAGGCCGATCCTGCCCAGCTCCAATCTATTGTAGAAGCGGTGGTGGCCGAACGGGCACGGGTCCGTGGGCTTCGTCTGAACATTGAGCATCTGGAAAGCTTTCGCCCCGGCATGCCGACACCGGTACATCGCGATACCGTGGGGGCGACCTGATGACCGATGAGCGAATCGAAAACGAAGTGACCCCAAGTTCAACGGAGGACGGGGTGATGCCCCGGATTCTCTATTGTCATTGTACCTATGCCAAGGTGGTGCCGGAAGAAGTAAAGCGGGAGGTGTTGGCGGCGCTGAATGCCTCCGGCCTGGCCTTTGATGCCGTGCCCGATTTGTGTGACATGGCGGCCCGCAACGATCCGGCCCTGGCGCGTTTGAGTGCGGCACCCCAACTGCGCATTGCCGCGTGTTTCCCCCGTGCCGTGCGGTGGCTCTTTCACGGCGCAAAGCACCCCCTGGCCGAAACGGGCGTGGAGATTTTGAACATGCGGGAAGAAAGTGGCGCTGCTGTTTCCGAAGCCTTGTTGTCCCCCTGTTCCGGTTGTGGAGGCAGGTCATGAGGAGCCAACCCAGCAAAACCGAGGGAGCCAATCTGCGTGTGGTGCTCTACGAAGGGGACGGTAGTACCGCCCTGGAGGAAGAGACCCGCGGGGCGGCCATGCTCGCTCTGTTGGATGAAGGTTTTGAAGTGAGTCGTCCCCTCGCCGGTGGCGCCGTGGCGCCCCAGGATGAATCGCCCTTGTTGGTATTGGGGCAGTTCGAGGACGAGCGCCCTCCAGAGGCGATGGCCGGTTCGGGTGAGGGGGAAATTCAGTTTCGGGATATTGGCGGGCTGTTGCCCGAAGCCATCGTGGAGCTGGCCCATACCGTTCGTGAATCGGTGGGTGGCCGCAGCCTGAAGGCCTGGAAGCCCTGGTTTCCCGTTATCGACTATGACCGCTGCACGAATTGTATGCAGTGTCTGAGTTTTTGTCTCTTCGACGTGTATTCGGTCGATGGGGACGGAAAAATCACGGTGCAAAACGAGAGCAATTGCAAAACCGATTGCCCGGCCTGTTCGCGGGTGTGCCCGGAAGTGGCGATTCTCTTTCCCAAGTATAAAAAAGGTCCCATCAACGGGGACGTGGTTCGTGCCGAAGATTTGCAGCGTGAGGCCATGAAGGTGGATATTTCATCGCTGCTGGGCGGCGATATTTATGCGTCGCTCCGATCCCGTTCCAAGGAAGCGCGCAATCGGTTTTCTACAGAGCGGGACGAATCCAAGGCTCTGCTCGAACGCAAGCGCTGTTTGAAGAAATTGAAACAAGATCTGGACATTCCGGATGAGGTCTTGATGACCCTGCCTTCCGCCGGCGATATTGAAGAACGTGCGACACGCGCGCGGGAAAAACTTAAGCGGCGACAGGAGCGTTCCCGGAGTTCCCAGGATGCGAAACGTCCCGCACCAACCCAGGATGATTGGGGTATTTAAGCTTATGTTACCGTCCCTCGTATATCGTATGGTCCGCACCGTCGACCTTCGGCTCCTCTGGAAGTTTGGCTATAACTTCGGCTTCAAGGGGATGCTTTCGGTGGAGCGCTTCAAGCGCGGCCTGAAGAAGGGCAAAGTCTTTCCGCCCTTTCTGTATATCTCCATCATCAACAGCTGCAACCTCCGTTGTCAGGGCTGTTGGGTCGATGTGGCCGCGCCAGAGTCCATGATCTCCTTCGACGATCTGAACAAGCTCATCACCAACGCCAAGAAACATGGAAATACCTTTTTTGGCATTCTTGGTGGCGAGCCCTTCATGCATCCCGATCTGATTCGTATCCTGGAAGCCCACCCCGACTGTTATTTTCAGATTTTTACGAACGGCCATTTCATCACCGACAAGGTAGCGGCCGAACTGCGCCGTGTGGGCAATGCCACCGTGTTGCTGAGCATTGAAGGCCGCGAAATCGTCAGTGACGAGCGCCGGGGTCGCAAGAAGGTATTGAATCACACACTGCGGGGCCTGGAAGCCTGCATTCGCCATCGTATTATTACGGGGGTGGCGACGAGCGTCTGCCAGAATAACTTTGAAGACCTGGTGCAGGAATCGTGGGTGGATGAATTGATCCAGCGCGGCGTGCACTACGCGTGGTTTCACACCTATCGCGCCGTGGGGCCCGACCCCAAGCCGGAACTGGCGTTGAAACCCGAGCAGGTTCTTGCGGTTCGTCGTTTTGGTGTGGAAATGCGCAACCAGAAGTCCATCGGATTTGTCGATGCCTATTGGGATGACAAAGGTAATGCGCTCTGTCCGGCTGCGGTGGGCATCAGCCACCACATCAGCCCCTGGGGTGATATTGAGCCCTGTCCCATTATCCAGTTTGCCAGTGAATCGATTCACGACAACGATGGTGACATCTATACGACCATGACGGAGTCCCCATTGCTGGCGGATTTCCGCAAGACGGCGGCCGAGGCCACGCGGGGTTGTATTGTGTTGGAGCGGCCTGATCTGCTGAAAGAAATTGTAGAGCGCAACGGTGCCCACGACACGACGGCCCGGAAGAAGGCCATGCCGGAGTTGGAGGCGATGAGCTCGTTGAACAGCCAATATAATCCGGGCAACGAAATTCCGGAGAAGCACTGGTTGTACCGCATTGCCAAGAAATACTGGTTTTTTGGTTTCGGCGCATACACCTGATAGCCTTACCCCCGTGGTAAATGGTCGTGGTGGTTTTTTGGAAAGGAATTTGGTGGCGCGATGAGTGAAGAAAAAAGCAACGGGTCTCTGACAGCTACAATGCCGGAGAACGGTGGCGTGTCCCATGGTACGTTGCCCCCGCTGGTGCTGCCGCCCAAGGTGCCTCGTCAGGCCTATCGCCCGGCCCAATCGGATATTCCCGATGGCAAGGCCACTCGGAATCATTTGAAAGAGGTAACCCGCCTCTACGCCCGTTCGGTTGGACTGGTTCCGCCCTTGACGATGGATGAACTGCGGGAACACACGGCGGCCGTGCTGAAGCACGCCCAGGTGGATCCTCAGTACGCCGATTATGCGGCCGTATTGGTCAGCAACGCGGCGTGGTCGGACTCTCTGGCCCAGATACCCTATGAACGCCGCCTGTTGCTCGTCCCGAAATGTCTGCGGGTCGAGAGCAAGTGTCCGGCCCCTTTTGATGAATTTGGCCTGCTCTGTAAAGAGTGCGGCCTCTGCTCGATTCAGGATCTCTCGGTGGAGGCGGAACGGCTGGGTTATGCCGTGTTGGTGGCGGAGGGTTCCGCCATTGTGCGGAAGATGATCGAAACAGGCAAGATTGACGCGGTGGTGGGGGTGAGTTGTCTCAACGTGCTGGAAAAATGTTTTCCCCATATGGAGGCGGCGGCCATTCCGAGTGTGGCGATTCCCCTGCTGCAGGATGATTGCATCAACACGACCGTGGACTTGGATTGGGTCTGGGATGTGATCCATCTGAGTTCGGATGACCGAACCTATCGCCTCGATCTGGACGGCCTGAAGAAGGATGTGCAGTCCTGGTTTACCCGGGATGCGCTGGATGACCTGCTGGGTCCATGCATCAGCGAAACCGATGATATTGCGCGGTATTGGCTGGCCAAAGATGGAAAACGTTGGCGTCCCTATCTGGCGGCGTGCACCTATATGGCCATTGAAGGGGAGCACCACGACGAGGCTCCCGAGCTGAGCCACGCATTGCGCCAACTGGCCGTGGCTATCGAGTGTTTTCACAAGGCATCCCTGATTCACGATGACATCGAAGACGGGGATGAGAAACGTTACGACACGGCGACCTTGCACGTGGAGCGGAGCGTACCCGTGGCCCTGAATGTGGGCGACTTTATGTTGGGTCTGGGCTATCAGCTTATCGCCGATATCGACGCGGAGCCTGCCATCAAGGTGGAGATGCTCCGGCTGGCCGCTCTTTCTCATCAAATGCTGAGCCGGGGACAGGGCACAGAATTGTGCTGGGCGGAAAAACGCTCGGTGCTCTCCTCCATGGAAATCTTGGATATCTTCCGCATGAAGACGGCCCCAGCCTTTGAGGTGGCCCTTCGTCTGGGTGCCTGCCTCGGCAAGGCCGATGGGGAAACCCACGACGTGCTGACGAAATACAGCGAAGCCCTGGGCATCGCCTATCAGATTGCCGACGATATTGAAGACCACAGCGATGACGGGGATTCCCACGATCTCGATGCGGTCCGTCCGTCACTCATCCTGGCCATTGCCCACAAGCGTGCCGCCGAGGGGGCGCAGCAGGATTGCATCGCCGACCTCTGGTGCGGCGACACGACCTACGCCGAAGCGCGGGAGACGGTGCGAACGGTGCTCGAAGGTCGGGGCGTGTTGGAGAAGGCGGAGGAGTTGTTGGAAGCCTATAAAGAAGAGGCGGTGCGCTCCCTTCGTTATCTGCCCAACGCGACGTTGAAAGGCTTGCTCCGTCGCGTCGTTGGTAAGATATTCAGTGAGCAGCTTATCGAAGGATATTGCAGTGAGTTTGAGGCTCGAAATGCTACAGGTCGCACGGCTGGCTCCCACGTTGTTGGCGGGGGCAACGGAGCGGGTCACTGAGTTTTTCGGGACACAGGCCCATGAAGGGGGCGGCTTCCGGGACCGCGCCGGAAACCAGGACCTTTATTATTCCGTTTTCGGGCTGGAAGGGTTGCTTGCGCTGCAGGTGTCCCCACCGACGGCCCTGACCACGGCCTATCTCTCCGGATTCGGAGATGGATCGGCGCTGGACTTCGTGCACGGCGCGTGTCTGGCACGTTGTTGGGCCAGCCTGGACAGCGCCATGGACCCCGCCGATGCCCGGGGGCTTGTGGCGGCGATTGAGACCTGTCGCACGACGGATGGTGGCTATGGTCCCCATCCCGAGGCGGAGCACGGCACCATTTACCACAGCTTTCTGGCCCTCGGCGTCTACCAGGACCTGGGACTGACCCTGCCAGACCCCGAAGGAATTCTCCGGGTCGTCGAGGGGCTTCGGACCAGCGACGGTGGTTACGCCAACGAGCCCAACCTGCCCATGGGCACGACGCCCACAACGGCGGCCGCTATTACCCTGTTTCGTCACCTGGGCGCGCCCATACCGGAGGAAGCCGGAGACTGGCTATTGGCTCGGGCCCACCGGGATGGCGGCTTCATGGCCACTTGTGGCATCGAATTGCCCGACCTCCTTTCCACGGCCACGGCCCTCCATGCCCTTTCGGGGATGCGGGTATCCTGGGAGCACCTCCGGGAACCGGGCCTCGACTTTCTGGATTCCCTCTGGACGGGCAAGGCATTCTGTGGGAGTTGGCTGGATGAAGCCGAAGATATTGAATATACCTACTACGCCCTGTTGGCCCTCGGGCACCTCAGCCTCTGAGAGCAGCGGCAAAGGATCGTCATGGAACGACTGGAAGAGACCTTACGGAATGCCCAACGGGCCTTGTTGAATGGCCGCACGGCAGAGGGCTATTGGTGCGGGGAGTTATCGTCCAGTGCCCTGTCCACGGCGACGGCCTTGTGCGCCTTTACACTGGCCCGACAAGAGACCAAAACGGCGGACTATGACGAACTGATTGACGGTGCGCGCCAATGGCTCACTACCCATCAGAACGAAGACGGCGGCTGGGGCGATACGGTGGCGAGTCCCACCAACATCAGCACCACAACCTTATGTTGGGCCGCGCTCCGTGTGGCCCAGCGTGGCGACGGAGATGCCGATGGGGTGGATCGCGCGGCGTTCTGGCTCGCCGGTGAAATTGGGGAACTCACACCCCGGGCCATTTCCAAAACGATCAGCGCGCGTTATGGCGTGGACAAAACCTTTTCCATACCCATCCTGACCTTGTGCGCCCTTGCCGGGTGTTTTGGAACCGGACGAAAGGCCTGGCGCGGCGTAACGGCCTTGCCCTTTGAGTTGGGCGGACTGCCCCGTCGCTGGTTTAACCGACTGGGGCTGCCCGTGGTGAGTTATGCCCTCCCTGCACTTATCGCGGTGGGGACGGTGATTCATCACCGTAGCCCGAGCCGCAACCCGTTGATTCGGTTGATTCGGACCCTGGCGCGGCCCCGGACGTTGGGCGTGTTGGCGGAAATTCAACCGGCGTCCGGCGGCTTTCTCGAAGCGGCCCCCCTCACGAGTTTTGTGGCCATGAGCCTGATTGGGAGCGGCCATCTTTCCCACCCGGTCACATCGGCGTGCCTTGGCTTTCTTGAGGAAACCGTGCGCCCCGATGGAAGCTGGCCCATTGACACGAATTTGTGCACCTGGGTGACCACCCTGAGTGTGAAGGCCCTGGCGCGGGATGGTGCCCTGGAAAGCCACCTGAACGACGACGAGCGGCGCCAACTCCTGGATTGGATTGGCGGTCAGCAGGGACGGGTGCCCCACCCCTACACCCTCGCCGAGCCAGGCGGATGGGCGTGGACCGATCTCTCTGGCGGCGTGCCCGATGGGGATGACACACCGGGGGCGTTGCTCGCCCTCTTTCATCTGGCGGAGAAAGACGACGAAGGACTACCCGTTGACGCTTCGGTTACGGAGCAGGCGCGGGCCGGTGTGCGTTGGCTCATGGGCTTGCAGAATAAAGACGGGGGCATCCCCACCTTTTGCCGGGGCTGGGGGAAGTTGCCCTTCGACAAGAGTTGTCCCGATTTGACGGCCCACACCCTGCGGGCCTGGTTTATCTGGAGGGATGTCTTCGACGAGGCCGAGCAGGCGACGTTGGACGAGGCGGCGGTGCGGGCCCTCACCTTCCTGCTTGCTGCCCAGGCGATTGATGGCCATTGGACGCCCCTGTGGTTTGGCAACCAGGCGGCACCGGAACAGGAGAATCCGGTCTATGGCACGGCGCTGACCCTGGGCGTTCCAAGAGTCCCAAGCGCTGCGGTCTATGGCACCTTGCGAGACGACTGGGAACATGCCCGGTGGCGCGGGGTGGGATGGCTCCTGTTGGCCCAGAGTGTGGAGGGCGGATGGGGCGGTGCGCCAGGCGTGGTGCCCAGTATCGAAGAAAGTGCCCTGGCGCTGGATGCCCTGTGTTATCAGGACCCCGATGGTGCCGTTCCCGAAGTCGTGGACGCCATCCACCGTGGGGTCGATTGGCTCTGCGACGCAACGGAAGGGGGGACGGCGTTCCCAGCGGCGCCCATTGGACTCTATTTCGCCAAGCTCTGGTACCACGAACAACTTTATCCCACGGTGCACACGGTCTCTGCCTTGGCCCATGCCCGGCAGTGGCTTCACCAGTCCAGCGCGGTGACGGAAGTGACATGACGAATATCTATCTCGATTATGCGGCCACGACCCCCGTGGACCCTCGGGTACTAGAGGTCATGCTGCCCTTTTTCAGCACCCACTATGGAAACCCCGCAAGCCGTCAACACGGCAGCGGTGACTACGCCCACAGCGCGGTAGAACGGGCCCGCACACAGGTGGCGACGGCGCTGGGAGCCGATCCCCGGGAAATCGTGTGGACCAGTGGTGCCACGGAGTGCGACAACCTGGCCCTCCAGGGGGTGGCCTTTTCGCCCTACTATACGCGCCGGGGCAATCATGTGATTACGGTGGCGACGGAGCACAAGGCCGTATTGGATTGTTGCGCCTGGCTGGAAACCCGTGGGATGGACGTGACCTATCTTTCCGTGGACGCAATGGGCCAAATCGACCTGGAAGAATTGGCGGCCGCGATTACGCCGTCCACCATTCTGGTGTCCGTGATGCACGGCAACAACGAAACGGGTATCTTGCAGCCGATTGGTAAGATCGGTGCCCTCTGTCGGGAAAAGGGCGTGCTTTTTCACACCGACGCCACCCAGAGTTTTGGGAAGGTGCCGATTGATGTGGAAGGGGATTGCATCGACCTGCTCAGTTTGAGTGCCCACAAAATTTACGGACCCAAAGGAGTAGGGGCGCTGTACGTGCGGCGTAAGGGGCCCCGGGTGCGGTGTGTGCCCCTGCAACACGGCGGAGGCCACGAACGGGGACTGCGCTCGGGCACCTTGAATGTCCCGGGGATTGTGGGGCTGGGGGCCGCTGCGAAGTGGGCCCTCGAAGAACAGGCCGAAGCGGAGGCCCGCGTTGCCGGACTGCGCGACTACCTGGAGTCCGAACTGATGGCGCGGCTCGATGTGTGCCGCAATGGACACGGCGTGGAACGGCTGGCGGGTTTCGCCAGTTTGAGTTTTGCCCAGGTCAATGCCGACCAACTGATGAAGGCCATACCGGAAATTCACGTTTCCACCCGATCGGCCTGCACGAGTGCCGTGCGCCAACCCAGTTACGTGCTCGCGGCCATGGGCTGCGACGACGAACGAATGGCCGGGAGCATTCGCTTCTCGCTGGGACGAATGACCACGGCGGCGGAGGTGGATGTGGTGGTGGCGCGGATTGTGGAAGCGCTGAGTCGGGGACTGCACTGACCTCGTAACCTTGATTCGAGGGGTGGGGATGGCTTGGTGCGAAGGTTATTGTTGGTAGGGTGAGTCGCGTAGATGGTCGGGGCCGTCCCCCTGAAGTGCATTGCCCTCAGGGGGACGGCCCCGGTTATCTAATTCGCTGCTTCGTACGGACAGAGCAAAGCCAACCACGTGTTGTGTTTTGGCGGGTGAAATACGTGACGCCGGTGCAGTCCCCGGGGACTGCACCGACCTCGTATATTTGATTCGAGGGGTGGGGATGGCTTGGTGCGAAGGATTTTATCGGTAGGGCGGGTCGCG